>MKRV01000088.1:0-10838 GCA_001897995.1 Alphaproteobacteria bacterium 65-37 | reverse complement strand
GCGGCATGCGGAAGGCGCTGTCCAGTGCCGGCGCATGGTCCGGCTGGGTCCCTTCACGGGCAAAGGGGTCGGAGCTGTCGGTCAGCGGATCGTAGTCCGGCGGAAGGCGGACGGAGCCGGGAGGGTCGAGAAAAGGCGCCGCTTCGTCGGACGGGCGCTCACCAAAGGGATGGGAGGACCGCAGGCCCAACGAACCGGAGAGGGCGTCTTCGTCCTCCTCGATCGTCACCTCCAGTTCATAGAGGCCGAACTTGATGCGGTCGCCGCTCCGCAGCTTCTGATGGGTCCCACGGCCGATCGGCTCGCTCGACTGGTTGAGGAAGGTGCCGTTGGTGCTGAGGTCCTGCAGGCCCCATTCACCGGCGTCATGGACCAGCAGGCAGTGCCTTTTCGAGAGGTGGCGGTCCGGGTCGGCGATGACCCACTCGTTGTCCGGCCCCCGGCCAATGGAGAACTCTCCGCCGCGAACTTCCCGTCGTTGAGGCGCCACATTGTCGGGGCAGCGGATCATGGCAAGCTTCAGGGTCACGTGCTGACGCACTCCTGATAAACGTCGGAAAAATACTAGTCGTGGAACCTGCAACCCGGCAATCGCATTTGGCCAAAAACGACCGGCGGACAAGGCCTTGCGGCGCCTGCCGAGCCGTCCGCATCTCGCCCTGCGGGAAGGTGTGCCCGCTCCCTCGGGAACTATAAGGCAAGGTCGCCACCGGAGCACGAGCTACGCGCACACGCTCTACCCGGCGCCTCCTGTCGCGTTGAGAGTTGACGGCCCCAACCGGCAGCGCCAAGCTTTGCGCAGAAGTTGCTCGACGTTCGGAAGAAGTCGTCGCCATGTGCCTTGTCCCGTCGCAGACGATCTTGAGCACCGACGAGGTGGGCAGTGTCGCTCCCCCGATCTTCACGTCCGTGGGGCTCGACGCCGTGAACGGCCCCGGTGACGTTTTCGTCATCCAGTCCCTGCTCAACAAGCGACTGCCCAAGCCTCACACCGAGGTCCCCGTCACCGGCAACATGGATCCGGGGACCATTCTCGCGATCAAGGCCTTCCAGGCCGTCATCATGAACATGAATCCGCCGACCGGGCATGTCGCCCCCGGCAGCCCGACCTACTATGCCCTCGCCGCCCGCCCCCTGGTGACCAAGGAAAAGCCGGCGCCTGTCCGCTACGGCCATGTCGGGATCGTGCCGCCGGAGGTGATCGAGGCCGCCAAGGCCTCGCAGCGCCGCTTCGGCATCCCGGCGTCGATCACCCTGGCCCAGTGGATCGTCGAAAGCGCCTGGGGCTCGGCCATGCCGCCGGACAGCAACAACCCGTTCGGCATCAAGGCGCTGGACAACCAGCCGGCGGTCGAGAGCGAAACTCGGGAGGTGATCGACGGCAAGGTCATCACCATCGTGGCCAAGTTCCGCCGCTTCTCCAGTCTGTCGGAGGCCTTCGAACTGCACGGCAAGCTGCTGTCGACCGGCTCGCCCTACCGCTCGGCCATGCAGGTCGTGGCCAATCCCGAGGCTTTTGCAGATGCACTGACGGGCGTTTATGCGACCGACCCGCAGTACGGAACGACCCTCAAATGGGTGATGGAGAACTACAAGCTAAGACAACACGACAGTTGAGTTGCAAATAGTTGACTATCGAATGTGGCTTTCCCGTCACACTGTCGCGAGGGCCACGGCAGACAGCGGGAGATAAGCAGAAAAAACCGCTCGGTACGTGTAGAGTGTCCAAGACAAGTGTTCCAGACCGCGTCGCAGGGGGAGTCCAGCCGATGAAGAAGGCACTAGGCGTCATGGCAGCGGCAATGCTGTTGCCGTCAGTCGGACAGGCACAGGAAATCAATCCGTTGCCGGGTTTCTACGTCGGCGCCGGTGGTGGCCTTGCCTGGTTCCTCAACACGTCGACCAATGTCGGCGGCTCCATCACCAGTTCGACCGGCTGGGCCGTCGGCGGCATCGTCGGTTACGACTTCGTCGGCCCGCGTGTCGAGCTCGAGGTCGCCTATGGCCGCGTGCCGATATCGGCCAGCATTCCGCTCGCCAATTTCAGCGGCACCGCCGGCCAGCTCCAGGTCATGGGCAAGGTGCTCTACGACTTCTTCCCGGCATCGGCGTTCACGCCCTATGTCGGTGCGGGCGCCGGCATCGGCTTCGTCGACAGCAACACGGCGCTCGGCGCAACGGTGTTCGCCTATGAAGGCATCCTCGGCCTTGGCTGGAATGTCGACAGCCAGTGGCGCGTCGCCCTGGAAGGCCGCTATGTCGGCACGACCAATCCGTGGGTCAATATCGGCGGCGCCAACGTGACCTACAACAACAACAACTTCGTGGCCGTGATGGGCGTGCAGTACAAGTTCGCGCCGCCCGCCGCCGCAGCGCCGCCGCCGGCGCCCGCCGCCGCGGCACCGCCCTCCTTCATGGTGTTCTTCGACTGGGACAGCTATCGCCTGTCGCAAGCCTCGCTGAACGTCATCAAGCAGGCCTCCGATGCCTACCGGGCAAAGGGCAATGCGCGCGTCACGGCGACCGGCCACACCGACACGTCGGGCTCGGAGCAGTACAACATGGCGCTGTCGCTGCGCCGCGCCAACGCCGTGAAGGACGCGCTGGTGCGCAACGGCGTGCCGGCCTCCGCGATCGCCGTCATCGGCCGCGGCGAACAGGGCCTGCTGGTGCAGACCGGCGACAATGTTCGCGAACCGCAGAACCGCCGCGTCGAGATCCTCGTGCAGTAGGCGAAGCCTCGATACAGAGACCAAGGAGCGGCTCCCACGAGCCGCTCTTTTTTTGCGCCGTTCTCTCGACCTTCATGTTCCTCTTCCCCGAAGCACAGAGAACTGTCGTATTCACACGTCGCGCTCGTCTGTCCTCTCCCGCAACGCGGGAGAGGAAAGGGACCCATGCGAAGCATGGGGAAGGTGAGGGCGTGGATCACAGAAATGGTGTGCGGGTTGAGAGATCTCTGACCCACCTCACCTACCCCATGCTGCGCATGGGGGCCCCTCCTCTCCCCCCACTCCGCGGCTTGTTCCAAGCCGCTCCATGTGCGGAGAGGACGCCTGAACGATGTGTGAATCCAACAGTCACCTTCCGGAGGAGAGGAGAACGAAGGCTATCCGTGCCGCGCAAATCTCCAAACGACGGCAATGCGATTTTCCGACGGCGTCCATCGGGAGTTGTGGCAGACTTCCGCGGGGGGCATCGGCAACGGTGGACATCTATCGTCGAACGGCATCGGATAACGGCGAAGCGCTGGGGCGTGCCATACCCGGAGCGAACTTCCGTTGCATTGCCGAGTCAGGACCGTCGTTCGGCGGGCGGTACTGGCATTTTCATGTCGACGGGGTCGTGCTGAGCCGCCTGGAGGTCGACCAGGCGAGCGTGGTGACCACCGACGAGCGCCTGCCGAGCTTCAATGTCTGGCATGTCATGAGCCCGCGCTGTTCGGCCAATGGACAGGATGTCGGGGTTACCGATCTCGTGGCGGTGCGGCCGGGCGAAGGCGGCACGATGCGCAGCGCCGCCGCGGCCGACGTCACGACCTTCGGTCTCGACACGTCCCTGTTCGGCGAGGCCCCCGAACTCGAGCTGCCCTTCGGACCGTCCAGTGCGCCGCGTGCCGGTCGCTGGCGCGTCGCCTCGATCGTGCCGCGCCAGCGGTTCGTTACTCTCGCCCAGACGGTGCTGGCCCAACTCGATGCCGAGCCGCAGGCGTTCGCTTCGCCGGCCGTCCGCGTCGCCTTGCGCAACAGCATGATCGAGGCGATCGCCGCCATGGGCGAGGCCGGCACGTTCCGCCCCGATCGGTCGACCATCGGGCGCCATACCCGGATCCTGATGCGCTTCGAACGCGCGCTCGAGGAAGCGGGCGACCGGCCGATCGACATGGCGGAGCTCTGCCGCAAGAGCGGCGCCTCGCGGCGCTCGCTCGAAGCGGTGGTGCAACAGAGGACGGGCAGGACGCCTCTGGAGTATCTGCGCTGGCGCCGGCTCTGGCGGGCACTCTCGATGCTGCGGCAACCGTCGGCCGACACGACGGTGACGGGCGTGGCTTTCGAGCTCGGCTTCTGGCACCTCGGCCGCTTCGCGGCGACCTATGCCGCGACCTTCGGTGAACGTCCGAGCGAAACGCTTGCCAGGGCCATGGGCACCAAGCCTCGCGCGCCGCTGGAAAATTCTGCGCTGAGCGGATAGCGACCACGCCGTCGCTGCCGCTACGCACGTCCGGTCGAGTTCGAGGACCCCAGCTCGAGGACCCTACGTGCCGCCATCGATCGGTCTTGCCAAGTCACTCACGATATCCGTTGCGCTGGCAACGGCCGCCATTGCCGGCGCCGCGACCGCCTCGGCGGACGAGCAGCCGGCGCTCGACGCCGCCGGACGAACTGCACCTGCCTCGGCCCCGCTAGATCCCGAGCCGTGGCGCTTTGGCGTCACCACCTATGGCTGGGCGATCAACATCGCCGGCAACCTCACGGCCCGCGGCCAGACCGTGGACATCAACGCAAGCTTCATCGACCTCGTGCAGAAGAGCGATTCCCTGCTCGCCTGGATGAGCTACTTCGAAGCCGACAAGGGGCGCGTCGGGTTCTACGGCGACCTGGTCTGGACCCGGCTGGGCTTCAGCCGCTCGACGGCGGCCTACCGCAATCCGCTGCCGGGCCTGCAGCTCAGCGCCACCGCCAATGCCGCGCTCGTCACCGACCTGGTGATTGCCGAACTGGGTGGCCTGTACGAAGTCCATCGCTGGTCGGGTAGCGGCGGATCGTTCACGGCAGTCGATGCGCTGCTGGGCTTTCGCTACTGGAACAGCTCGGCCAGCGTTTCGGTCGACGCGCTGGCGACCGCGAACTATGCAGCGCTCGGCCTCAGCGGCTCGCGCCAGTTCGGCGTTTCGCTGTCGAACACCATGCAGTGGGTCGATCCGCTGGTCGGCCTGCGCCTCAGGCACCAGTTCACGCCGCACCAGAACATCATGCTGCGCGGCGACATCGGCGGCTTCGGGCTCGGCAGCCAGCTCACCTGGCAGGCGCTCGGCGTCTACAGCTACGAATGGCAGGCCGACCGCGTCCGCATCGCCGCCGTGGCCGGCTACCGCGCCATCGGCGTGAACTACAGCACCGGCTCGGGCTTCGACGCCAACGGCCTGAATCTCGTCTTCCACGGGCCGGTCATCGGCATCGGCCTCCGCTTTTGACGAGCGCCGACGCGATGAGCGTCCTCTCGCGTCGTCTCGCGATCGCCGCGACGGTGCTGATCGCCTGGAGTGTCCGCCCCGCCCCGGCGCAAGCCGAGGCGGGCCCGCGCGAGCTCGCGGTGCAGGCCCAGAACCCGCTGCCGTCCCTGATCTCCGTGCCGATCCAGAACAACTTCAATTTCCGCTACGGCCCACGACAAGGGCTGCAGGACGGCCTCAACTTCCAGCCGATCGTCCCGGCGGCCGTGTCGACGAACTTCAACATTATCACGCGGGCCGTCGTGCCGCTGATCTTCAACCCGTCGATGACTCACGAGATCAGTGCCGTCGCCGGCTTGGGCGACATCCAGATCACGCCCTTCCTGTCGCCGGCTCCGACCGGCCCCTGGGTGTGGGGCATCGGCCCCGTGATCCAGCTGCCGACGCACAGCAGTCGTACGCTGGGCAACGACAATCTCGGCCTCGGACCGTCGGCCGCCGTCCTGCGCTGGGAACCCGGCAGCCCCTGGGTGCTGGGTGGTATCGCCTATACCGCCTGGTCGCTCGGCACGAGCCCGTCCGCCGCTTCCTACAGCATCGGCTACCTGCAGCCGCTGCTGACTTACGTCTTCGAAGACGGCCTGTACGTCACCTCTTCGCCGATTCTCAAGGCGGATTGGCTGGCGGCGGCCGGCCGTCAGATCCTGCTGCCGCTGGGCGGTGGCGTCGGCAAGATCCTTCACCTGGGCAAGGTGCCCATGAGCGTCGAGCTCTCGGCCTACTACAACGTGGCCAAGCGGGACTACGACGCCGACTGGCAGCTTCGCCTGCAGATCCAGTTCCTGTTTTCCAAGTAGCCGACTGCCCCCCTTCGAGGAGAGACGACCATGCCCGGCCCAGTCACCGTTTTCGCCGCCAAGAAGATCATCACCATGGATGCGTCGGTCGGCGAGGCCACGCATGTCGCCGTGCGCGACGGCATTATCCTCGAGGTCGGCGACCTCGACGACTGCGCCGCCTGGGGCCCTTGCACCCTGGACGAGCGCTTCGCCGACAGCATCCTGATCCCAGGCCTGATCGAGAGCCATGCTCACCTGCTGGACGGCCTGCTGTGGGCCAAGGCGCATTATGTCGGGCCGATCGACCGGCCCGACCCATCTGGCAGGCTGCAGAAAGGCCTCACCGACAACGACGCGCTGATCGCCCGCCTGAAGGAGATCGAGGCGACGATGAGCGATCCCACCAAGCCGCTGGTCGGCTGGGGAGTGGATCCCTCGCTCAACGACCCGATCGCACCGATCACGCGCCACGAACTCGACCAGGTGTCGAAGACCCGCCCGATCTTCCTGCTGCACGCGAGCTGTCATGTCGGGTCGGTGAACTCGGCCACCCTCGAGATGGCGAACTATGCCGCGATCCGGGTGCCTGGCGTGTTGCGCGACGCCTCGGGAGCGCCGACCGGCGAATTGCGCGAGATGGCCGCCATGCTGATCGCCGTCAAGGCGGTGGCCGCCGACATGATCGGCGGCTCGACCGATGCCGCCCAGTTCTACAACTTCGCCCGCGTCGCCCAGGCGCGCGGCGCCACCACGATCGTCGACGGCGGCGGCAGCACCTACTTCGACCCGGCATTCCTCGCATCGGCGCTGGCCGCCACGGAAGCCGAGGATTTCCCCGCCCGAATCGTGGCGCACAACAACGGCATCACCGTTCCCGGCGTCGATGACATGATCAAGTTCGCCAAGGGGCTGGACGGCAAGGGCAACGACAAGCTCGCCTTCCAGGGCATCAAGATCATCCTCGATGGCTCCAACCAGGGCTTCACCGGCCGGCTGCGGCCGCCGGCCTATCTCGGCAGCGGCGAGAACGGTCTGTGGAATCGCGCGCCGGACGAATTGCGCACGCTGGTGCCGGCCCTGCACAAGGCCGGCCTGCAGATCGTGGCCCATTGCAACGCCGATCAGGCGGCCGAGCTTTTCATCGAGGCCGTGGCCCTGGCGCAGGCCGCCCATCCGCGCTTCGACCACCGCCACTTCATCGTGCACGGCCAGATGCTCGACGAATCGCTGCTGCGCCGCATGGCGTCGCTCGGCATCCACGCCACGCTGTTCTCCAATCATCTCTACTACTGGGGCGAGTTCCACCGCGCCCATACCTTCGGCGCCTTTCGCGCGGCGGCGCTCAATCCGGCGGCGACGGCGCTTCGCCTCGGCGTCATGGTCTCCGCTCACAGCGACACGCCGGTATCGCCGGTCGATCCGCTGTTCACCCTGTGGTGCGCGGCCAATCGCGTCACCGCCACCGGCCGCGTGCTCGGCCCGCAGGAGCGGGTCAGCGCCTACGACGCGCTCAGGATGATGACATTCAACGCGGCCTATCTGCTGCATCGCGACCACGAGATCGGTAGCATCCGCGTCGGCAAGCGGGCGGACTTCACCATCCTGGCGCGCGACCCGCTCACCGTCGATCCCATGACGATCCGGGATATCCCCGTCCAGGCGACGGTCGTGGGTGGCCGGGTCTTCCCTGTCGGCTGACCTCCCATGGCAGAGCAGATTCCCGTTGCCGTGATCGGCGGCTACCTCGGCGCCGGCAAGACCACCCTGCTCAACCGCCTGTTGAGCGAAGCCCAGGGCGTGAAGCTCGCCGTGCTGGTCAACGACTTCGGCAGCGTGAACATCGACGCCGCCCTGATCGCCGGCCGCGATGGCGAGACCATCAGCCTGGTCAATGGCTGTGTGTGCTGCTCGATCGGCGACAATCTCGGGCTCGCGCTGCATGACCTCGCCGAGCGCTCGGACGGACCCGACCGCATTCTCATCGAGGCGAGCGGTGTCGCCGATCCCGCCAGGATCGCCGACTATGCCGGCAGCCATCCACGGCTCGCCCTCGACAGCATCGTCGTGGTTGCCGACCCCGAGACCGTTCGCATGCGAGCGCGCGACAAGTATGTCGGCGACCTGGTGCGCCTGCAGCTCGCCGGCGCCGACCTGATCGTGCTGAGCAGAACCGACATCGTGGATGCCGAGACCTGCCGCGCGGTTCGCCTCTGGATCGAAACCGAGGTGCCGGGTGCGCGGCTCGCCCTGTCGCCCGACCTCGACCATGGGCGGATGTTCACGAGCTGGACCTTGGCGAGCGAGCTGCCGCTCGACGGCACGGCCCTGCGCGCCGCCCTCGCCACGCTGCCGACCGAAATCGTTCGGGCCAAGGGCATCGTGCGGCTGCTCGAGGCACCGGATCGTCGCTTCGTGCTGCAGGTTGCCGGCGGTCGATGGTCGCTGGACGCCGAGGACAAGGACGTCGATCCGTTGACGAAGACGCGCAGTGTGATCGTCTGCATCGGACTTACCGGGCAGCTCGACCCGGCGCGCCTCGATTGCCATTTCGCCGGCGTGGCGCGAACCGTCGGCCCGGCCGACCTTGTCGAGCTGCTGCGCCGCGGCGCCTCCCCTCCGAGAGAACCCCATCCATGAACGACACCCCGCGAAACGCATCGGGCAGCACGGCCCTGCTGGCGCTGGTCGGCGCGTCCCTGCCCATGAACCTCGACCCGGCGATCCACAACATCGCCGTCGTGGGCGCCGGCAACGCCCTGCACATGACCGGCACCGAGCGGTCGCTGGCCGCCAGCATCGGCACGCTCTGCATCGCCGCCACCATCCTCGCCACCGGAAGCCTGGGCGACCGCTGGGGGCGCAAGAAGGTGATGCTGCTCGGCCTGCTGGTGACCCTGGCCGGCGGCGTGGTCACCGCGCTGGCCCCGAGTCCGGCCCTGTTCGCCCTGGGCCGTGCCTTGTCGGGTGTGGGCTTTGCCGCCTCCTTCGGACTCTCCTTCGCTCTGTTGCGCACGATCGCGGGCAGCCCCCAGGAGCTTGCCCGTATGGTCGCGAAGTGGCTGGCGCTGCAGACCTTCGCCATCGTCATCCTGTGCGTGGCCGGCGGATACCTGGCCGGCATCAGCTGGCGCGCCGCCTACCTGGTGGGCCCGCTGGTCGGCGTGCTGGCACTGGTCTGGTCCTTCAAGGCCGTGCCCGAAGCGAAGGATCCCGATGCTGGACGTTTCGATGGCCTGGGCCTCGTCCTGGTGGCGCTGGGCCTGGTGAGTGCACTCTACGCCGTCAGCAATGCCGCCTCGTCGGGCTGGGACAGCGCCCGGGTGCTGCTTCCCCTGGCCGCCGGTCTCGCGCTCCTGGCCGCCTTTGGCCTCTGGGAATGGCGGTCGGCCACGCCGGCCTTTCCGATCCGCTCCTTCACCGATCCGGAGCTGATGGTCGGTGCCATGTCCGGTATCGCCTTCAACATCGGCAACGCCGTGGTCGCCATCCAGTTGTCGCTGCTCTGGCAGTACGTCTATCGCTACGAGCCGATCGAGGTGAGCCTAGGACAGTTGCCCTTTATCGTCGCCTGCATCGGCGCCGCGAGCTGGGCGGGCAGCCTGGTCGCCAAGGGCGTCTCCATGCGGCTGCTGGTACCGGCCGGACTGCTCGCCATGGCGGCGGCGTTGGCAGCAATGGGCTTCGCCGGCCCCTCGACACCTTACTGGATGTTCGTCGTTCCACTGCTCGTAGCCGGTACCGGGCTGATGTTGACCCAGACGCCCACGGCGAATGTCTTCGTCGCCAAACCGCCACCGGCGCTGGTCGGTGCCGTCGGCTCCTCGCGCACGGCGTTCGGCCAGTTCGGTTTCGCCTTCGGGCTGGCACTCAGCTCCTCGCTGATCTACGGCATGTTCAATCCGCTGCTGCGGCAGCGGCTCGCCGAGGCGGGTGCGACGCCGGGCGAGCAGGCCCAGGCCATCGGCATCCTGCAAGCCTACGTGCAGACCGGGAACACCGACCGGTTCGACGCCAAGATGGTACATGACGTCGTCGCGAGCGGTATCGAAGCCTATCTCGCGAGCTACCGCATCACGATGCTGATCATGGCGGCGCTCATCGCCGTCGTGGCCGTGCTCTGCTTCTGGCTGCTGCCGCGCCGCATCGCGACTTGACTCAAATCATGAACTCATGTTCATTTCTTGAAAATGAACTGTAGTTCATAGTTTGAAGTCTGATGCTGGGATCGCGGGCCAATGGTTTACCGACAGACCGAGAATGCGACGAAGCGGCTGGCCGACAAGCGGGCGCGCATCCTGAAGGCGGCGCGCGACCTGGTCGCCGAGGGCGGCTGGGCCGCCGCCCAGGTCGACAATGTCGCGGAAAAAGCCGGCGTCGCCACGGGGACGGTCTACCGCCACTGGACCGCCAAGGCAGAGCTGTGCGCCGAGATCGTGGCCACTGTTTCCGCGCGTGAAGTAGAGATCGTGAAGGCGGTGGCCGACGCCGATGGCTCGCCCGTCGAGAAGCTGGAAGCAGCCATTCGCACTTTCGCCAGCCGCGCGCTGCGCGGCCGGCGGCTCGCTTACGCGCTGATCGCCGAGCCGGTCGATCCGGAAGTCGAGATGGTGCGTCTCGACTATCGAGCGAAGCTTGCGCACGGCTTCGAACGTATCCTGCGGGAAGGCATCATGCGCGGCGCCTTTCCCCGGCTTGATCCGGCGGTGGCCGCCGCCTGCATCGTCGGCGCCTTCATGGAAGCGTTGGTCGGACCGCTGGCGCCGGCCAAGGGAACCGGCGCGCGCGCCGACCGGCATCTCATCGACCAGATCACCGCATTCTGCCTG
>MKRV01000087.1 GCA_001897995.1 Alphaproteobacteria bacterium 65-37 | reverse complement strand
CTCCCTTGGTCGATATTGCATGGGCTCCGCGGTACGCGCAAACTCCCGCCAATATGAATGACTGTTCAGGGGCTGCAGGGTGGCAAGAAAGGGCGCGGACTATATCGGCACCATGGAAGTGCAGGAGAAGCATCGCTTCGACGAGTCGTCGCTCGGGCGCTTCATGTCCGCCAACGTGGAAGGCTTCATACCGCCGATCAGGGTCGAGCAGTTCAAGGGAGGGCAGTCCAACCCGACCTACCGGCTGACCGACGGCGGCGGCCGTCGTTACGTGATGCGGCGCAAGCCGCCGGGCAAGCTGTTGCCGTCGGCCCATGCCGTGGATCGTGAATTCCGCGTCATCGCCGCGCTCAACCGCACCAATGTGCCGACGCCGCGCGCCTATGCGCTCTGCGAGGACGACAGCGTCGCGGGAACGGCCTTCTACATCATGGAGTATTGCGACGGCCGCGTGCTGTGGGATCCGCTGCTGCCGGACGTTCCCAAGGAGGGGCGGCTCGCGATCTATCGCGCCAAGTTCGAGACCCTGGCCCGCCTGCATGCCGTCGACTATGTCGCCCTGGGTCTCGGCGATTTTGGCCGCCCGGGCAGCTATGTCGCCCGCCAGATCTCCCGCTGGGGCAAGCAGTACAAGGCTTCCGAGACCGAGAAGATCGAAGCAATGGATCGTCTGCTCGACTGGCTGCCGGCCAACCTGCCGCCGAACGACGAGACCGTTCTGGTCCATGGCGACTATCGTCTCGACAATATGATCTTCCATTCGAGCGAGCCTCGGGTGCTCGGCATCATCGACTGGGAGATCTCGACCCTGGGTGATCCGCTGGCTGAACTCGCCTATCTCTGCATGCTGTGGCGCACGCCCAAGGATTGGGGGGGCCTGCTGGGCCACGACCTCGCGGCCCTGGGACTGCCGACCGAGGCCGAGATGGTGGCCTACTATTGTGAGCTTTCCGGGCGGCCGGTGCCGGCGACGGGGCTTTGGGATTTTTACATGGCCTACAATCTCTTCCGCGTTTCCTGCATCCGCCAGGGCGTCTATGCCCGTTCGCTGGATGGCACGGCTTCCAACGTTCGTGCCGCTGAGTCGGGCAGGATGGTTCGCCCGCCGGCCGAACTGGCCTGGACCATCGTGCAGCAGATGGCCGGAGGTGCCCGATGAGCAAGCGCAAATCGGGACGGGAGGAGGCGGAAGCACCTGTCGTCGTCGAGCGTGAGCCGCGGGCGCCGGTCGAGGCGATCAGGGCCGCCGCTTTCGCCCAGTTCGCCGAGCGCGGTTACCCGGTGGTGACGGTCCGCGACATCATGAAGGCCTGCGGCCTCACCCAGGGTGCGCTCTACAATCACTTCAAGTCCAAGGACGAACTGCTCCACGACATCATCACGTCGACGCAGAGCGAGCTGGAACGGCAATGCAAGCAGGCCGTGGCAGGGGCGGGGGATGATCCACGTGCCAAGCTGGCGGCTTTCGTGCGCGTCTATGTCGTGCGGCATTGCCGGCTGAGGATCGAGGCGCTGGTCGCCAATCGTGAGATCGGGTGGCTGGATGCCGAGCGTGTCGCTGACATTCGCCGTAGCCGCCGTGCCATCCGCGATATTCTCGTCGACATCCTGCTCGACGGGGTGAAACGTGGTGTGTTCGAGCCACCCCATGTCGACGGTCGGCATGACCTCAAGACGGTCGCGATGGCGCTGCTCGACCAGTGCACGCACGTCTCCAAATGGTACGGTCCCGGCGGCGACCTCACCGAGGAGCAGATGGCTCAGCTCTATGGCGACATGGCCTTGCGCATGGTAGGGGCGCAGCCTTAGCCAGCTTGAGAACCAATCGGTCCGACCAGAGGGAGTAATTGGGCATGACGTTGCGTATTGCGGCCCTGATCGCGATCGTGGCTGCCGTTGTCGGCTGCACCCAGGAATCGGGCGGAGCGCCTGCCACGAGCAGCAGCGCAATCGCCGCGGCACCACGGGGTGGCACGATCTCGCCGGGGCAGTGGCGGGCCGTGCTGATCGCCGGCGACAACAACAGCCCGGCTTTCGACAACGGCATCGACGCGCTCCGTGACAAGCTCGCTGCTCGTGGCCTGCGCGACATCCGCACACTTACATCCGACCCCGGGCGCAATCCGTCGGCCCAGGTGGCCAGCGCCGCCAACGTGTCGCAGGCGCTGCGCGGCAGTGCCGGCGAGGCCTGTCTGGTGTTCGTGACCAGTCATGGCGATGAACGCGGCGTGGTGTTGAAGGCCGCCAACGGAATCCTCAACCCCGGAACCTTGGACAATGCGCTCGATGCCGGGTGCGGTACGCGTCCGACCGTCGTCGTGGTTTCGGCCTGCCACAGCGGTGTCTTCCTGACGCCGGGCATGCGCCAGTCCAACCGCATCGTGCTGACGGCGGCGGCCGCCGATCGGGTGAGCTTCGGCTGCGGTGCCGGTGACCGCTATACTTACTACGACCAGTGTCTGCTGCAGCAGTTCGACGGCGCCTCGACCTGGAACGATCTTGCCCAGGCCACGCGTGCCTGCGTTGCCAATCTGGAGCAGCGCATGGGTATCCGCCGTCCCTCGCAGCCGCAGGTCTTCATCGGCCAGTCGGTCGCCGACCTGCGCATTCCAGGCCGGTAGGCGTCTTTCCCGCCGGCGGCGTCAGCCGCTGATCGTGGCGCGGCGTCAGCCGCCGATCACGGCGCGGCGTCAGCCGCTGATCACGGCAGTGAAGTCGCACGTGACCTCGTGCGCACTGTCGGCCGAAAGCTGAAGGGTATGACGTGCCGGGCGCGAGGCTTCGTCGGGGAACATCTTCACCCATTCGTCGTTCAGCGCGGCACGCCCGGTCGAGGGCTGCTTCATCCAGAAGTTGATCTTGATGATATCGTCGGGCGTCCCGCCGGCGGCTTCGATGCAAAGCCGGATGTGCTTGAAGATGTTGACCACCTGCCCGTCGAGATCCGGCGGTGCCTTGCGCGTGCCGGGCTCCGTGCCGTTCATGATGCTCGACATCACGATATTGCCGATGCGGCTCGCATTGGGGATCGGATTCTGGTGGCTATAGCCCGGGTAGTTGACGCTCTTGCGCTTGGCCATTTTTCTCTCCCTCGATGTCGTTATGGACGGGCCCGTTTCAGTCGCCCAACCGCTCCAGCGCCATGTCGCGCAGCTTGTTGCGTTGGATCTTGAAGCCGTTGGGCGATGGTGTCTTGGGGAAGTCGTCGATGGCAAAGATGCGCATCGGCACCTTGTAGTTGGCAAGCCCGCGGCGGCAGTGGGCGATGGCGGCGGCCTCGTCGAGGCCGGTACCTGGCGCCAGGATCACGAAGGCGACGGCGCGCACGCCGTCGGGTCTCGCGACCGAGATGGTCTGGCAGGCCTCGATGCCAGGCAGCTTCTGCAGGTGGGTCTCGATCTCGAGGGGATTGACCAGGAAGCCCGAGAGCCGCAGCACGTCGCCCATGCGGCTGAGGAACGTGAAGCCGCCATGGCCGTCGAGTTCGGCAAGATCACCGGTACGGACATAGCCGTCGGCTGTGATCGTCTCGGCTGTCGCCGCGTCGTTGCCGAAGTAGCCCGTCATCAACGAGGGGCCTGCACATTCCAGGGCGCCGGGTTGGCCGATGCCAAGCAGCGCACCGCTCTCGGGATCGCGCACCCGCACATGGGCGAGCGGCGAGGTCGGCAGGCCGCCGCCCTTCTTGCGGCGTTCGACGGAGGCATCGAACGGCTGCACCGAATAGAGCGCCTGCACTTCGCTCATGCCGTAGAGGCCGCACAGCCTGAGGTCGCGCCGTTCCGCCTGCTCGGGCAGGTTGGCGAGCGCGGCGTTGAAGGCGGCATAACCTGCCCATTTGATCGACGGAAAGGGGCGGTCGCCCGGCACGGCGTCGAGCAGGCGGGAATACAGGTCGTCGCTGCCGAACATCGTCGTCGGCCGGTGCCGCTCGATCAATCGGGCGATCCCGTCGATCTCGTAGGACTCGACCAGGACGCTGGGCTTGCCGGCGGCCAGGGTCGCCATCGTCTGGTTGAAGCCGAACACGCCGCACAAGGGCAGGACTGCAAGCGACAGCGTGTCGGGCGCGGCGAAGCCGAAGGCGCGGGCGACCTGCTGGGCGTGCGCGGCGATCGCGCCCTGGCGATGCAGCACGAACTTGGGCGCGCTGGTCGTGCCCGAAGTGGTGAAGATATTGCATGGGGCACTGGCGCGCGCGTGGTTGGCGCCGAGGCGCGGGCGCGACAGCAACCGCTCGAAGCGAATGCGGCGCAGCCGTTCGATCGCCGGCGGAACCGATGCCGGCTCCTCGCCGACGGTCACGAGGGCCGCGAGCCGGTCGAGTGCTGTGGGGTCGATGTCGGCCAGGATCGCGAGAAAGTCGATGCTGCGGAAGCCGGGCGCACAGACCAGCACCTTGGTGCCGGAGCGCCCTACGATGTCGGCGACTTCGACGGCGCGATAACGCGTGTTCACCGCGACCGCGATCGCGCCGAGGCGGGCGCAGGCGAACAGCAGGATAGGATAGGCCGGCACGTTGGGCAGCCATAGCGCCACGCGGTCGCCCGGACCGACGCCGAGATCGGCGAGGCCCTGCGCGGCGCGCTTCGCGGAGTCGACCAGTTCGGCGAAGCTCAGGACGCGGTCGCCATGAAGAAACGCGGGCGCCTCCGGCGTCTCCTCAGCGATGTCGGCGAGCAAGGTCCAGAGGTCGGCGGCAGGTTGAGCGAGTGGCATGCGGCGCGGAGACTAGAGCAGCGCCCAGGAAGATGGAACCGCACGCGGTTCCGCCTTGCTGGGCATAAGCTGCTCTGGCGGAAGTGCATTTCGCTTCAGACGGCGCAACTTGACCCAGCGCGATGCTTGCTCGACGCTCATCTGAAGGGATTGGGGGATTGCGATGCTCCGGCGAAACCTGTTGGCAGCTCCGCTCGTGCTCGTTGCCGCTTCAGCACGTGCGCAACAATGGGTACCGAAGCATCCGATCAAGATTCTGGTCGGCTACGCGCCCGGCGGCACCGCCGATATCGCCGCCCGGCTGGCTGCCGATTCGATCCAACGGCTGCACGGCTACACTGTCGTCGTCGACAACAAGACCGGAGCCGGCGGTTTCATTGCGCTGAAGGCGGTCGCCCAGTCGCCGCCCGATGGTTACACGGTCGGCATCGGCATCATGGGGCAGCTCGCCGTCGGGCCGGTCGTGCCGGGATCGCAAATACCCCTCGATCTCGACAAGGAGCTGGTTCCGATCTGCAATCTGGTCGGCGTGCCGATGGCGCTGATCGTGCGCATCGACGCGCCCTTCAAGACCGTTCCCGAACTCGTGGCCTATGCCAAGGCCAATCCAGGCAAGGTCACCTACGCTTCGACCGGGCTCGGCTCGACCAATCAGCTCGGTGCGGAGTTCCTCGCTGCCGAAGCCGGCGGCCTGAAGCTGAACCATATTCCCTATCGCGGCGGTGCGCCGGCGGTCGCCGACGTTGCCGCCGGCCAGGTCGATCTCTTCTTCGGCAACATCTCGGAGCTGATCGGCCAGGCGCGCGGCGGCAGGGTTCGCGTGCTGGCACTGGCCTCGACCAAGCCGTCGCCGCTCGCGCCCGAACTGCCGCTGCTGACCAAGGATATTCCGGCGCTCGACATCAACAACTGGTTCGGCCTGGTGGGGCCGGCCGGTTTGCCAGTCGACATCAAGGGCGTGCTGGCAAAGCTTTTCCTCGAGGCGATGTCGGATCCGAAGAATGCCGACGCGCTCGCCCAGCAAGGGCTCGAGCCGATCGCCCAGGGGCCGGAGGCCTTCGCGGCCTACATCCAGAAGGATCGTGAACGCTGGGGAAAGGTCGCCAGGGAAGGCAATGTCAGAGCTCAATAGTAATAGGGATCAGCCATGAGTACGCCGCTTTCTCTCGGGATCGACATCGGGGGAACATTCACCGATCTGGTCGTTCACGATCCGCGGGACGGTCGCGCCGTCATCTGGAAGGAAAGCACGACGCCGGACGATCCGGCGCGCGGGGCACTCGAAGGCACCCGCCGCGTGCTCGAGAAAGCGGGCGTTGGCCCCGAGCAGATCGGCAGGGTCGTGCATGCCACGACGCTGTTCACCAATGCCCTGATCGAGCGCAAGGGAGCCAGGACCGGCCTGCTGACCACGGCGGGCTTTGCCGACGTGCTGGAGATCGCGCGCGAGCGGAAGTACGAGCTTTACGACCTGTTCATCGAGATGCCCAAGCCGATCGTACCGCGGCCGTGGCGGCGTGAGGCGATGGAGCGGGTGGGGCCGGACGGCGGTGTGGTGAAAGCTCTCGACGTCGAAGCGGCACTCGGCGAAGTCGCGGCGCTGGTCGAGCAGGGCATAGAGAGCCTGGCGGTCTGTTTCCTGCATGCCTACGCCAACCCGGCACACGAACGGGCGATCGCGGCGGCAGTGGCGGAGCGCTTCCAGCACCTGTCGATTTCGCTGTCGTCGGACATTGCCCCTGAGATCCGCGAATACTCGCGGGCCAGCACGACGGTCGCCAATGCCTATGTCCGACCGCTGGCGGAAGCCTACCTCGATCGCCTGGAACAGGCGTTGCGCGGCGAGGGCATTCCGGGAGGCCTGTTCCTGATGCTGTCCAATGGCGGGTTGACCCACGTGGCGGAAGCCCGCCGCGCGCCGGTCCAGCTTCTGGAGAGTGGGCCGGCAGCCGGGGCCCTGGCCGGCGCGTGGTTTGGCCGGAATGCCGGGCTCGATCGCGTGCTGGCTTTCGACATGGGCGGCACCACCGCCAAGCTTGCCCTGGTCGACGACGGCCAGCCGCTCGTCGCCTACGGTTTCGAAGCTGCGCGTGAAAAGCGCTTCCTGCGCGGCTCGGGCCTGCCCATACAGATTGCCACCGTCGAGCTGATCGAGATCGGCGCCGGCGGCGGCTCGATTGCCCACAAGAGCGACCTCGGCACCCTGAATGTCGGGCCTGAGAGCAGCGGCGCCCAGCCCGGCCCGGCCTGCTATGGGCGCGGCGGCAGCGATGCGACCGTCACCGATGCCGACCTCAGCCTCGGCTACCTCAATGCAGGCTTCTTCCTGGGCGGCGCCATGGCGATCGACGATGCGGCAACGGCGGCGGCGTTCGATCGGTTGGCTGTGGCATTGGGCGTCGATCAGAGCCGAGCCGCCTTCGGCGTCCATGATGTCGTGAACGAGAACATGGCCGGTGCAGCGCGGGTCGCGATCGCCGAACGCGGCCGTGTGCCGGCCGAATACGCGCTGCTGGCCACGGGAGGGGCCGGGCCGGTCCATGCCTGGCACGTGGCCCGCAAGCTGGGCGTGACGCGCGTGGTCTGTCCGCCGGGCGCGGGGGCAGGCAGCACCATCGGCATGCTGATGGCACCGGCGCGGGTCGATCGTGTCGCAAGTTTCAACGTCGCTCTGGCCGGTGCCGACCTTTCGACGGCGGATGGCCTCTTCACGAGCCTGGAGAAGGAGGCGCTCGACGTGCTGCACCTGACCGGTGCGTCGCTCGGCGAGCGCACCGTCCGGCGGCTCGCCGACATGCGCTATATCGGCCAGGGCAGCGAGATCACCGTTGCGCTGCCGGACAGGCTGGATGCCGCCGGCGTCAAGGCCGCCTTCGAAGCCGCCTACAAGGCCTTGTTTGCCCGGACGCCGCCGGGCGCGGCCATCCAGTTCGTGGCCCTGCGGCTGTCGGCCAGCGCGCCGATGCCGGGCAGCGGCGGTGGGCTGGCCTTGCCGCGACACGCCTCGGCCGCGGCGCGCAAGGGGACACGGCCGGTCTTCTTTCCCGACGTCGGCAAGGCGCTGCCGACGGAGGTCTGGGACCGCTACGCCCTGGAGCCGGGCGTTTCCATCGCAGGGCCTGCGGTATTCGAGGAGAATGAGAGCACGTTCATCGTCGGTCCCGGGGCTACGGCACGCCTGCTGCCCGACGGATCCATCCTGGCGGAGGTTGCCTGATGCCGCGCACGTTCGATCCGATCGAGCTCGAGCTCCTGTGGCGCCGCCTGATCTCCATGGTCGACGAGGCTGCGGCCGCCATGGTGCGGACCAGCTTCTCCACACTCGTGCGCGAGAGCTACGACTTCTCCTGTGTCATCACCGACGCGGCGGGCCAGTCGCTGGTCCAGGCGAGCGAGAGCATCCCGAGCTTCATCGGCACCCTGCCGGAGACGGTGAAGCATTTCCTGACATTCTTCCCGCCCGACAAGCTCGAGCCGGGGGACGTGCTGATCACCAACGATATCTGGCTGGGGACGGGGCATCTGCCCGACATCACGCTCGCCAAGCCGATCTTCCGCGATGGACGGCTGGTGGCCTTCAGTGCCACGACCGCACATGCACCGGACATCGGCGGCAAGATCAGGAGCCCGGAGCCGCGTGAAGTCTTCGAGGAAGGGCTGCAGATCCCGCCCATGAAGATGATCGCCGCCGGCAAGACCGACGACACCCTGGTCACCATCATCCGCAAGAACGTACGGACGCCCGATCAGACCATGGGCGACCTGTGGGCCCAGGTCGTGGCACTGGACCTGATGGAGGACCGCCTGCACGTCCTGATGGAGAGCTACGGCCTGTCGGACCTCACGGATCTGGCGCGGGAGGTCCAGGGACGCTGCGAGACGGCGATGCGGGCGGCGATCCGCGAATTGCCCGACGGCACCTACCACAGCGAACTTCAGACCGACGGCGTGCACGACCGGCCCATCACCCTGAAGCTCGCCCTGACGGTCCGCGGCGACGAGATCGAGATGGATTTCGCCGGCACCGACTCCCAGGTCGATCGGGCGATCAACTGTGCGCTTTGCTACACCAACGCCATGGCCATGTACGGGGTCAAGGTCTGCACCAGCCCCAGCCTGCCCAACAACGAAGGCGCCTGGCGGCCGATCACGCTCAATGCGCCGCCGGGCTCCATCGTCAATCCACAATTCCCAGCTTCCGGTGGGTCACGCATGCTGATCGGCCACTACGTGCCGATGCTGGTGTTCGGCTGCCTCGGGCAGATCGTGCCGGAGCGGGTGATGGCGGCCTGCGGTTCACCGATGTGGGGCATGAACCAGTCCGGCGTGCGGGAGGCCAACGGGCAGGGGGGCGGCAAGCCCTACGCCAACATGTTTTTCTACAACGGCGGCATGGGCGGCAACTCGCGGGGCGACGGCGTGACCTGTCTCTCCTGGCCGTCCAACGTGTCGTCGACCTCGATCGAGATCAGCGAGCACATCGCGCCGCTGCGCTTCCACCACAAGAAGCTGCGGCCCGACTCCGGCGGGCCGGGCCGCCATCGCGGCGGCCTGGGCCAGGAGATCCTGCTCGAAAGCCTGAGCGAGACGCCGATCGCTGTTTCCTTCCTGGCGGAGCGCACCGTATTCCCGGCGTTCGGCATCAAGGGCGGCCGCGACGGGGCGCCGGGCGAGCTGCGCATCAACGGCGAGAAGACCGACCCCAAGAAGCAGTATGTGCTGAGCAAGGGCGACACGGTCTCGCTGGGCACGCCGGGCGGCGGCGGTCACGGCGATCCCCGGCAACGCGACCCCGCGGCACTCGCGGCCGACCTTGCCGCCGGCTATGTCGTCGATCCCGACGGCTATCGCGGCTGACTTTTCACATAGCGTTGCAGGCCCTCGACCAGGCCATCGAAGACGGCGCGGCAGGCCCGGCTGCCGCGCAGGCTTTCGTGCATCGTGACCGAGGTGTCGAAGGCAAGGTCGATGGCCTTGGGCAGCACGCGCACGAGGGCGGGGTCGCGCACCGCGAGGCCGGTCTGGCAGGCGCCGATCCCGAAACCTGCCTTGATGGCGGCGAGCTGCGCGAGATCGCTGTCGGCACGCAGGGCGAACATCGTGCGCTTCAAGGCCGGAAAGCGCTGCTGCATGCTGCGGATCGGGACAGTCTCGCGATCGAAGCCGATCAGCGTGTGCCCGTCGAGCTGCTCCAGGGTCTTGGGCGCGCCGCAGCGCTCGAGATAGCTGCGATGGGCATGCAGGCCGACCTTGATCGCACCGACCCGTCGGGCCAGCAGCGCTTCCTGCCGCGGCGCCACCATGCGGACGGCGATGTCGGCATCGCGCCGCAGGAGATCGACGACATCGTTCGACAGGGTGAGCTCGAGGACCAGATCCGGATACCTATGGCGAAGTGAGGCAAGCAGGGGTGGCAGGACCTCGATGCCGATCACCTCGCTTGCCGTGATGCGCACAGTTCCGTGTACACCATCGCTTCTGCCCGACGCGGCCCGCAGCAGGGCGGCCGTCGCCGAGGCGAGCGCTTCGGCATACGGCCGCAGTTCCAGCGCTGCCTCAGTTGGCGCAAGTCCGTTTCGCGACCGCACGAAGAGCTGTGTGTCGAGCGCCTGCTCGAGCGCGTCGATGTGCCGGCCGACCGTGGGCTGAGTCAGGCCGAGTGCCAAGGCGGCACCCGACAGCGATTCCTCCAGCAGGGCTGCGAGGAAGGTGCGGTAGAGTTCCCAGCTCGGTTCCGTCTTGATCATACGGAATTGTATAGAATACCGACATACTTAGCTAATTTCGTAGAGGTGCCGCCTCCTGCAGAGTCGACCGCGTTCAAGGAGGCGGTGATGGTCAAGCGGACGGCCCTGGTTCTCGGGGCGACCGGCGGCATCGGCGGCGAGATGGCAAGGCATCTCCAGGCGGCGGGCTGGCAGGTGCGGGCGCTGCATCGCGCGGCGGCACGTGTCGGACGTGGACGGAGAGATCTCGACTGGCGACAAGGCGATGCTTTGCAGGCGGCCGACGTCGCCGGCGCCGCGACCGGCGTCTCCCTGATCGTTCATGCCGTCAATCCGCCGGGTTATCGCAACTGGGGGCAGCTCGTCCTGCCGATGATCGACAACACGATTGCCGCTGCCCGCGCCTGCGGCGCGCGCATCCTGCTGCCGGGCACGATCTACAATTACGGTCTCGATGCTTTCCCCGCGGTGTCGGAGGAGGCGCCGCAGCGTGCGACGACCCGCAAGGGC
>MKRV01000086.1 GCA_001897995.1 Alphaproteobacteria bacterium 65-37 | reverse complement strand
GGTCGCCGGTGCCGGCGGCCCGCCGCGTCGTCGTGTCGTCGACGACGAGGAAGTCATCGAAGTCCTGCAGGCGTCCCTGAGGCGGATTCAACCAGCCGCCTACCAGCTTTGCCGGGAGATGAATGTCGGCGTCTGCGGCTGGCAATTTCGAGCGCTGAAGGATCGATCGATGAATGCCGGTGCTACCAAGAACGGGTTGATCGTCGTGAATAGCGGTATCGTTGAGTACGCGGCAAACGACGAAGAAGTTGCCATGGTCATTGCCCATGAGATCGGTCATCAAGCCGCCAACCACATCGCGACGAGCCAGCGAAACCAGGCGGCGGGAGCGCTGTTGGGGGCAATCCTCCTCGGTGCGGCAGGCGCGGCGGCATCCTATGGGAGTCGAGACGGTGGGCGCATGGCTCGTGCCGCGGTCGATACTGGCGCCGATGTCGGCGGCGCCATCGGCCGCCTTTCATTCTCGAAGGAGCAGGAGCGCGAGGCGGACTATCTTGCGGCCGTCATCCTCTACCGCTCGGGAGTCGACCTCGACAAAGCGCGCGGCTTTTTGGTGACCATGGCGAGAGCGTCGGGGCGCCGCGAAACCGGAATGCTCGACACGCACCCGGCGGGACCTGAGCGCATTGCCGGTTGGGACCGGGCTGTTGCGGAAATTCGTGCCAGCGACGGACGCTTGCCTAAGCGTTCTTGAACTTGATGGCCGCGACGCTCTTCGTTTCTTCGGCCCCGCTCAAAACAAAGGGGTCAGCCCTTTCGAGCTGACCCCTTGTTTGGTTGGTGGAGCCAGACGGGATCGAACCGTCGACCTCTACAATGCCATTGTAGCGCTCTCCCAGCTGAGCTATGGCCCCGAAAATCGTGCTGGCGGGCGCGAGGTATAGTTCCTGCCTCGCGGGCTGGCAACTGCCCAGAAGCGGCGAATTGCCAGCGACGGATTTTTAGCGGTCGCCCTCGCCCTTGTCGTCCTCGACCTCGACGTCGACTTCGATGTCGTCGGTCTCGTCGTCCATATCGTCCGTATCCAGCGCGTCGTCGTCGACGTCCGGCAAATCGTCTCCGTCGAGATCCTCGGTCTTCTTCTTGGCGGCGGCCTTTGCTGCAGCTGCGGCGGCCGCAGCGCTGGCGGCAGCGGCGGCTGCCGTCGCGGCGGCCGACCCACGGCCGCGGCGGACTTTCACGAAGTCCTCGCGATCATGGTCCCGGCCGCACTTGGGGCATTTGATCGGGCTCTTGTTCAGGTCGTAGAAACGCGCTGCACAGCTCTGGCAGGTGCGTTTTGTGCCCCAGCTCGCTTTGACCACGCGAAATCTCCAAAAAAATCGCTTGAAACCGGCCGAACGGGCCGCGAGGGAGGGCGTATGTCATGCGTCTTTCACCCTGTCAAAACCAAATTCCTCCATGCTACGAGGGCGCCGCGCCGCGCTTTCGCCTCTTTGTCCCAACTCTCGCTGCCCGGGAGCCTGTCCTGTCTGCCCATAGTTCTCCCGCCAAGCTCGTCGCCCATCCCGTTCCGAGGCTGCAGGGCCGTGTCCGTGCGCCCGGCGACAAGTCGGTTTCCCATCGTTCCCTGATGTTCGGCGCGCTCGCGCTGGGCGAAACGCACATCACCGGCTTGCTCGAAGGCGAGGACGTGCTCGCCACTGCCGCTGCCCTGCGGGCGATGGGCGCACAGATCGAGCATGAAGGCCGCGGCGCCTGGCGCGTCCGCGGCTTCGGCGTCGGCGGCGGCCGCGAGCCCGACCACGTCCTGGATCTCGGAAACTCCGGCACTTCGGCGCGCCTGTTGTCGGGCATCCTGGCCAGCCACCGGTTCACCAGCTTCATGACCGGCGACGGCTCGTTGCGCCGCCGGCCGATGCAGCGCGTCATCGAGCCGCTGTCGCGGATGGGCGCGCGGTTCGAGGCCCGCGAGGGCGGCCGCATGCCGCTCGCCGTGATCGGCACCGACGAGATGATCCCCATCGAATACCGGCTGCCGGTCGCCTCGGCGCAGGTGAAAAGCGCCATTCTGCTGGCCGGACTAAACACGGCGGGCGAGACCACGGTGATCGAGCCCGAGGCGACGCGCGACCACACGGAGCGCATGCTGCGCTACTTCGGCGCCGAGGTGCGCGAAGGGCTGGCCGAGGGCGGCGGCAAGCGCATCACGGTCGTGGGCTGGCCGGAACTCAAGGCGCGCGACATCGTCGTGCCGGGCGATCCGTCGTCCGCCGCCTTCGCCGTCGTGGCGGCGGCAATCCGGCCCGCCAGCGACGTCACGGTCGAGAATGTCGGGCTCAACCCACTGCGGGCCGGGCTCTACGACACGCTGCGCGAGATGGGCGCGGATATCGAGCTGCAGGGCTTGCGCGAGGTCGGCGGCGAGCCCGTCGCGGACCTGCGGGTGCGCGGCGGCGAGCTGACGGGCGTCGAGGTGCCGCCGGAGCGGGCACCCTCGATGATCGACGAATATCCCATCCTCGCGGTGGCCGCGGCATGCGCCAAGGGGACCACCCGCATGCTGGGGCTGGCCGAGCTGCGCGCCAAGGAAAGCGACCGGCTGGCCAGCGTCGCGGCCGGGCTCGCGGCCAACGGCGTACGCCACGAAATGGGCGCCGACAGCCTCACCGTGCACGGCACCGGCGCGCCGCCGCAGGGCGGCGGCCTGGTCGTGACGCACCTCGACCATCGCATTGCCATGTCCTTCCTGGTCCTGGGTCTCGCCGCCCGCGAGCCGGTGGCGGTCGATGACGGCTCGCCGATCGACACCAGCTTCCCGGGTTTTGCCCGGCTGATGGGCGACCTCGGCGCCCGGATCGAGGCGGCGTGAGCGGACGTCTGGTCATTGCCATCGACGGCCCATCGGCCTCCGGCAAGGGCACCCTGGCCAAGCGGATTGCCGCCCATTTCAGGCTGCCCCATCTCGACACCGGGCTCCTTTATCGGGCCGTCGGCGTCAAGGCCGACCGGCTCGCCCAACCGCCGGAAGACGTGGCCGCTGGCCTGCAGCCGGAAGACCTGGCCGACCCCGGCCTCAGGACGGATGTCGCGAGCCAGCTCGCCTCGCAGGTCGCCGTACTGCCACAGGTCCGCGCCAACCTCTTGAATTTCCAGAAAAAGTTCGCATCTCAAAGCGCCGGCGCCGTGCTCGATGGGCGTGACGTCGGGACCGTTATTTGCCCCGATGCGCCGGTGAAATTATTCGTCACAGCCAGCGCTGACGCCCGGGCGGAGCGACGGTTCCAGGAGTTGCGCGGGCGAGGGGTCGACACTATAAAACCGCGCGTTCTTGCCGAGATGGCGGAGCGGGACCGTCGCGACAGCGAACGGGCGGCTGCACCTTTGAAGGCCGCACCCGATGCTTTCCTTCTCGATACCAGCGACATGGATGCCGATGCGGCTTTTGCCGCAGCTTTGGCGTTCATCGAGCGCAAGGGCTTTCGATCTTCCGGGCCGTAAGTCGCCGCCGGCGGATCGAAGACTTTCAGCGGCGACTGCGCGGGGCGATTCGTCCCGTTGTCGGTGTTTCAAAGGCAGTGGATCCGCCGGACTTAACCGGTTGGCCGACGGGCGGCAGCGTTTCGCCCGGGATCGATGAAGGAGAGTTGAATGGCTAAGGGCAGCGCCCTTCGTAAACCCGCGAACGATACCGCCAGCGCGGAGTTCGCCGCACTTCTCGAGGAATCGCTCGGCGGTTCTCCGAGCTTCGAAGGCACGGTCGTCAAGGGCCGCGTCGTTCGTATCGCCAATGATTTCGTCGTGGTCGATGTCGGCCTCAAGTCCGAGGGCCGCGTTGCACTGCGTGAGTTCGCCAACGGTGGCGCCGCTCCCGAAGTGAAGGAAGGCGACATCGTCGACATCTTCGTCGACCGGATGGAGAACAAGGACGGCGAAGCCGTCCTGTCGCGCGACAAGGCACGCCGCGAGGAAGCCTGGACCCTGCTCGAGAAGGCGTTCACCGATCAGGAACGCGTCATGGGCACGATCTTCGGCCGCGTGAAGGGCGGCTTCACGGTCGACCTGTCGGGCGCCGTGGCCTTCCTGCCGGGCAGCCAGGTCGATGTCCGCCCGGTGCGCGATGTCGGCCCGCTGATGGGCCAGGCCCAGCAGTTCGCCATCCTCAAGATGGACCGTCGCCGCGGCAACATCGTGGTGTCGCGCCGCGCCGTCATGGAAGAGACCCGCGCCGAGGACCGTACCCGCCTGATGGGCGCGCTGTCCGAAGGCCAGGTGCTCGACGGCGTGGTCAAGAACATCACCGACTACGGTGCGTTCGTGGATCTGGGCGGCGTCGACGGCCTGCTGCACGTCACCGACATCGCCTGGAAGCGCATCAACCATCCGTCGGAAGCCCTCACCATCGGCCAGCAGGTCAAGGTGCAGGTCGTCCGCTTCAACCCCGAGACGCAGCGCATCTCGCTCGGCATGAAGCAGCTGATGAGCGATCCGTGGGATGGCGCCGGCGCCAAGTATCCGGTCGGCCTCAAGCTCAAGGGCCGCGTCACCAACATCACCGACTACGGCGCCTTCGTGGAGCTGGAGCCGGGCGTCGAGGGTCTGGTCCACGTCTCCGAGATGAGCTGGACCAAGAAGAACGTGCACCCGGGCAAGATCGTTTCGACCTCGCAGGAAGTCGAAGTGATGGTGCTGGACGTCGACATGTCCAAGCGCCGCATCTCGCTCGGCCTCAAGCAGTGCATGGCCAACCCCTGGGAGAGCTTCGCCGACAAGTTCCCGTCGGGCACCGAGCTCGACGGCGAGGTCCGCAACATCACCGAGTTCGGCCTGTTCGTGGGCCTGCCCGGCGATATCGACGGCATGGTCCATCTCAGCGACCTGAGCTGGGACAAGGCCGGCGACGAGGCGATCCGCGACTACAAGAAGGGCGACGAGGTCAAGGTCAAGGTCCTCGACGTCGACATGGACAAGGAGCGCATCTCGCTCGGCATCAAGCAGCTCGCCAACGATCCGTTCGAGAAGGTCGGCTCGGTCGCCAAGAAGGGCGACGTGGTCACCGTCATCGTGGCCGGCATCCAGGACAATGGCATCGACGTCACGGTGCAGGACGGCATCCCGGGCTTCATCCGCAAGTCCGAGCTCAGCCGCGACCGCTCCGAGCAGCGCCCCGACCGCTACGCGATCGGCGACAAGCTCGACGCCAAGATCACCAACATCGACAAGGCCTCGCGCCGTGTCGTGCTGTCGGTCAAGGCGCGCGAACTGGACGAGGAGAAGAAGGCGATGGCCGACTTCGGTTCGTCCGACTCGGGCGCCAGCCTGGGCGACATTCTGGGGGCAGCCCTCAAGAAGAAGGCCGAAGACGAGGCCAAGTAGGCCGTTTTCTCCGCGATTTACCCGAAGGCCGGTCCGCAAGGACCGGCCTTTTCTTTTGCTTTCAAGGGCTTAGGCTTGACGAGGCTGTTATTCGGTTTAATATCAACGACTTAAATCCTTGATCTCGGGGTCTCTCAGCCCCGCTGCATGGAACTGCGATGACCAAGTCCGAGCTGATTGCCCGCCTGGCGGCCCGGAATCCGCATCTCTACCAACGGGATGTCGAGCGGATCGTCGCGACAGTCTTCGACGAGATCTCCAAAGCCCTGGCGGCCGGCCATCGCGTCGAGTTGCGCGGCTTCGGTGCGTTCTCCGTGAAGAAGCGCGACCCGCGCACGGGACGCAATCCGCGCACCGGCGAGCAGGTGGCCGTCGCTTCCAAGCGCGTGCCCTACTTCAAGACCGGCAAGGACCTGCGTGACCGGCTGAACAAGGAAGCCGCGCGCGCTGCCGGCCTGATGCCGAGCGACAACGGCGACGACCCGTCGGAAGGCGACAAGTCGTAGCGTCTGGGCGCATCCGACCTCGCGTCCCAGAGGCGCGGTGTGCCATGCTGGCCGGGCCATGAAGATCCTGTCTCGTGCCCTGTTCCTGCTTTTCATTCTGATCGGCGTGCTGATTGCGGTCAGCAATTCGCAGTCTGTGCAGCTTGCCTTGTGGCCGCTGCCGCATCTCCTCGTCGTGCCGGTCTATGTCCTGGTGATCGTGCTGCTGCTGTTGGGCGTGCTGGCCGGGCTCGGTATGGGCTGGTGGGCGGCGCGCCATCACCGTCGCCGGGCGCGCGACGCCGGTGGCGAAGCGGCACGGCTGGAACGCGAGCTCAGCCGCCTGCGCACGGCCGAGGCGGCTCGGCAGGCGTCGGCCGCGCCGGGTACCGGCCCCTTGAGTGGCCCGTCAGCCCCGGCCTTGCGCGACCAGAAGGCGATCGAGCGTCAGAGCGCCTTGGTTACGCCTGAGCTCGGCGCCTCCGCCGCGCCCCGTGGTCCGTTTTCGTGAAAATTCTGTCGGCGGCCGATGTCGACGCCGCGCTCGACGACCTGGCGCTGATCGATCGGCTCGACGCGCTGTTTCGCGCGGGCTGCGAGATGCCGACGCGGCACCACCATCCCATCAAGGAGCCGCTCGGCCCGCATTCGGCGGATGCGATGCTGCTCCTGATGCCGGCCTGGACGCACGGGCCCTCGGGCCGGATCGG
Organism: Alphaproteobacteria bacterium 65-37; assembly: GCA_001897995.1. Taxonomy (GTDB): domain Bacteria; phylum Pseudomonadota; class Alphaproteobacteria; order Reyranellales; family Reyranellaceae; genus Reyranella. The sequence continues at coordinate 10,478 of MKRV01000086.1, read as the reverse complement.
CGTCAAGGTCGTCACGGTCTTTCCCGACAACGGCAAGCGGTCGCTGCCCTCGATCTACGGCCAGTACCTGCTGCTGGACGGCACCTCGGGTACGACCCTGGCGCTGCTCGACGGCACCATGCTGACCAAGCGGCGCACGGCCTGCGCCTCCGGGCTCGCCTCGCGCTACCTCTCTCGATCCGACGCCGGCCGGCTGCTGATGATCGGCACCGGCGCCCTGGCACCGGAACTGATCCGGGTGCACGCCAAGGTCCGGCCGATCCGGGACGTCGCGATCTGGGGCCGCACACCGGCCCATGCCGAGAGCCTGGCGGCGGCTCTGGCGGCTTCATTGCCCAAGGCACTCGGCCGGCCGATTGCCGTGCGCGCCGTCACCGATCGCCAGGCAGCGGTCGGCGAGGCCGACATCATTTCCTGTGCGACCTTGTCCAAGGAGCCGCTGGTCGAGGGTGATTGGCTGCGCGAAGGCCAGCACCTCGACCTGGTCGGCGCCTACACGCCGCAGATGCGCGAGACCGACGACAAGGCGGTCTGGCGGGCGCGAGTCTATGTCGACACCCGCGCCGGTGCCCTCAAGGAGGGCGGCGACATCGTCCAGCCGCTGGCCAACGGCACGATCGACGAGGACGATGTGATCGCCGACCTGTTCGAGCTGACGCGCGGCCTGCAGACTGGCCGCTTGCCCGGCGATAACGCGAGCATCACTCTCTTCAAGTCGGTGGGCGCGGCGCTGGAAGATCTCGCCGCGGCCGAACTCGCGATCGAGGTCTGATGGCGAACGAGCTTCAACGCATGCTGGCCGGCGAGCTTTACCATCCCGGCGCATCGGAGATTCAGGCCGAGCAGGCGGCGGCGCGAGCCTGGCTTGCACGTTACAATACCGCTGCCGGCCGCTCCCCCTCGGAGCTGCACGGATTGCTGGCCGAGCGCCTCGGTGCCGTGGGCGAGGGTGCCCAGATCCGTCCACCGTTCTTCTGCGACTACGGCTTCAACATCAGGCTGGGCGCCAACGTCTTCCTGAACTTCAACTGCGTCATCCTCGACGTCGTCGAGGTGACGATCGGTGACGACACCCAGATCGGTCCGGCCGTGCAGATCTACGCCGCCGACCATCCGCGCGACCCGGCGGAACGGCACAAGGGGCTGGAGTTCGGCCGGCCGGTACGCATCGGCCGCAATGTCTGGATCGGCGGCGGCGCGATCCTCCTGCCCGGCGTCACGGTCGGCGACGATGCCATGATCGGCGCCGGTGCGGTCGTCACCCGGGATGTCGCGCCGGGCGCCACCGTGGTCGGCAATCCGGCCCGTCCGGTTGGCCGGTAGGTCTCGCCCGCCCTCGGAACCGGCCCGCTTTTAGAACGATACCGGTGGCCAGTTCGCCAGCCGGTGCTCGCCGACGCCGCCGGTCAACGAACGGCTGTGAATGGCGAGCCGGGAGATCAGGTAGGCACGCGTGTCGCGCGGATCGATCACGGCATGGGCCATGTAGGGGGCGGCGAGGTTGTAGGGGCTGGTGTCGCCCGCCACTTCCAGCATCATCTCCTCCCGTGACTTGCCGTTGGCCTCCTGTTTGCCGGCGAAGATCACGCTGACGGCGACGTGCGGATCCATGAAGCTGATCTCCGAGGAGAACCAGGCCGCCGTCTCGTCACCCTTGCCGCCGGCCATGTTGATGTAGGCCTGGCCGAAGCTCTTGCGCAGAACGAGGGCGAGCTTCGGCACGGTGGCCTCTTCGACAGCGGCCAGGAAGTTCATGATCCGTCCCGCCATGCCGCGCTTCTCGGCATCGCTGCCGATCAGGAAGCCCGGCGTGTCGGCCATGAAGACCAGCGGCACGTTGAAGCTGTCGCAGAGCACGATGAAGTTCGTGATCTTGGAGCAGGCGTCGGCGTCGAGGGCGCCGCCCTTGAAACGCGGATTGGAGGCCACGATGCCGACTGTCCGGCCGTCGAGCCTGGCAAGCCCGGTGACGGCGGCGCGGGCAAAACGTTCCTTGAGGCCGAAGAAGCTGCCCGGGTCGACGATCGCCTCGATGGCGCGGTGAACGTCGTAGGTCTTGCGTCGCTCCTGCGGCACCAGCTCCGGCAGCCGGGCGGCCGCGGCATCGGCGCCGGGCGGTACCGGGACGCGCGGCGCGGCGAGGCGATTGTGATCCGGCAGGTAGGACAGGAACCGACGGATCGCCGCCAGGGCTTCCTGGTCGGTATCGACGACCAGGTCGACCAGTCCGGTCGTCTCGCTATGGATCGGCGCCCCTCCCAGATCTTCCGGCGACTCCGCTTCGGCGATCGATCCCGAGGTGACGTTGGGGCTGGAGACGGCGAGCACGGCGCCGCGCCGCATCACGGTGAAGTCCGACAGCACGCAGGCGAAGGCGCCGCGACCGTAGGTGGCGCCCAGCACGGCGGCTGCCGTCGGTACGGTGCGTGGACGGAAGTAGCGCCCGGACTCGCCGCCGGCGCCGATTCCAGCCGCCCCCATGACATCGGGGATGCGGCCGCCGCCACACTCCATCAGGTTCACCAACGGATGGCCGTTGACGACGCAGAGATCGCGGATGTGATTGTACTTCTTGATCTGGATCCGGCCCGACGAGGCCGCCATGGTCGAGAAGTCGGCGGCATTGATGCCCATCAGCCGGCCGTCGATCCGGCCGAAGCCGCAGACCGCCGCATCGGCAGGTGTGCGGTCGCGGGCCAGCGGGTTGATCCCCAGGGCGAACAGGCCGAATTCCTCGAAGCTACCCGGCTCGACCAGCTCGGCGACGCGCTCGCGCGCATTCAGGATGCCCTGCGCCTTGCGCTCGGCAAGGTGGCGTGCCGATCCCATGGCCAGGGCCTTGTCCCGGCGCTTCGTGAACTCTGCCAGCTTCTCGTCGAAACTCACCGTACCCTCCCGGCCGATTGCACCGTCAATCCATCCGCACGCCGGACTTGGTCACGACCGGCTGCCACCGCGCCTTGTCGGCGGCGATGCGCTGGCGCAGCTCCTCGCTGCTGCCCCCGCCGACCACGAAGCCGGCGCGCACCATCTTGTCCCGGACGGTCGTGTCCTTGAGGGCGGCGTTGATGGCCTCGTTCCAGGCGGCGATTGCGGCGGCAGGTGTGGCGCGCGGGGCGAAGAAGGCGAACCAGGGCTCGCTTTCGAGGTCGCGGTAGCCCAGTTCGATGAATGTCGGCACGTCCGGGGCCGACAGGTCGCGCTGCTTGGACGAGACCGCCAGTATCTGCATGCGACCGCCCTTGTGAGGCTCGGCGAAGTCGGATGTCACGCCGATGCCGAAAGGGACGTGGCCGCCCATGACGGCGTTGTTCAGCTCCGCGCCGCCCTTGAAGGGCACGACCTGCAGCTCGAAGCCCAGCACCTGCTGCATCATGGCGCCGAACAGGTGGGAAATGCTGCCGAGGCCGGAGACGCCGTAGGAAACTTGCTTGGGGTTGGCCTTGGCCCAGGTGAGGAAATCCGGCCAGGCCTTCACGTTGAGGGTCGGCGCTGCCGCGAAACCCAGCGAATAGCTGACGCAATGGACGACAGGCTCGAAGTCGGTCGAGAAGTCGAAGGTCGCCCGGCTGTTGACCATGGGCATCAGCACGGCGCCGGTCATCGGCATCATGCCGATCGTGGCGCCGTCCGGCGCGGCGCGGCGCAAGGCGTCGATCGCCAGCAGGCCGGTGGCCCCCGCCTGGTTCACGACGATGACGTTGCGGCCGAGCGTGCGGCCGGCATGCTCGGCCACCAGACGGGCGATGAAGTCGCCGGCGCCGCCCGGCGGATAGCCGAAGATGACCCGCAGGTTGCCGTCAGGCAGGGGCGTTGCCTGGGCTTGGGCGCCCCTCGGGACATTTCCCAGGGCTGTGAGCGCCAGGGACCCGGCGATCAGGTGGCGACGTTTCATGAGTTGTTCCTCCCGTTTCAAGTCAGCGAGCGGCGGACCATGGTGGTGAGCGCGGTCCGCGCTGCAGCAAGGTCGATGGCCTTGGGCTCGATCAGCCATTGGGTGATCAGGCCGCGCACAGCGCCGAGGATCACCATCGCCTGATGGTCCGGATCGAGGTCGCCGCGGATCTCGCCGGCCTGCTGGCCTTCGCGCAGATGGCGGGCAAAGGCCTCGCGATAGCCGCGGCTCAGCTCGGCAATGCGGCCATGGAGCTGCGGCGCCACGGTCAGCGACTCCATGTAGAGCAGGTAGAGCGAGCGCACGCCGGACGCCCCCTTCAGGGCACCGTTGAGATGGGCATGGATGCGCGCTTCGACGGCTTCGAGGCCGGTCCTGTCGCCGACATCGATCACGACCTGGTCCTGGAAGGCCTGCTCGACCCGGTCGACCAGGCTCTCGAGCAGGGCCTGCTTGGAACCGAAGCGTTCGCTCGGCAGGCCGCGGCTATAGCCGGCGGCGACACCGATCTCAGCCAGGGTCGTGCCGGCCGAGCCGTTCCGCGCGATCAGCCGGATCGCCGAATTGATGAGGCGCCGGTCGGATTCCGCGCGGCGATCCTCCTGGGTGCGCCGAACCGGCACGGTAGGGGACATGGTCACCAAGTTTCTTGTTGGTTGACCATTAAGTTAAAAGGCCTGAAAGTGTTTGGCAATCGATTTGCGGGAAGAGAGAAATGAGCAAGCGGACGGTGAAGTCGGAGATTGCCGGGACGGTCTGGAAGATCGAGGCCCCGGTCGGAACGCGCGTCGACCTCGACGACACGATCATGATCCTGGAATCCATGAAGATGGAGATTCCGGTCCTGTCGCCTTGTCGCGGCACGGTCGCGGAAATCCGCGTCGCCGAAACGGACGCGGTGACGGAAGGTCAGCCCGTCGCCGTGGTGGAGGCGGGCTGAGCCTCGCGTCGAGGGCGGTCAGCCCGGCTCGATCAGTGCGCCGGACTTCTTCAAGGCGTCGATTTCAGTCGGACTGACACCGGCCTCGGCCAGGACGGCGCTCGAATCGGCGCCCAGCAGGGGCGCCATGGTGCGGATGGCCGGCGGCGTCCGGCTCATGCGCATCGGCGGCTCGACCATCATGATCTCGCCTTCGCTGGGGTGCGGATACTTCTTGAAGAGCTGCCGCCAGATGAGGTGTGGATCCTCGAACAGGTCGGCCGGGCGCGAGACCGGCGCGTTGGGGATCTGGCCGTCGTCGAGCAGCTTCACCCATTCGGCAGTGGTCCGCGTCGGTGCCAGCGCTTCGACCATGGCGTACATGTCGGCGATGTGCATCGAGCGCGCATTGATCGTCGAGTAGCGTGGATCCTTCAGGACCTCGGGCCGGCCGACGATCTCGAAGAAGTTGCGCCAGTGCTTGTCGTTGTAGGGCAGGATCGCCATCCAGCCGTCGAGCGTGCGGTAGGGCTTGCGGGTGCGCGCCAGAAGCCGCGAGTAACCGACCTCGCCCTCGTCGTCGAAGGTCCGTTCCCACAGATGCTCGACCATCAGCCAGGCCGACATGGTCTCGAACATCGGGACTTCGACGAACTGCCCCTCGCCGGTACGCTGCTTGTGCATCAAGGCTGAAAGAGTCGAGAAGGCAAAGGTGAGGCCCACCGTCTTGTCGGCAATGATGGTCGGGGGGTAGCGCGGGACTTCGTCGCCGGCCGCGCGGCCCATCAGGTCGGCGATGCCGAAGCGGGCCTGGATGGCATCGTCGTAGGCCGGCAGTTTTCCGTAGGGACCATCTGCCGAATAGCCATAGGCGCCGACATAGACGATGTCGGGCTTGATCTTGCGGATCGCCTCGTAGCCCAGCCCCAGCCCGTCGATCGCCTGCGGCCGCAGTGCATGGACGAAGGCATCGGCCGTCTCGATGACCTTCAGGAGCGCCGCCCGTGCATCCTTGTTCTTCAGGTCGAGGCAGAGCGAACGCTTGTTGCGGTTCACATAGAGGTAGGTCGGCCCCATGCCGGGGGTCTTGCCGGGCTTGCCGATATGACGGACGGCATCGCCTTCGGGAGCCTCGACCTTGATGACGTCGGCCCCCTGGTCGGCCAGCAGCATGGTGCCGTAGGGCCCGAGGATGATGTTGGTGAGGTCGACGATCCTGATGCCTTCGAGCGCGCCGGGCATTGCCTGTCCTGTAAGGTTGGAGGGACGGGATACCCTGCCACTGCCTTGACCGCGCGTCATGGCCTCTGGCATTGCGACGCAAAACGCCAAGTAAAGTCGGGAGGAAAACCATGGACGTGCGCACGCAGATGCGAAATTCCGCGCGCTACAACGCCCAGCGCGAGGCGATCGTCGCCGGCGACCGGCGCCTCTCCTTCGCAGAAGCCTGGGATCGCGGCGTGCGCATGGCCAACGGGTTGCTGGCCCTTGGCCTCGAGCCGCAGGACAGGGTCGGCGTGCTCGAAGACAACACCCTGGAATCGTCGGATCTCTTTCTGGGGGCGGCCATCGCCAATCTGGTGCGGGTCCCGCTCTATCCCCGCAATGCGCGCGAAAGCCATGCTCATATGCTGGGACATACGGGCTGTCGTGCCGTCGTCGTGGCCGAGAAATATGCGGAGGAGATCCAATGCCTGCGCGGCGACCTGCCGGCCGTCGAGCATGTTGTGGTCCGTGACGCGGGTTACGAAGGCTGGCTGGCACGCCAGTCGAACGTCGATCCGGATCCTGTGATCGACCCACAGCATTATTTCATCATTCGCCACACCGGCGGCACGACCGGCAAGTCGAAGGGGGTTGCCTACACGCACCAGGCCTGGCTCGCGGCCGGGCGCGACTGGTTCTATCTCTATCCGCCGGTCGAGCCGGGAGATTCCTGCCTGCATCTCGCGCCCATCAGCCACGGCTCCGGCTACCTCTTCACGCCGATCTGGCTGGGGGGTGGCCGCAATGTCATGGCGGAGAAGTTCGATCCGGCCAGCTTGCTCGATCTCATGGAGACGGAACGCACCGGGTACATGTTCATGGTGCCGACGATCCTGAACGCCATCAATCGCATCCCCGGCATCGAGAAGCGCAAGTTTCCCCATCTGAAGTGCATGCTGGTGTCGTCCGCCCCGATCGCCGACGAGACGGCCCTCAAGGCCTACGAGATCTTCGGAGACGCCATGTATCAGGGCTATGGGCAGACCGAGGTACTACCTGTAGCGATGATGGGGCCGCGCCAATGGTTCGCCAAGGATGTTCCCGGTTCACAACCTTTGCGTGCTTGCGGGATGCCGCTGCCGTTTGCGCAACTGCAGATCTGGGATGAAGAGAACCAGCCCGTCCCACCCGGCGAGGCCGGAGAGATCGTCGCCAAAACGGAAGGACAGATGCAGGGATTCTGGAACAATCCCGAAGCGACGGCGGAACGCATCGTCAACGGTTGGGTCAAGACCGGCGATATCGGCCGCCTCGACGCCAACGGCTATCTCTACATGCTCGACCGCGCCGACGACATGGTGATCTCGGGTGGCTTCAACATCTATCCCGCCGAGCTCGAGAATATCATCGCGGCCCATCCCGGTGTGCTCGAAGTGGCCGTGTTCGGTATTCCCGACCCGCGATGGGGGGAGACGCCGTGCGCCGTGGTCTGTGTGAAGCCTGACGGTGCAGTGACGGAAAAGGAACTGGTCGACCTCTGCTCCGTTCACCTCGGCAACTACAAGCGACCGGGCAGGATTGTGATTCGCCACGATCCCCTGCCCAAGACGCCGGTCGGCAAGATCAAGCGCAAGGAATTGCGCGAGCCATTCTGGGCAGGTCATACGCGACGCGTCGCCGGCAACTGAGAAAGTTGCTGCGCCACAGCGATGAAGTGATCAAGTCAAGGAATCACATTAACCTTGATCGCAGGGTGTTATGTGACCGTTGTGCGACGCGCGCTGCCGGTGTAGCCAAGGAGCAGCAGGCCGGGGGGGCGATGCGAAGCAACGTTGCAAAGAAGCAGCTCGAGTCGAAGACGACGACCGGCACTGCATCCAGGCCTTATCGAATCGAAGAACAAGTCGGTTATCTTTTGCGGCGCGCGCATCAACGCGCGAGCGCGATCTTCCAGGTCGGCATCGGCGATCCCAACATCACGCCGACGCAGTACTCCAGCATGGTGAAGCTGAACGAGTACACCGAGCTGTCGCAGAACCTGCTCGGCCGGCTGGTCGGCATGGACAAGGCAACCATGCAAGGTGTGGTACGGCGCCTGAAGGAACGCGGCCTCGTCGACTCGCGCCCTGATCCCGGCGACGCGCGTCGCACGCTGCTCAGCCTGACGACCGAAGGCAATCGACTGGTGACCAAGCTGCTGCTCAACGGGCCGGCGGTCTCGCGCGAGACCCTGAAGCCGCTCTCGCAGCAGGAGCAGCGCCAGCTGCTCGATCTCCTGTCGAGAATCGTCTGAACGACGAGCCTCAAAAAAGTTCCGCTCATCGCTCGCGCGGGTTTGACTCCCGCTGCGCCCATGTCATCGTGTGTACACAAACGATATGGGCGACTACCACCGACCCAGAGACCTCGATGAGGCGCTCAAGGCATTGACCCGGCCCTGTACGGTGCTGGCCGGAGGCACCGACTTTTACCCCGCGCGGGTCGGTCGGCCCGTTACCGAAAACGTGCTCGATATCTCGGGAATCGAGGTTTTGCGCGGCATTTCGGCGACTGCCGAAGGGTGGCGACTGGGCGCGACGACGACCTGGAGCGACCTGATCGAGGCCGAGTTGCCACCGCTGTTCGACGGTCTGAAGCAGGCCGGACGCGAGGTCGGCGGCCGGCAGATCCAGAACGCCGGCACCCTGGCCGGGAACCTGTGCAACGCCTCGCCGGCCGCCGATGGCGTGCCGGCGCTGCTGGCGCTCGATGCCGAGATCGAGATCGCGCGTTCGAACGGCAGCCGTCGTGTTCCTTTGGCCGAGTTCATCACAGGGGTTCGCCGGACGTTGTTGCAACCCGGTGAGCTTGTTGTTGCCCTTCACGTGCCGCGGCCGCAGCATGAGGCGCGCTCGGCTTTTCTCAAGCTGGGAGCGCGGCGCTATCTCGTGATCTCGATCGCAATGGCGTCGGCCGTCGTCGAGAGTGCCGGCGGCAAGGTTCAGGCGGCACGCGTCGCGGTGGGAGCCTGCTCGCCGGTGGCGCGACGGCTGCCGGCTCTGGAAACGGCTCTGGCCGGTGCCACATTGGATGGAACGCTTGTCGATCGGATCGATCCTGCGCACCTCGCGCCGCTGTCGCCGATCAATGATGTGCGTGGCAGCGCCGTCTATCGCCGCGACGCCGTGCTCGTCCTGCTGAAGCGGCTATTGCAGGGGCTGGTCGCATGAAGGTGGCTTTCGTCCTGAACGGCGACTCCGCCCACTGGGAGGGGGCGCCGACGACACGTCTGGCCGCGGCGCTGCGCGACGATCTCGGCTGTCCCGGCACCAAGGTCGGCTGCGACGCCGGCGATTGCGGGGCCTGTACCGTGCTGCTCGACAGCCGCCAGGTCTGTTCCTGCCTCGTCGCGATGGGCCAGGTCGACGGCCGGCGGGTCGAGACGGTCGAAGGTCTCGCGAGCGACGGTCCCGCAGGAGGCGAGACGCTGACGGCTTTGCAGGCGTCCTTTTTGGCATACGGCGCGGCGCAGTGTGGCATCTGTACGCCGGGCATGCTGATGGCGGCCGCCGAACTCGTCCGTCGCACGACGCGACCGACACGAGCCGAAGTCGAAGATGCCCTGGGCGGTGTGCTCTGCCGCTGTACCGGCTACGGCAAGATCGTGGATGCCGTTCTCGCGGTAGCAGCACCCACCGCAGCGCCGGTGCCCGAGGCCGGCGGGGCGGTAGGGGCTCGAATCGCGCGGGTCGACGGCATTGCCAAGATCACCGGCCGCGATGCCTTCGGGGCCGATGCCATTCCCCGCGATGCGTTGTGGATCCGGGTCGTGCGGTCGCCGCATGCCCGGGCACGCTTCGTCCTGGGCGATCTCGCCCCCTTGCGGCGCCGGCTCGCAGCAGTGCTGACCGCGGCGGAGGTGCCGTTCAACGGTTTCGGCATCTATCCCGACATCAAGGATCAACCGGTGCTGGCAGACGGGATTGCGCGCTATCGAGGTGAGGCAGTGGTCGCCCTGGTCGGTGCGCGGGCCGAGGTTCAGGCCATCCACGACGACGAGGTGCCGATCGAGTGGCTTCCCGAAACGCCGTTGTTCGGTGTCGATGCTGCCATGGCCGCCGATGCACCGCTGGTGCAGGCGGACCGGCCGAAGAACCTGCTGCTCGAAGGTGGCGTGAAGCGCGGGGATGCCGCGGCCGCCTTTGCCGACTGCGCCGCCGTGGCCGAAGGTGTCTTCGAGACGGCCTTCGTGGAGCACGCCTATATCGAGCCGGAGGCGGGGTGGGCGGAACGCGTGGGCGATCGCATCGAGATCCATGTCACGACCCAGACGCCCTACATGGATCGAGACGAGGTCGCCAATGTCATGCAGCTCCGGCCCGAGGCGGTGCGCATCGTGCCGACGGCCTGTGGCGGCGGTTTTGGCGGCAAGCTCGATCTCTCCGTGCAACCGCTGATCGGGATCGCGGCCTGGAAACT
>MKRV01000085.1 GCA_001897995.1 Alphaproteobacteria bacterium 65-37 | reverse complement strand
CGGCGGCCTTCTACGGTCCCGACACGGCGATTTTCACGCCCGGCATCGGCCTCGGCAACGTCCGCGCCGTCGGCAGCTATCAATACAAAGAGAATCCGGCCGGCGTGTTCAATCACGGCATGATCTACGAGGGCCCGGTGAGCGGCATCGGCGGCACCTGGACCGAGATCTCCGTACCCTCAAACGGCGTCAACGTGGTGGGTGGCGTCACCGTGCCGGGCACCGTCGCCAACACCATCCTGCACAGCACGCAGGGCAACCTGGTGGTCGGCAACTACGACATCTCGGGGCCCGGCGGCTACCTGCTCGGCGCCAACGGCTTCATCTACAACATCGCCACCGGCCAATACACGTTGATGAAGGTCAACGGCAGCTACGACAATCTGACGTCGCTGTACGGCATCTGGCAGAACGGCGTCGGCAGCAACACCTACACCATCGCCGGCGGCACGAAGGACGGCACCGGCCTCAACGTCGCGTTCCTGGAGACCTACGACGCGGCCACCGGCGAATTCTCCAACCTCACCTTCTATACCGGCTTCAACAAGCCGGGTGCCGTGCTCACTCACTTCGAGAACATCACGGCCGTCCCCGGCGGCTTCAACCTGGTGGCGACCACCGACAGCGGGCCGGCCTTTGCCGCGGTCAAGCTCAATGCGGACGGCTCGTTCGGCGATGCGGTCTGGACCGCGATCGACCTGCCGGGCAGCACGCTGCTGACCGGCAACATCGCCTACCAGAACGTGGTGGGCGGCATCTACAACACCGACGATTCCGACACGGTTGCGACCTATCTCGGCGTCGTGCAGCAGAGCTACGTCGCCTCCGACGGCGGGCTGATCATGCCCGTGGGCTCGCACGATTTCGCCTATTCGCTGTCGGTGCGGGGCAGCGTCGGCACCACGATCACCGGCTCGACGACCGCGGGCAACGTGCTGGGCGGCTCGATTGGCAACGACACCATCTTCGGCACTGCCAGCAAGGTATACGCCGACACGATCTATACCGGTGGCGGCGCCGACACGATCACCCTGGCGGTCGACCACACGGCGCAATCGCGCATCGGCCTCTATACCGGCAATAGCTACGACAGCGCCGCTGCGCTCTACGCCGGCGGTCTCGTGTCGCCGGTCGTGGGCAGCATCGTGAATGCAAGCGACATCCCGCAGCTCGGCTGGTGGGGCCAGGCGACGGGCCAGCTCGGCGGCCCGGTGTCGAACGCCAGCACCAATGCCGGCATCGGCACAGGCACCAGCCAGGACATGACGACGGTCCATAACTTCGTCGTCGGCACGTCTGCCCATAGCGGCGACAAGATCGACATCTCGCTCGATGCCTTCAGCGACCTGGTGCGTGCGGCCGACGGCGGCAACCCGCATCCGGGTCATGCGATCCTGAGCAACGCCGTGGCGCCCGGCGGCACGATCACCGTGGGCGACGCGACGGTGATCGTGATCCAGGGGCCGCCGGGCGGCTATGTCGGTGCGGCCGATCTCGCGGCCGATCTCCTGGCCAACCCGATCACCTTCGCAGCCCCGCAGACCGCCGAATTCAACCACTACATCGTCGCCTATCAGGATGTCGGCGGCGACGTGCGGCTGGCCGACATGAGCATCCAGCGCGGCGCCGGCCCCGCCTTCACCGACACCGCAGGCGGTGCCACGCTGTCGATCTCGGACATGGCCGAGCTCAGCGGCGTCTCGCTCGCTTCGCTCAGGCCGGAGAACATCAACCTGCTGAACGGCGTCGCGGTCGAGAACTCGACCTATCTCGACTTCACCGGCTGGCATGTCACCAACGCCACCAACGTGATCGATGCCTATCAGCTCGCTCCCGCAGACGTGACGCAAGCCACCAGCGCCGGCCTCAACGTCGCCCTTGTGCTAGGGCGCGCCAACGATCCGACGGCGCTCTTGAACGAGAACTGGGGCACGCGCCAGGAGACCCTGGCCGAGCTTGGACAGAACGGCACGCTCTGGTCGACCTATGGCGCGGATCAGGCGCTCTACGACAAGGTCGCGAGCGAGCTCAAGACCACATACGGTCTCAAGATCCTCGACGGCACCGACTCTGCAGCGTACGGCGACTATGTCTCCTCCGCCGCGTCGCGCACCATCTGGGTCGAGCTCGACACCGCGGCGCAGTTCGAGAGCCTGTTCGGCACGACGCTCTACCAGAGCACCCAGAGCGGCAACGAGTTCGCGTTCTGGAACGGCAACCTCTTCCTGCCCGAGGAATGGAACATCCAGGGTCTGTGGTTCGATACCGAAAACGTACCGCCGCCTTCGAACCTGACCCCCGGCGTTTCCACCACCCTGCCGCAGGGCGCACAGAGCCCCGGCAATCTCTCGACACTGGGCCTCGATCTCTCGCCGGCAGAGATCGCCAAGCTCTATAACTTCCCGCTGATCGGCCAGGACGTCGCCACCGGACCGATCGGCCTGATCGAACCCGGCATCGGCTCGGCCCTGCCCGCGGACCAGACCAAGACGTTCCAGCAGCTCCTGACCGAGTATCTTGCCTCGGTCGGCCAGAGCGGCACTGGCCAGGTCAAGGTTCAGGGCGCCAACGGCCAGTCCTACGACCAGGGTGGCGCCGGCGAACGCTCGCTCGATGTCGGCGTGGTGGCGAGCGTCAATCCCAACAGCGACATCTATCTGTTCAACGGCTCGGGCTACAACGGCAACGCCGATGCCTCGACCTTCACCGCGATCCAGAGCGCGCTGTGGGATCCGACCTTGCGCGCCGCCGTGCTCTCGAGCTCGTTCGGCGACGATCAGAGCATGAGTCCGAATTCGCCTTTCTATCAGGCCTACCGGCAACTCCAGATCGATGCGGCACTGAAGAACGTCACGCTGTTCAATGCGCTGGGTGACGGTGGCTCAGGCAACGAGACCGGTAACGGTCTCACCAACCTCGCCTACAACGAGACCAGCGCCTACAACGTGATGGTGGGCGGCACGTCGCTCTCGACCCTGACCGCGGCCCAGAACGACACGACGCTCAATCCCTCGATCGTCGCGCCGGCCCTGGCCGGCGATCGCGCCACGCTCTGGCAGTTGATGGCGGGTGGCCTGACGTCTTTGCCCACCGATGCCGCGACCTTGCAGACCTTCGTCGAAGCGGTGTGGAACCAGTACTACGTCGAAGGCAACCACATCACGATCAAGAACTCGCCCTTCGAGGGCGGCTATCTCGTCAACACCACGAGCTCGGGCGGCGTCGACACGTCGCAGCCGACGCCCGACTACCAGCTCGCCTACGGCCTGCATCCCACGACGACCGGTCCCTCGCCCGAGACGGGTCGCGGCGCACCCGACGTCGCGGCCAATGCCGGCGGCAACCTCGCCTACCTCACGCCCAATGCCGACATGGTGGGCAGCGGCCCGGACGGCGGCACCAGTGCGGCGACGCCGCTCTGGGCCTCGCTCGGCGTCCAACTCAACACCATTTTCCATGATCAGGGCCTGCCGAACCTCGGCTACATGAACGACCTGCTCTACATCGCCTCGGCGATCGCGCCGGCCTCGTTCAATGACATCACCATCGGCAGCAACACCTCGTCCTTCACCTTGGGCGGCAGCTACCATTCGAACGGTACGGAGCTGACGCCGACCGGCTTCGGCTACTATGCCGGCCCCGGCTACGACCTCGTGACCGGTCTTGGCACGCCCAATGGCGTATTGCTCGCCCGGTCCCTGACGACGATTGCGCATCATCAGGTGTCCTACGCCGACAGCCCCGACATGCTCGAAGCGGCGACGGCCACCGACGGCAGCTGGACCAGTGGGGCCCATCAGAGCCTGCTGTTCCAGACCATGTCGGCCAACGGCGCGGTGGTCGGCCTCGATATCGGTGGCGACACCTCGTCCTTCCTGAGCGGGGCCTCCGGCACCTATGCCTGGACGGCCCGGCTGGCGCAGCAGTCCCTGCAGGCCGACTTCGACCCCGCCCTGGTGCGGACCTTCGACAAGGCATCGCAGGGCGCGGTCTGGCAGACATCCGTGTCGGCCGGCGAGAGCGTCGCGGTGTCGATCGATGCGCGCGATGCCGATGCCATCCAGGGCTCGATGAGCACCCCCTTCGGCTTCGCCGATTTCCTGACTGACAACGGCGCCGTGCGCGTGGCCCGACCGGTGGCCGTCGCCGAGACCGCCAATGCCAGCGACGATCAGACCGCCATCGTGCGCGTGCGCCAGAACGGTGAAGACAAGCTGTCGCTCAGCTTCTATCGCGTCGACGATCTCTCGGGCACCATCGATGGCCTGCAGCCCGGCCAGGCGGGCTATGCCGCGGCGGCCGAGGCACGCGCCTACCAGCTTGCCGGCGGTGGCAACGCGCTGTCCGGACCAGGCTACGGCAACTATACCGAAACCCAACTGACCAGTGTCAATTCCGGCGACCTGATCGCCATGACACTGACCAACCAGACGGCCGGCGCCACCTACTGGGCGTTCAGCCAGGCCAACGAGAGCGTGGGCGGCCAGTCGGTCGGCCACCTTTGGAACTACGGGCTGAACACCTGGGGCTGGGAAGACCTGAAGGGCGGCGGCGACCACGACTTCAACGATCTCCTGGTGCAGCTCGACTTCACCAGCAGCTCGGGCCACGGCTGGCTGGTCTGATCGTCGCTCCCCCGGCTCTCGCACGGCTCGCGCCTGTACCACGGACGGCGTTCGGGCTATGTGATCGCCAGTGGAGTATCTCAAGGAACTACTGAACCGAGCCGAGCTCGGTGCCTGGGAAACGTGGAGCACGCAATATCGCGTGCTCGCCGTCGTCGTGGGCCTGCTGGTCGCCTATTGGGGCCTCAGGGTCGTGGTGCCCACGGTCCTGCGCGTTCTGCGGCCCTTCCTCTTTATCGCCATCGTCTTCGCCGCGGTCTGGGCGTTGTTCCCCAAGGAAACCTGCTCCTTCGAGATCCTCTCGAAGGTGCCGGTCCTCTGCGCCAAGCAGTAACGCCTACTTCACGCTCACCAGGGTCAGGTCGACGAACCAGGACTGGGCCGGCACGAAGCCCTGGACGTTCTTGCTGAAGGCCCGCGGGTTGAGGTCGTGCACGATGTAGAGCCAGGGCGGATTGTCGACCAGCCGCTCGTGCGCCTGCGCGAAGTACTTCTGGATCGTCGCCTCGTCCGTGGCCTCGGCCAAGGTCTTGAGGGCGGTCTCGAACTTCTCGTCGTTCCATTGCTGGAAGTTGGAGCCGGTCGGTGAAGAGTTGGCCGCCGCGAAGTAGCGGAACATCATGCCGACATCGCTCGACGGCGAGCTGACATTCAGCGCCATCGCGCCCTTCAGCTCAGGGCTGTCGGGCACGGCGCGGCCGGCGTTGAGCAGCACCTGCCATTCCACGGCGTCGACCTGGATGTCGACGCCGCAGGCCTGCTTCAGGTTCTCCTGCAGGGCCTCGTTCATCGGCAGCGGCAGCATCTGGCCCGATCCCGAGGTCGAGATCATGACCTTGAAGGAAAGCGGCTTCTGCGGCGTGAAGCCCGCTTCGGCCAGGAGCTTCTTGCCCTTCGCCGGATCGAACGTGTAGCGGTTCTCCGGATTGCCGAAGGCCGGATCGTTGGGTTTCAGCCAGCCAACCGACGGCTCGGCCGTGCCGTTCAGCAGCGACACGATGGCGTTGCGGTCGATGCAGTAGTTCAGCGCCTGGCGCACGCGCACGTCGGCCAGCGGACTGTTCTTGGCCGCCATGTTGTAGAACCACGGCCAGACATGCGGATAGGAATTGGTCGAGATGACGTAGCCCGCCTGCTTCAGCGACGGAATGCCGTCGGGCGGCGGCACCTCGATCCAGTCGACGCGGCCGGAGCGCAGCGCCGCGAGGCGCGTATTGGCCTCGGGAATCGGCAGCAGGACGACGGAGTCGACCTTGGGCTTGCGGCCGGCATCCCAGTAGTCGTCGTTGCGCACCATCGTCACCGACTGGCGCGGCACGACCTTGCTGATCTTGAACGGGCCGGTGCCCGCCGCCGGCAGCATGGCGACCTTTGCCCAGTCCTTGCCCGCCTTGTCCCACGAAGCGGGCGAGGTGTTGAGCATGTAGGGCACCATCCACGGGAAGTAGGAAGCCACCGTCGTCGTGGTCAGGGCCACCGTGTAGTCGTCGATCTTCTTGTAGGAAGCGAGGATCGGCACGCGCGAACGCATGATGCCAGTGGCCGCCGCCTCGAACTGCGGGCTGTCCTTGTTGAAGATGCGCTCCAGGTTCCAGATCACCGCGTCGGCATTGAAGTCGGTACCGTCGTGGAATTTCACACCTTTGCGCAGGGTGAAGATCCAGGTCTTCTTGTCGTCCGGCGCCTGCTCCCACTTCTCGGCAAGACCGGGCCGCAGCGTCGCGAGCTGGTCGGACTTCGAGAGGTCGAACAGGATCAGCCCTTCGAAGGCCGGAAAGCCCAGGAAGCGCATGCCTTCGAAGCCGTTGTTGGGCATGCCCGTGGTCGTCGGAATGTCCGACGCGGTCATGCCGATGCGCAGAACCTTGTCCTGCGCCTGCGCTCCGTGCGGCACCGTCGAAAGGCCAACCACCGACGCGGCCAGCGTCACGGCGAACTTGAAACGGCGGAGGCTCATGCCCGTGCTCCCTGCGATCCACACACGCAGGGGCATATGCAATCAGCGGGCCATCAGCGCCTCAAAGCGGCTGAGATACTCGCGGGCGTGGGCCTGGTAGTCGACGCCTGGCAGGTCGAGATGCGCGCTCGACACCATGGCCCACATCGCTTCGCGCAGGGCGCTGGCCGCCTTCATTGCCGTAAAGGCCCGCCGGATCTCGGCTGTCACCCCGTTTTCGAAATAGGCGCTCAGCAAGTCCGCATCGTCGGCTGCGGTGAAGCCGCCGTTGGACGAGAGGTTGGCGAGATCGAACAACGGCGTGCCGAACCCGCCATACTCCCAGTCGATCAGCCACAGCCGCTCGCCGTCGTCGATCACGTTGCCCGGCAGCAGATCGTGATGGCCGAACACCACCGGCATCGCGACCTGCCGGCGCTCCAGTTCGACCGCCGCCTCCAGGAAGCGCGGCAGGTCGGCCACGAAGGGACTTTGCGGGGCAGCGGCGATGGTGCGGGCATAGTCGCGGATCACGCGGAACACCGAGAAGAAGCTGGCCGGCCCAGCGACATGCCGCCCGACCTCGCGGTGGCAGCGGCGGAGCAGCGGCACCAGACGATCGATGTTCGCAGCCAGGTCGGCCTCGACAAAGGTGTGCCCTGCCACGAAGCGCATCACCATCATGCCGGGCGCCAGATGCACGATCTCCGGCGAGAGGCCCGCTTCGTGCGCGGCTTTCGAGGCTGCCCGCTCGCGCTCACGGAAGACGTGGTGGACGGGGATGTCCTCGCCGCAGCGCACGACGAACTTCTCGCCGCCGTCATCCGCCACATAGGAAATGTTGGTGAGGCCGCCCTGCAACGGCGACAGCGTCACCGACCCGCGCCAGCACGGCAGGCGCGCAACGGTTCCCTCCAGCTCTGCTTCGGGCTTTCGCATCGCGGCGCCGCCTTTCACCGGTCTGCACGGGATCATTCCATGGCGCCGGCCCGCGCGCTACGGTCCCGTCCACAGTAGACCAAAGGAGCCGATTGCCATGCCCGACGCGCGTGTCACCAACACCATCACCGGGCGCGATGCCTTCCTGCGCGTGCTGAAGGACGAAGGCGTCTCCAAGATGTTCGGCAATCCCGGCACGACCGAGCTGCCCATCATGCACGCCCTCTCCTCGGCGCCGGAAATGGGCTATGTGCTGGGCCTGCAGGAGGCGGTGGTGATCGCCATGGCCGACGGCTATGCCCGCGCTTCGGGCAAGCTGGTGTCCTGCAACGTCCATGTGGCCCCCGGCCTCGGCAATGCCATCGGCTCGATCTATACCTCGCTGATGTCGGGCACGCCGATGATCGTCACGGCCGGCCAGCAGGAGCAGGGTCACGGCCTCACTGAGCCGCTGCTCTATGCGCCGCTCGTGCCGATCGCCCAGCCGGTCGTGAAATGGGCGACCGAGGTCAACCGCATCGAGGATCTGCCGCGCATCCTGCGCCGCGCCGCCAAGGTGGCGACCACCGAGCCGACCGGCCCGGTCTTCATCTCGCTGCCCGGTGACATCCTGAACAATGAAGCGGCCGTCGAGATGGGCATGCCGACGCGGGTCGATACCGCGGTACGCCCCAGCGATGCCGCGCTGGAGCAGCTCGCGCGGCGCCTGCTCGCCGCCAAGAAGCCGGTGATCCTGGCCGGCCACGAGATCGCGACATCGGACGCTTTCGCCGAGGCGACGGCGCTCGCCGAAACCCTGGGCGCGCCGGTGCTGCAGCAGACCGTGGCCTGGGGTGCACACTTCCCCTCCGAGCATCCGGCCTATCTCGGCGCGCTGAACCGCGACCAGAAGTACGTGCGGCGTGTCCTCTCCGACTACGATCTGATGCTCTGCGTGGGCGCCGACCTTCTCAAGATGTCGGTGTGGAGCGAGACCGACCCGTTGCCCGAAACCACCGAGGTGGCGATGATCGGCCAGCGCGACTGGGAGATGGGCAAGAACTTCCCGGCCGCGACGGCGCTGCGCGCCGACGTGAAGCAGACGCTGGCCGCCCTGGTGCCCCTCCTGAAGAAGCTTGGTGGCGCCGCCCTGGCCGATCGCGCCAAGGCCTCGCTTGCCGAGATTGCGACGCGCAACTGGAGTGCCCAGCGCGCCCAACGCAAGGCCAAGCTCGCCGCGCCGGCCGCCGGCGACTCGCCGCTGCCGGCTGAATGGGTGATGATGCGGCTCAGCGAGAGACTTCCGGGCGACGCCATCGTGGTCGAGGAAGGCCTCACCAGTACCGTCAGCCTGCCGAGCTACTTCGCCTTCCGCGACCGCAACAGCTTCTTTGGCAACGTCTCCGGCGGCATCGGCTGGGGTATTGCGGCAGCGGTCGGCGTGCAGATCGCCGAACCCAGGCGCCGCGTGGTCGCGGTGATCGGCGATGGCAGTGCGATGTACTCGATCACCGCCCTCTGGAGTGCCGCCAATCAGAAGCTGCCGGTGATCTTCCTGATCACCAACAACGAGGGCTACCAGATCCTGAAGAACCGCCTGAAGTTGTTCCACGGCAACGACACGCCGATCGGCATGGATTTCAACGACCCACCGATAAACATCACCGCCATCGCCCAGGGCTTTGGCGTCACCGCCGAACGGGCGGGCACCGCCGCCGACTTCGACGCGGCGCTCGACCGGGCGCTGGCCAAGACCGACGGCCCGACCTTGATCGAGGTGATGGTGAAGAAGGCGTAGGAGCGCGAGCGCCGGCGCTACTCTGCAGCCCTTTGTGGCTTCTTGGCGCCGGCCATCAAGCCGGTCGGGTCGATCAGCTTGTTGTGGACCAGCATGTTGTGGGCGTGTGCGAGGTGATGCAGGGCGAACGAGGTCTGCATCGCACTGACCCGGCCCTGCGCATCCTGGGCGGCATTCACCGCCTGCTTAACGAGCTTCAGGGCGAAGAGCGGCTTCTGGGCGATGCGTTCGGCCATGGCGAGGCCGAACGCTTCCAGTTCAGCGCGCGGCACCACGTGATTCACCATGCCGATCCGGTGGGCCTCCTGCGCAGTGAGCCAGTCGGCGGTGAACAGGAACTCCTTGGCTTTGCGAATCCCCATCTCCCAGGGATGGGCGAAGAACTCTGCGCCGCCCACCCCCATCGCCACCGTATGATCGAGGAACTCGGTGTCCTCGGCGGCGACAATGAGGTCGCAAGGCCACATGAGCATCAGGCCGCCGGCGATCACCTTGCCGTGCACCAGCGCCAGGGTGGGCTTGGGAATGTTGCGCCAGCGTTCGCAGAAGCCCAGGTAGATCTCCTGCTCGCGGGCATACTGCGCCTCCGCGCCCGGCTTGCCGAAGCCCGTCCAGGTACCGACCGTGTCGTGCTTGGCCATGTTGCCGTGGCCATCGGCCTCGCGCAGATCGTGTCCCGACGAAAAATGCGGGCCGTTGGCCGAGAGCACGATGACCTTCACGCTGTCGTCGTGTGCGGCGCGGTCCATCGCCTCGTTCAATGAATAGAGAAAGGCCGTGTCCTGGGCGTTGCGCGTGTCGGCGCGGTTGAGGACGATATGGGCCACGCCGGGCTTCGGCACGTCGTACAGGATGGCATCGGTCATCGCTTCCTCCCGCGACCAGGGGTGTCTTCGTTATGCCGACAGTAAAGCACAGCTTCGTCGAAACACGCGGTTTCACCACTCACGTGGCGGAAGCCGGCAGCGGCACGCCGCTTCTGCTGCTGCACGGTTGGCCGGAATTCTGGGCGACCTGGGAACCCATGTTCGACCGACTGGCCGACCGATGGCGCTTGATCGCTCCCGACTTCCGCGGCTTCGGCGAAAGCGGCAACCCGATCTCGGGTCCGTCGGACCAGGCGGGGCCGGACGTTCTGGCCGACGATATCGCGGCCCTGCTCGATCGCCTCGGCATCGCCCGGGCCGGCTTCGTCGGCCACGATGTCGGGGCCTATGTCATGCAGCGGCTGGCGCTTCGCCATCCCGACCGCGTCGCCGGCCTCTTCTTCTTCAACTGCGGCACGCACGGGGTCGGCGCACGCTGGCGCGATCCCGCCCAGATCAACGAGATCTGGTACCAGACCTTCCATCAGATGCCGTTTGCGCCGGCGATCGTCGGCGCCTCACGCGAGAGCTGCCGGGCCTATTTCCGGCACTTCCTGACCCACTGGTGCCATCGCAAGGAGGCCTTCGACGGCGTGCTGGAGCGCTGGGTCGACAACTTCCTGCGGCCGGGCAACCTGCAGGGCGGCTTCAACTGGTACATCTCGCAGAATGCCGGCCGGCTCGCCGTGATGGCCGGCACCGCCCCCAAGCCACCCAAAATCAACCAGCCCGCCCGCGTGCTGTGGGGCCGCCACGACCCGGTGCTGAAGTCGGCCTGGATCGACGTCGTGCCGGCGTACTTCGAAAACGTAGAGGCCGGCATCGCGGAGGATGCCGGCCATTTCGTTCACTACGAGGTCCCCGATCTCGCCGCCGCCGAGATCGGGCGGTTCTTCGAGCGGATCGGCTGGCGCTGACGACCTGGCTGCCCCTACTCGGCAGCTTGCGCGCGGGCCGGCTTCGCCAGTTCCTCGGCGATCTGGACGGCGTTCCAGGCGGCGCCCTTCAGGAGCTGGTCACCCGCAGCGAACAGCACCAGCCCGTTGGGATTGGAGAGGTCGCGGCGGATGCGGCCGACATGGATGTCGAGGTCGCCGCTGGCTTCGAGCGGCATCGGGAAGTGGTTGTTGGCGGCGTCGTCCACCACCTTCACACCCGGCGCCTTTTCCAGCAGCGCCCGCGCCTCGGCAGGTGACAACGGCTTCTCCAGTTCCAGGGTGATCGCCTCGGAATGGGCGCGCAGCACCGGCACGCGGATGCAAGTCGGCACGATCGGCAGGTCGGGCATGTGGAACATCTTCCGCATTTCCTCGACCACCTTGTTCTCTTCCTCGTTGTAGCCGTTCTCGGCCACCTTGGTGTTGTGCGAGAAAACGTTGAAGGCGATCTGGTGCGGGAAGACCGAGCGCTTGATCTCCTGTCCGGCGCCGTGCTGGCGGACCTGGTCTTCCAGCTCCTGCATGGCCGCAGCCCCTGCCCCCGAGGCCGACTGGTAGGTCGCCACCACGATGCGCCGGATGCCCGCCGCCTGATGGATCGGCCACACCGCCGTGGCGAGGATCGCCGCCGTGCAGTTGGGATTGGCGATCACGCCCTTGTGGTGCGCAAGATCACCCGCGTTCACCTCGGGCACGACCAGCGGTGTGCCAGGGTCCATGCGGAAAGCCGACGAATTGTCGATCACGATCGCGCCTGCCGCCTTGGCTGCCGGCACGAACTCGCGGCTGCGCGTCGCGCCGGCGCTGAAGAAGGCGATGTCGACGCCCTTGAAGGCGTCCGCGGTCAGCTCCTCGACCGGCCAGGTCCTGCCTTTGAACTCGAGCGTCTTGCCGACCGAGCGGGCCGAGGCGAGCAGCTTGAGGGAGGCAACGGGGAAGTTCCGTCGCTCGAGGACGCGGAGGATTTCGACTCCCACCGCACCCGTGGCGCCGACAATGGCGATGTTCTGAGCGTTCATGGCGCGGAACATACAGGACGGCTCCGGCCCCCGGAATGGGTCAAGCCGTTGCACCGTCCGTGTTCTTTCTTAGGGCAGCCATGAGGCGCTTTGGGCCGAGCCCCAGATGTGCCGTCCGGCCCCCACTCAAACACAAAAGGGGCCGGCACCCGAGGGTGCCGGCCCCTATCATGTCCTGGTGAGGTGATCGCCTACCGCGCCGCGGCTTCGAGGCCGGGGCGGCTGTGGGGCCGCGTCGCGGCCTCGACCACCATGTTCTTCATCGCCTTCTGCAGCTTGTCGAAGGCGCGCACCTCGATCTGGCGCACCCGCTCGCGGCTGATGCCGTACTTGGCGCTCAGATCCTCGAGCGTCTTGGGCTCGTCGACCAGCCGGCGCTCCACGATGATGTGGCGCTCCCGGTCGGTCAGCTGCTTCAGAGCCGCCGCCAGCATGTGCTTGCGCTGGTTGAGCTCCTGGCTCTCACCCAGGCGGGCTTCCTGATTGGGCGAATCGTCGACCAGCCAGTCCTGCCACTCCATGTCGCCCTCGGCCTTGACCGGCGCGTTCAGCGACGAGTCCGGAGCCGACAGGCGGCGGTTCATATTCACCACCTCTTCCTCGGGGACACCGAGGCGGGTGGCGATCTTGGTGACCTGCTCGGGCGACAGATCGCCCTCCTCGATCGCCTGCATCTGGCCCTTGAGCTTGCGCAGGTTGAAGAACAGCTTCTTCTGCGCCGCCGTGGTGCCCATCTTCACCAGCGACCAGCTGTGCAGGATGTATTCCTGGATCGAGGCGCGGATCCACCACATGGCATAGGTGGCCAGACGGAAGCCGCGGTCCGGGTCGAACCGCTTGACGGCCTGCATCATGCCGACGTTGCCCTCGGAAATCAGCTCGGCCACCGGCAGCCCGTAGCCGCGATAGCCCATGGCGATCTTGGCGACGAGGCGCAGATGGCTGGTCACGAGCTTGTGGGCGGCTTTGGAATCGCCATGCTCGCGCCAGCGCTTGGCCAGCATGAATTCTTCCTGGGGTTCCAGCAGCGGAAACTTCCGGATCTCGGACAGATAGCGGCTGAGATTGCCCTCGGGCGTCAGACTGGACGGCAGGGCGGGAAGATTGGCAGTTGCTGCACTCATGGCACTCCCCCTTTCGTACGCGGGATTAGTCGGTAATGAATGGGCGTTTAGCACTCTCGCCCCCCGACTGCTAAATCCGACTATATTAGTCAGGTAGTGGCTCGGTCAACTAAATCCGACTAATCCACTCGGTCTTTGGGGGCTTTACTTAACGCTGTTCAGCGACGCGACCAACTTGCTGAAATCTTGGGGCAATTCTGTGGCGAACTTTAGGTTTTGACCGGTGATCGGGTGGCGGAAGGCCAGTACTGCCGCGTGAAGCGCCTGCCGCGGGAATTCCCTCAACGCCGTCGGCGCCTTCGCGTTGCGGGACTTTCGCCCATAGACCGGATCGCCCACCACCGGGCAGCCGAGATGGGCCATATGCACGCGCACCTGATGGGTTCGCCCGGTGCCGAGCCGGGCCCTGACCAGGCTGACAAGCGGCTCGAGTGGCGGACCGAAGCGCTTTTCCACCCAATAGTCGGTGGTTGCCGAGCGCCCGCCGGCGCGACGGACGGTCATCCGCTTGCGGTCGACCGGATGGCGGCCAATCGCCGCCTCGATCCGGCCCTGGGCAGCCTTGGGCGCCCCCCAGACCAGGACCTGGTAGATGCGCTCCAGGTCGTGGGCAGCGAAGAGCTTCGACAGGGCCGTATGGGTGCGATCGTTCTTGGCCACGACCATGACGCCCGAGGTATCCTTGTCGAGCCGGTGGACGATGCCCGGCCGGCGCACGCCGCCGATGCCCGAGAGGCTGTCGCCGCAATGCGCCAGCAGGGCATTGACCAGGGTGTTGTCCGGGTTGCCGGGCGCGGGATGGACCACCAGCCCTGCAGGCTTGTTCAGGACCAGGAGGTCGGCGTCCTCGTAGAGGATGTCCAGCGCCAGCGCCTGCGGCTCGGGCACCGCGGGCTCGGGTTCGGGAATATCGATCTCGAAGCGCTCGCCCGTTTTGACCTTACGGGACGGCTCTTCTATCGTCTGACCGCCAGCCAGCGCGACACGGCGGCCCTCGATCAGCGCCTTCACGCGGCTTCGTGTGAGGTCCGGCAAGGCAACCGCCAAGGCGCGGTCCAGCCTTTCGCCGGCGGCGTTCGCATCGATGGTCACGAAGTGGCGCCCCGCGTTGGTCGTCACGTGTCGCTCATGGAGTTGTCTTGGCGTCCCCTACTCAGGCCTATGCACCACTCTGGCTGAAGGTGCTGGTTATCGTGATGGGCCTGCTGATCATAGCGGGCTTCGTCGTCATCGCGGCCGAGATTGCCCGCCGCATGTCTACGCCCAACGCCGGCCGTTCGCCAGCATCGTCGGGCAGCAGCGCTTTCGCCCAACGCATTGCGCTGCCCTCGGGCGCGCGTGTCGTGTCGATGAACGCCGCGGGTGACCGGCTGGTCGTCCATGTCGAGACGCAGGGCGGGCCCTCCGCCGCCTATGTCGTCGACCCGCGCAACGGCGCCCTGCTCGGCACCATCGAATTTCCGCCGGGCGCCGGCCGGTAGCCTCCAGCAGCCATGTTCGATCACCTGTCGATCACGACCACCGACCTCGACCGCGCCCAGGCCTTCTATGACGCCGTGCTGGCGCCGCTCGGCGTGCCGCGGGTCAACCGGCGCGAACGGGCGATCGGCTATGGCGAGCGGCCCGGCGGCGACGGCGCCCCCTGCTACATCTCGATCTATCTGAGCCGCGGCGACCTCGTGCCCGACAATCGCCACTGGTGCTTTCGGGCCCCGAGCCGTGCCGCCGTCCGCGCCTTCCATGCTGCGGCCCTTGCCCATGGCGGCACCGATGACGGCCCGCCCGGCATCCGCGAGCGTTACAGCCCCGACTACTACGCCGCGTTCATCCGCGATCCCGACGGCAACCGCCTCGAGGCCGTGACACGCCAACCTGAGCAAATGGCCCCCGAGGAATAGGCATGAACTTCCGTAGCGACAACGAGGCCGGCGTCCATCCCAGCATCCTCGAGGCCGTGAGCCGCGCCTTTGCCAGCGGATCGGCCCCGTCCTACGGCACCGACCAGTGGACGCAACGGGTCGAGCGCCGGCTGCGCGAGATCTTCGAGAAGCCCGACCTCCTGGCCTACCCCGTGGCGACCGGCACGGCGGCCAACGTGCTGGCCCTCTCGTGCTGCACGCCGTCCTGGGGGGCGATCTACTGCCACCCCGAGGCGCACATCAATGTCGACGAGGCGAATGCACCGGAGTTCTACACAGCCGGCGCCAAACTCGTGCCCATTCCCGGCCCGGCCGGCAAGATGGACCTCAAGAAGCTCGCCGACACCCTGGCCCAGCCGGTCTACGAAGTCGTCCACCATCCCCAGCCTGCCGCGGTCAGTGTCACTCAGGCGACCGAGTGCGGCACCGCCTACGATCCCGACGAGATCGCCGCCATCGCCTCGACGACACATCGCCATGGGCTCAAGCTGCACATGGACGGCGCGCGCTTTGCCAATGCGCTCTCCTATGTCGGCTGCTCCGCCGCCGAGATGTCGTGGCGCGCCGGCGTCGACGTGCTGAGCCTCGGCGCCACCAAGAACGGCGCCATGGCGGCCGAGGTCGTCGTCTTCTTCGAGCCCGAGCTCGCACGCACCTTCGAGTTCCGCCGCAAGCGCGGCGGCCATCTCTTCTCCAAGATGCGCTTTCTCTCCGCCCAGCTCGAAGCCTACCTTTCGGACGGGCTGTGGCTGGGCAATGCCCGCCATGCCAACGCCATGGCGCGCCGGCTGGTAGCGGGGCTCACGACCATGAAGGGCACGCAACTCCTCTACCCCGTCGACGCCAACGAGATCTTCGTCATCCTGCCCTCGCCCATGCACGATGCGCTGCAGGACGCGGGGGCGCAGTATCATCCCTGGCCGTCGGATCGGCCGGGCGAGCGGGCGTTCCGCCTGGTGACGGCGTTCGACACCGATCCGGCCGACGTCGACAAGTTCCTGTCCATCGCCAAAGGTGCCGCCAAGGCCGCCTGAAATGTAGAGTGAGCGACATGACCCATCAGCGCACCCTCACCGCCGCCCATTGGGGCGTCTACGAAGTCGAGTACGACGAGGCCGGCAAGGCCACGCGCCTGCATCCCTTCTCCAAGGATCCCGACCCTTCGCCGATCGGCCTGCATATGCTGTCCGACGAGGTGACGCGCCTGCGCGTGCGCCGGCCCTCGATCCGCAAGAGCTGGCTGGCCAAGGGACCGGGCGCCGCCTCCGAGCTGCGCGGCCAGGAGCCGTTCGTCGAAGTGCCGTGGGACGAGGCGCTGGACCTGCTCGCCGGTGAGCTCAAGCGCGTGAAGGAGACCTACTCCAACCGGGCAATCTTCGGCGGTTCCTACGGCTGGTCGAGCGCCGGCCGGTTTCATCATGCGCAGAGCCAGGTGAAGCGCTTCCTGAATTGCTACGGCGGCTTCGTGCGTCACCAGGATTCCTACAGCCTGGGCGCGGCGCGCGTGCTGATGCCCCATATCGCCGCCAGCATGGAAGAGCTGATGGCCATGCACACGCGTTGGGAAGTGCTGGCCAAGGACTGCAAGCTTTTCGTCACCTTCGGCGGGGTGCCGCACAAGAACGCACAGATCAATGCCGGCGGCGCCACCCTGCATCACGTGAAGGGCGGCCTCTACGCCATGCGCGAGGCAGGTGTGCGCTTCGTCAACGTGACGCCGACCGCCGAGGATCTCGACAATGGCGGCGCCGTCGAGTGGCTTGCAATCCGGCCCAATACCGACGCCGCGCTGATGCTGGCGCTCTGCCACACGCTCCTGAAGGAGAACCTGCACGACCGCGCCTTCCTCGACCGCTACACGGTAGGCTTCGACAAGTTCGCTGCCACGCTCGCGGGCAAGGATGCGGCCTGGGCGGAGAAGATCACCGGCATTCCGGCGCCCCGCATCGTGGCGCTCGCGCGCGAGATGGCGTCGACCCGCACCATGCTCTCGATCGGCTGGTCGCTGCAGCGCAGCCATCACGGCGAGCAGCCCTTCTGGGCGCTGGTGACGCTCGCCTGCATGCTGGGCCAGATCGGCCTGCCGGGCGGCGGCTTCGGGGTGGGCTATGGCCCGGTCAACCTGATGGGCAGCCCGCACCCGCGCTACTCCGGCCCGACCTTGCCGCAGGGCTCCAACCCGGTGCCCGATTTCATTCCGGTGGCGCGCTTCACCGACATGCTGCTGCATCCCGGTGCGCGTTTCGACTACAACGGCAAGAGCCACGTCTATCCCGACATCCGCCTGATCTACTGGGCGGGCGGCAATCCCTACCACCACCACCAGGACCTCAACCGCCTGCGCCAGGCTTGGCGCAAGCCGGACACGGTCGTCTTCCACGAGCAGTTCTGGACGCCGGCCGCCAAGATGGCGGACATCGTGCTGCCGGCCACCACCAGCCTGGAGCGCGACGATATCGGCTACGGCACCCGCGAGCCCTATGTCATCGCCATGAAGAAAGCGCGCGAGCCGGTCGGCGAAGCGCGCGACGACTACGCGATCTTCAACGATCTGGCGCGGCGGCTGGGTGTCGAGGCGGCCCACTCCGAGGGTCGGGCGACGCCCCAGGAATGGCTGGCCCATCTCTACGAAGAGGCACGCGTGAAGTCGGCCAAGGTCGGGGTGACACTGCCGCCCTACGCCGAGTTCTGGGAAGCCGGCATCGCCGAGGCCAAGGGCGAAAGCCGCGACCCGGTCATGTTCGCCGCCTTCCGCGCCGATCCCGAGGCCAACAAGCTCAAGACGCCGTCAGGCAAGTTCGAAATCTTCTCGGAGACCATCGCCTCGTTCGGCTACGACGACTGCCCCGGCCACGCCACCTGGCTGGAGCCGATCGAGTGGCTGGGCGCCAAGACCGCCGAGCGCTATCCGCTGCACATGTTGTCCGACCAGCCGGCCGACAAGCTGCACAGCCAGCTCGACCACAGCCCGCACGCCCGCGCCACCAAGATCAAGGGGCGCCAGCCGATCACCCTGCATCCCGACGACGCCACGGCGCGCGGCATCGCTGCCGGCGATCTGGTGCGCGTGTTCAACGATCGCGGCGCCTGCCTGGCCGCCGCCCGCCTCAGCGACCGTATCCGCCGCGGCGTCGTGCGCCTCTCCACCGGCGCCTGGTTCGATCCGGCCGATGCCGGCTCCAACCAGCCGCTGGAGAAGCACGGCAACCCCAACGCGCTCACCCTCGATATCGGCGCTTCGAAGCTCAGCCAGGGCTGCATTGCCCAGACCTGCCTGGTCGAGATCGAACGCCACGACGGGTCGGCGCCGGCGGTCACGGCGCATCAGCTTCCGGCATTTGCGAGTCGCTGAGGGCGCTGCGCCCTCAGGAAGACGCCCTCAGACGCGGCGCACCAGGCGACCGGGGAGCGCGCCCGTCGCCTCGCCGTTGCGGTAGACGACCTCACCCGAGACGACAGTCGCATCGAAGCCGTCGGTGCGCTGGACCAGACGCTTGCCGCCTGCGGGCAGGTCGTAGGCGATCTCGGGCCGCCGCAGCCGCATGTTGTCGTAGTCCAGGACGTTGACATCGGCCTTCAGACCGGGCCGGAGCAGGCCGCGATCGCTGAGGCCCATCTCGATCGCATTGTCGGCCGTCAGGCGCTTGATGCCCCACGTCACGGGAAACAGGGAGCCCCGCCGACGATCGCGCGTCCAATGTGTCAGCGTGTAGCTGGTGGCGGTCGCATCGCACATGATGCCGACATGGGCGCCACCATCGCCGAGACCGATCAGGCTGTTGGGCGCGGCCAGCATCTCTCCGACGACATCGAGATTGCCCCCTGCATAGTTCGTGACCGGCAGGTAGAGGATGCCCTTGCCGTCCCGCTCGAGCAGCAGGTCGTAGGCGACTTCGTCCGGTGAACGGCCCTCTCGGGCGGCACGGGCGGCAATGCTCTGGTCGGCTGCCGGCTCGTAGTCCGGCGGATCGCCGAGCGGGAACATGCGCTTCCAGCGCTCGACCCGGCGGGCGGCGTATTCGGACTGATCGACGGAGTCGGCCAGCACCCGGGCGCGAAACTCGGGCTGCCGTAACAGCGCCAGGCGTTCGGCAAAGGGAAGATGAGCGATCTCCTTGTAGGTCGGCCGGCCACTGAAGGGGTTCTGCGACAGCTCGAAGCCCAGAAGCACGCTGGTCGGACGCGAGCGGATTTGCGCGGTGATGCGCAGGCCCTCGGCATTTGCCTGGTCGATCGCGTCCATCAGCTCGCGCCAGCCCTCCGGATGCGCATCCGACTGCGTCAAGGTGATGGTGACAGGCCGGCCCGACTGACGGGCGAGGCGGCGGAATAGATCGATCTCGCCTTGCCGATCCTCGAAGTCCGACACGATCTGCAGCCAGCCGCCCCCTACCGAGCGCATGGCCTGCGCAATCGCCGTCAGCTCCGCTTCCTCGGCGCGGAGTGTCGGGATGTGCCGTCCATCGGCCGCACGGTGGTTGAGCGTGCGCGAGGTCGAGAAGCCGAAAGCCCCGGCGCGCAAACCTTCGATGGTCAGCCCGGCCATGCGCCGGCGGTCCTGCTCGGTGGCCGCCTCGCGGTTGGCGCCCCGCTCGCCCATCACGTAGACGCGCAACGCCGCGTGCGGCACCTGGGTGGCGACATCGGCATCGTAGGAGCGCGCCGCCAACGCATCGAGGAAGTCCGGAAAGCTGTGCCAGTTCCAGGGCAATCCCTCGGACAGGACGACCTCGGGGATATCCTCGACCCCTTCCATCAAGTTGATCAGCATGTCGTGCTGATCGGCATGACAAGGCGCAAAACCCACGCCGCAATTGCCGAGCAGGACGGTCGTCACGCCGTTCCATGTCGACGGCGAGAGCCGATGGCTCCAGGTCACTTGCGCATCGTAGTGCGTGTGCACGTCGACGAAGCCCGGCGTTACCAGCTTGCCGCGCGCGTCGATCTCGTCGGAACCCTTTGGAAGATTCCTGCCGATCGCGGCGATCTTGCCCTCGGCGATGGCGACGTCCGCTTCATAAGCATCGCCTCCCGAGCCATCGACGATCGTGCCGTTGCGAATCACGAGGTTGAACGCAGACATTTTTTCAGGCTCCGGCGAACGCAGCGGGGCAGGCTGACAGCCGCATGCTCCCTCGACAAGGATACGGATCATTGCCCATTGACAAAGACAGCGTTTCGCCTGCAAATGCGAGTGAGTTGCATTTACAAAGGGCGAGGCGACCATGGACCAGATCGTGCAATTGCATCCCGCGGCCGAAACGACATCGCGCGGCAAGCCCGAGCGTGATGTGCCGAGCGTCGAAAGCAGCCAGCTCATGAGCGGCCGCCGCGAACTTCTCATCCGCCACGGTGCCAGCACCTACCGCCTGCGCGTCACTGCATCCGAGAAGCTCATCCTCACCAAGTAATCGCGCCGCACTCACACCGGGAGCGGGCGTCGCTTCGGCGCGCCCCTTCCCTCGGCTGCATCTCTCAATCCTGACGGCGGCTGCCCTGTCGCGCCTCGCGCGGCGTGGTGCCGTAGCGGCGCCTGAACATCCGCGTGAAGGTCGGCAGCTCGCGAAAGCCGCAGAGCTTGGCGACATCGGAGATCAGGAGATCTCCGCTCTTCGGCGACATGAGAAGACGCCAGGCCCGTTCGATACGCGCCGCCCAGATCGCCTCGGCAACGCCCTCGCCGCGCCGGGCGAAGACGCGGTAGAGCGAGGCACGCGAGCAGCCAAGTCTGCTCGCCACCCTCTCGGGCGTGAGATCAGGGTCGCCGCAGTGGAGCTGGATCAGCCGGCTGGCAGCGACATGGAAGCCGTCGATGAACTGGTCGGCCTCGCCGGTAGCCGCCGCGCCGCCAGCCCGGGTCGACTGCAGGATAACCAGCGCCATCTCGGCCGCGGCGTTGGTGGCAACGACCCGTTCGGCTTCGGTCATGAAGGCCGCCTCGTCCATCGCCGTCATGAGATGCTGGCGCAGGATGCCCGCCAGGCCGCGCGGCGCGATATGCCGACCGGCGAGGCCAGAGAGATCCTCGCCCAGCAGCTCGGTCACGCGCCGTCGCGACAGCACGATCCCACTCGACCGGTGGCGCGAGCGGATAATCTGCATCGGCTGCCCATAATCCACGACATAGAGATCGCCCGACCTCAGGCGATGCTCGCCGCCATGGTCCAGCAGGGCGCTGCGGCATTCGCGCATCAGCTCGATGACGATGTCATCCCCTCCCTCGAAGCGTGCCCGACCGGGCGCTCGCAGGGCCTGCACGGCATCGGAGGCATGCTCGACCAGTTCGCAGCGCTCGAGGACGACGCGCTTGAGCCGCGCCCGAAAGGGCTGCCCGTTGCGGATGATCTGCGGCTCGGTCCGTTTCAGGACCGTATCCCGCCAATAAACGAGCTGCTCGGCCTGCGGGACGCCATCGGTGCCAAGCTCCACCAGCCGGCCGTAGCCTGCCGTCAGTGACGCCTGAGACGCCGGATTTTGCGAGGTTGGATTTAGGTCCACCGGGCTTCCCCAAGGTATTTGGCCCTCGCCCCCGGTGCGAGGATTGCCTCGATCATGGCAGACCGGCACGACGCCGTGGAGGGTTATCGCGGTCGCGACGAAGTTTTCGTCTCCGGGAAATGGGGGTGGAGACGACCGGCCGTCAGAGGCGCTTGTCCAGCCCGAGGGCCTGCAGGACGGCCTGGAAGCGTGGCTCGCCGTGCAAGGGACGGAATGACGGAACCTGGCCGACAAAGACAAGGTAGGTCGTGCGAACCTTCACGCAGTGTTCCAGCGCATCGAGCGCGCGGCCCGGCTCGCCGACGGCCATCCATTGCTGGGCCGCCCCCTCCCAGCGACCGGACCGTTCGAGCAGGCCGATCCAGAAGAGCATCGCCTCGCGCCACCCCTTGGCGGCCAGGATCGCCTGAAGCTGGTCGGCCAGGCCGGGGCCTAAGCCCAGCCCCCGGAGTGTCGTGAGGCGCTCGGCCATCGCCTCGTCGTGGCGGCCGAGCTGGTCGAGGATCATTACGCTGCCATAGTGCCCGCGGACCGAATCGGGCGAGAAGGCCAGGCTGTCCTTCACGATCTGGAGGGCAGCATCGGCCTGCCCCGCTATCCAGTAGACGATACCGAAATGCTGCAAGGTCTCGACATGCCGCGGATCGAGCCGACGGGCCTGCTCCATGGTCTCGATGGCCTCGTCATGCCGGCCCATGGCGCTCAGGAACTGGCCGAAGGTCGAAAGCGCCTCGACCGAGCTGGCATTGAGCGAGACGGCATGCGCCAAGTCGGCTTCGGCGCCGTCCCAGTCCCAGTCGTACTCCATCTTCACGCGCCCGAGTGCCGCCCAGGCCTCGGCCAGCCCCTCGTCGAATGCCAGCGCCCGTTCGGCCGCTTGCCGGGCCATCGGCATGGCCTCGTCGACCGGCAGGGGTCGCAGCATCGCCGTCGACGCCATCAGGAGATAGGTCGAGGCGAGGCCGGCATGGGCCATGGCGTAGTCGGGATCGAGCACCAGCGCCTGCTCGAACAGGCTGAGGGCCCGCAGCAGCGGCAGCCGCGTGAAGGGCTTGAGATGGGCGCGCGCCTGGAGCTGCAGGAAGTAGGCCTCGGCGGCACGCGGGCGGTAGCTGTGCAGGTCATTGGCCGCCGGCGGCAACTGCGGCAGCGAGACCGCGACCCATTTGGCGATCGCATCCTGCAGGGCGACACCGTTGGCCGGCGCTTGCTCGAAGCGGGCAACCGACTGGACACCACCGCTCGCCACGTCGACCAGCCGCGTCGAGACGTGGATCTTCTCGGCCTCGCGCCGCACCGCGCCCTCGATCATGTGCGCGAGCCCCAAGGTGCGGGCACCGGCCAGATCCTGCACCGCGCCGACCGAGGACACGGCCAGCCCCGGCAGGCCGCCCAGCATGGTGGTGACCGCGTCGGCGATGCCGACCCCGAGATAGCTGTCGGCCTCGGCCAGATCGCCGGTCGCGAACGGCTGTATAGCGACGGGCATGGCGTCTGCCACCAGCCGCGAGGTCACGATCTCACCCGTCCCCCTGCCCTCGCCCGTGCCGTCGGCACCCGACAGGATCCGCACCGGGACAGTCAGCCGATAGCCTGTTCCGGAGACGGTCTCGATGAGGTCGGCGGCCCAGTCGACCCCCAGCGCCTTGCGCAAGGTCGACATATGCACCGTGAGGGTCCGGTCCTCGACCACGACATTGGGCCAGAGTTTTGTCCGAAAAGCCTCGTGCGGCACCAAGCGGCCGCCGGCCTCGGCCAGCAGCAGCAGGATCTGCCAGGCCTTTCCCGGAACGGCCACCCGTTGGCCGGCACGCGTCAGCCGCCGCTCCGCAGGATCGAGGACAAACGGGCCGAACGCGTAGATTTGCATCGCGGCGTTTATACACCGGCGTCGGCCAATCTTGATCAATTCTTGATCCACGTTGCCCACACACCTGGCGCAGGATGCGGCCCCCCGTCTTCTCCACGGCTGGTGGGACTTCTGTGGGGCCAATTGATGGCGGTCTGGGGTAGCGCAACGCGACATGTGGTGGGCCCGCGCCGGCGGTCTTGGGGACCGTCGGTGACCGGGTATCAAGGCGTTCGGATGGCTCTGTTCCTTGCCCTTTTTGGCATCTCGCTGATGGCGGGCGGTGCGCCGGGCGCAACACAGGACCAACCACCTTCACAAACTGGAAAATCCGATCTTGGAGGCAGTGCATCGGCAGTCAGCGGCAATCCTGCCGCCACAGACTTCCGGACCGGAACAGGCTGGCTCGGCCGCGCCCTCGGCCTCAAGGACGAATGGGGGATAACCCTGGGTGGCCTCTGGCTCGCCGACACCAACCTGGTGGCCGCAGGCGGCGCCGAGCCCGGCGCGTGGAGCAACAACAGCGCGTTGATCATTGGCCTCGGCCTCGACGCCGAGAAGCTCGTCGGCTGGCGCGGCGCATCGTTCGGTTTCGATTTCCTGCAGTTCAATGGGGCCGACACGAATGCCCAGGCCGGCAGTGTCGCGGCCTACAACGGCATCGTCGGCGCCCCACCCTTCCAGCGCACCGAGCTCCTCGAAGCCTGGTTCCTGCAGGAGATCGTGAAGGACGTGCTGAAGGTGCGCATCGGCCGGACCGCGCCGAGCTACGACTTCGGCAATATCGGGCGGCCGGTCACCTTCGACGACGATCGCCAGAACATCCCGGCGGTGAGCGGGCTCCTCTGGACGCCCCTCTTCCTCAACGCCTCGATCATCGGCGCCATGCCGGGCTACTATAATCCGGGCAACGGCGTGACCGTGAACTTCACCCCGTCCAAGTCCTTCTACGTCAATCTCGGTGCCTATGACGGCAACCGGGCGCGCGGCGTGCAGACCGGCATCAGCCTGCCCCAGTTCAACGGCTATGTCTTCGCGATCGGCGAGATGGGCGTGAACTGGACGCTCGGTGACGGCCACCACCCCGGCCAGTTCAGTATCGGCCTGTGGCGACAGACCGGCCTGCTCACGGCGAACGGCGTCAGCCAGGACGGCACCGGCGGCTTTTACCTGTTCGGCTCGCAACGGGTCGCCTTCGACCTGAACCGCAGCGTTTCGAAATCCTCGATCTCGGTCTTCTATCAGCTCGGCGCCAACGATTCCCAGACCCTGCCCATCACCCAATTCTATAGCGCCGGCGTCACGGGCTTCGGCCTGGTGGGCAGGCGCGAGCGCGATTCGATGGGTTTCGGCGCGGCGCTGTCGCGGCTGAACCCGGTCCTTTTCGCGCGCCCCAGCGAGCTGATGTTCCAGGCCTACTACCAGGCGCATCTCTTCGCTGCGGTGTTCCTGCAGCCGACCGTGACCGTCATTCCAACGCCCGGCGCATCGCCCGACCTGCCGTGCACGGTGGCGACAACCCTTCGACTCACCGTACTTTTCTAGAGGAGGCAAAGACAATGAACAGGACCAGGCTCATCCCGCGGCTCGCGATCGGCGTGCTGGCGGCGGGGCTCGCCACGGCGGGTCTTGCGGGGCCGGCGTCGGCCCAGCGCACGGCCGACTTGCCGGACTATCTCAAGAACATCTCCGGCACGACGCCGCCCACCGCGCCCGAGCTCGCGATGCGCGACATGCTGCAGCTCAACACCACGATGTTCGCACTCTACGACAATGCGGCCCGCACCTTCCGCCGCAACATCATGGCCAACCATCCGATCATCCTGGGTCTGTTCTCCGGCGCCGGCGGCCGCATGATCCTCTACCGGCCGGGCCAGCCCGCCGAAGAGGCGCCGTCCGTGCCGATGGTCTATCAGGTGATGAAATCGGCCGGGCACAGCGTGATGGCGATCTCGCAGGTCGTCGTGCCCTATATCGGCAATGCCGCCGACAAGAGCTGGGTGACGCCGCTCACCGCCTATCGCGTGCAGATGAAGGCGGCCCTCGACGGTGTCGACGCGTTGGCCATCCAGGACGACTGGAAGCCGGGGCTGAAGACGGTCCTGGCCAACAATGTCGCCTATATGGACGACTGTCTCGCCAAGGGCGTGATCAACCTCGCCGACCTGCAGGCCTTCGCCAAGAAGCAGGCCCCCGACGTGAAGCACCTGATCAACTGGGCGGCCTCGACCCAGGTGAAGCACTGGATGGGCGTGCTCGACGGCTGGAAAGCCAGACTCGGCCCCGACTTCGACAAGACCTATGCCGCCTCCAACACCATCTACGTCGCCCGTCAGAACAACGTCCTGTTCAGCGTGCTCGCGCAGTATTTCGGCCCCGAGGCGATCAACGATCGGCTGATGCTGATCGAGACGATCAGCTTCACCACCACGCCCGAGGACATGCTGACATCGCTCACCCGCATCATCGCCGACCGCACCGTGGGCGAGCTGTTCTTCGGCAACTACAAGCTGATGGACTTCGAGCTGATGGGAGGCGACGCGCGCAAGACCATCGTGTCCGAGATGAAGGCGCGCGGCCGCGAGGCCTTCCTGCCGCCCTGGGTGCCGTTCGGCTCCAAGCAGTGGCCGACCTTGATCACGCCGGGCCCCGGCCCGACCTCGCTCGACGACCTCAAGTAAGAAGACAATGGCTGGAGAAAGACGGGAAGCGGCATGAATCTCAATACGATCGTCGAGGTGAAGCGCCCCCACTCGGTCGAGCAGCTCGACTGGCGTGAGGGCCATGCCTGGCTGGCCGGCGGCACCTGGCTTTTCTCCGAACCGCAGGTCGCCGTCGACACGCTGGTCGATCTCGAAGCTCTGGGCTGGCCCGCGCTGGTGGCCTCGCCTGCGGGCCTCGAGATCGCCGCGACCTGCAAGATTGCCGAGTTGCACGCCTTCCGGGGACCGCCCGACTGGCAGGCGGTGCCCCTGTTCGGCAGATGCATCGATGCGTTCCTGATGTCCTTCAAGATCTGGAACGCCGCGACCGTGGGCGGCAATCTCTGCATGTCGCTGCCGGCGGGCGCCATGATCTCGCTGACGGCGGCGCTCGAAGGTGTGTGCACCTTGTGGCCCCGTAGCGGACAGCCGCGCCAGATGCCGGTCGTCGACTTCGTCACCGGCAATCACCAGAACGTGCTGCAGCCCGGCGAGCTGCTGCGCTCCA
Organism: Alphaproteobacteria bacterium 65-37; assembly: GCA_001897995.1. Lineage (GTDB taxonomy): Bacteria > Pseudomonadota > Alphaproteobacteria > Reyranellales > Reyranellaceae > Reyranella. Next base: position 614 of record MKRV01000085.1, on the reverse strand, counting down.
TCCACCTGCCCGCTTCGGCGCTTCGCAAACGCTTCGCCATGCGGCAGGTTTCGCTCACCCATCTCGGCCGTTCGGCGGCACTGATCGTCGCCACCGTCGGCGACGATGGGGCCGACTTCCTGCTGACGATCAGTGCGGCGACCCCGCGGCCGGTCCATCTGCGCTTTGCCCGTACGCCGTCGGCCACCGAGCTGCAACGGACGATCGACGCGCACCTGCCGGCCGACGCCTGGTTCCAGGATGTCCACGGTTCAGGCGCCTACAAGCGCCACGTCACGCATTATCTCGCCGATCAGATTCGCGCGGAGCTGTCATGAGTATCTACGAGGTCAACGGCCGCCAGTACACGGCCGACCCCAAGCCGGGCCAGTGCCTGCGCACTTTCCTGCGCGATCTCGAAGTGTTCGGCGTCAAGAAAGGCTGCGACGCCGGCGACTGCGGCGCCTGCACCGTGTGGCTCGACGGCAAGCCGTTCCATTCCTGCCTGGTTCCAGCCTTCCGGGGCGCAGGCCGCAAGATCACGACCGTCGAGGGTCTCGCCAAGGACGGCGAGATGCATCCCGTACAAAAGGCCTTCCACGACGCCCAGGCCTTCCAGTGCGGCTACTGCGCCG
>MKRV01000084.1 GCA_001897995.1 Alphaproteobacteria bacterium 65-37 | reverse complement strand
CCGCAGCTCGAGCTTCATCAATCAGAAGATGATCGACCAGCAGATCGATCTCGGCTTCTCCATGATGCCGTTCGAGCATCCCTCGATGGTCACCGAGGAGCTGAGCCGCGCTGCGGCGGTCTGCGTGCTGCCGGCAGACCATCGTCTGGCGCGCCGCAAGGTGATCCGGCCAGCCGACCTGCGCGACGAGCGCTTCCTGTCCTTCCCGCTCGATGGCCGCATGCGCCACCTGATCGATGCCGCCTTCGAGCAGGAGCGCATCGAGCGGCGCCTGCAGATCGACATCTACTCGTCGGCCGAGGCCTGTGCGCTGGCGGCGCGCGGGCTCGGCGTGTCGATCGTCGAGCCCTTCACGGCGCGCGACCATCTCGGCGAGGGCATTGCGATCGTGCCTTTCGAACCTCGCATCCGCTACCTGTTCCGCGCCATGCGGCCGCGCTACCGCAAGCCGTCGCGGCTGGCCGACGCCTTCCTCGATGCCGTGAAGGCCCATCTCAAGGCGAAGGGCTGGGCCTGACCGTTCTGGCAAGGTCATCTAGGCAGGATCGTGGGCGACGAAGAATTCGAGCCCGATCAGCCGTTCCAGCAGCATCACGACCAGCAGGGTCACCCCCACCGTCACCGTCGAGATTGCCGCCAGCACCGGTGAGGCGTTCTCCTGGATGAAGGCATAGATCTGCACCGGCAGGGTCGAGACCTGCGGTCCGGTGAGGAACATCGTCACCGTGACTTCGTCGAACGAGATGATGAAGGAGAAGAGAAGCGCCGTGACCAGGCCGGAACGGGCCAGCGGCAGGGCGATGCCGAGCGCGATGCGGCGCTCGTCGGCGCCCAGCAGCGATGCCGCCTCGACGATCTCGCCGTCGATGCGCTGCAGGGCGACGGTGATCGGCCGCCAGGCGAAGGGCAGGGTGCAGACGATGTGGGCGACGACGATGCCGCTCGCCGTGCCGAGATGGCCGCTCAAGGCCAGCACGTTGACCAGCGCGACGCCCAGCGCGGCATGCGGAAAGAACAGCGGCGACATGACGGCGAGCTCGAAGGCGCCGAGCCAGCGGGGTCGCAGGCGGTGGCAGGCATAGGCACCGGCGAAGGCGATGGCGGTCGCCAGCACCGACACCACCGCGGCGATGCCGAGGCTGGTCGCGAAAGCCTCGAGCCAGCGCGGATCGGTGGCGGCTTCGAGATACCAGCGCAGGCTGAGCTGGTCGGGCGGAAACTTGAGATAACCCGCCGCGGCGAACGAGGTCGCGGCGATCACCACGATCGGTGCGGGCAGGAAGAACAGCAGCGCGAACGAGCCTGTGCGGCCAAGCTTGATCAGCGGGGCGTTCATCGATCGACCTTGGGAACGAGCGCGGCTTCGACGGCGCGCAGCAGGGCGAGGCCCAGCCCGCTCAGGATCAGCAGGCAGAGCGCCCAGGCCGAGGCCTTGCTCATGTTGAAGTTGTAGACGACCTCTTGATAGATCTGCGTGCCGGCCATCTTCTGGCGGATGCCACCCAGCAGGATCGGCGTCACGATGGCGCCCATCGAGGTCAGGAAGGTGATGCCGATGCCGGTGAAGACGCCGGGCAAGGACAAGGGCAGCACGACGCGACGCCAGGTCTCGAATCCGCTGGCGCCCAGCGACTCGCTCGCCTCTTCCAGCCGGTTGTCGATCTGCAGCAGCACCGACAGGGTGGCGATCACCGAGAAGGGCATCAGGACGTGGGTGAGGCCGATCACCACGCCGAGATCGTTGAAGATCAGCGGCAGCGGCGACTGGATGACGCCCGCCCAGCGCAGTGCCTCATTGAGGAAGCCCTTGGGGCCGAGGATGACGAGCCAGCCGTAGGTGCGGACGACCAGGCTGACCAGCCACGGCACCAGCACCACGACCAGCAGCAGGTTGCGCCAGCGCGGCAGGCGCCACAGCAGCCAGGCAATGGGATAGGCGAGCACGGCGGCGGTCACCGCGACGATGGCCGCGATCGATACCGTGCGCAGGAAGACCTCGTGATAGTCGGCGCGATCCAGGATCTGGCGGAAGTAGGCCAGGGAGAGACCGTCCTTGGTCCAGAAGGCGTGCAGGAAGAGGAGCGCCACCGCACCCAGGAAGAGCGCGAGCACGCCCACGGCCGGCAGCAGCAGCCAGCCCAGCGCTTTCGGTGTTGCCGTGGAGGTCGGTGGGGCGTCTCGCATGTCAGAGGCCCGCCGCGAAGCCCGGCGGGAACTCGGCCGAGGCGCCGGTCTCCGTGTCGAAGGCTTCGGCGAGCCGGATAAGGGTGGCCTCGCCGAACCACGGCGCCACGAACTGCAGGCCGATGGGCAGGCCGGCCTTCGACCGGCCGAACGGGATCGAGATCGCCGGATGGCCCGTCATGTTGAAGGGGATGGTGTAGGTGTACCAGGCGGCGCGCAGGTCGCCGAGCGGCTTGCCGTCGACGATCAGCGGTTCGAACTGGTCCTGCGAGGCGAGCGGCGCCGGCGTCGCCACGGTCGGCGTCAGCAGCAGGTCGGCGTCGCCGAACAGCCGCTGTACCGATCGGTAGGCGGTCGTGCGGTCGGCCAGGGCGCGGCGCAACGCGACGACGTCGACGGCATTGCCCTCGTCCAAGGTCTTGGCGAAAGACGGATCGAGATCGCCGCGGCGGGTCTTCAGGATCTCGCCGAAACGCTCGATCTGGTTGGCGCGCAGGATCACGCGTGCGACATCGAGCTTCCAGTCGATTTCGCGTCCGTCCATTTCGTGGATGCGCGCGCCCTGCTTGTCGAGGAAGGCGAGCGCCGCATCGAGGCGCGCCTCGGTGTCGGGATCGAGATAGCCGCCGGTCATGCGGCGGATCACGGTGATGCGCTTGCCGGCGATCGGATGCTCGCCGCTATTGTCGGGCCAGGCGAACGGCGTGCGGCCGATCGCGTTGGTCCAGGGATCGTCGCGATGGCCGCGCGACATCGCGGCGAGGCCGGTGCCGAGATCGGTCGGGTGGCGCGCCATCACGCCGAGATAGGTGAGCTGGCCGAACTGGTCGGGTGCCGCCTCGTGCGGCACGCGGCCGAGCGTCGCCTTGAGGCCGTAGATGCCGCAGCAGGCCGCCGGGATGCGGCCCGAGCCGGCGCCGTCGGTCGACATCGCGATCGGGCCGAGGCCGAGCGCCACGGCAACGGCGGCGCCGCCGCTCGATCCGCCCGACGTATGGTGCTGGTTCCACGGATTGCGGGTGACGCCGTGCAGGCGGCTGTCGGTCAGCACCTTATGGCCGAACTCCGGCGTCGTCGTCTTGGCGAACAGAACGGCATCGGCTTCGCGCCACTGGGCGATGGCACTGGCATCCACCTTGGGCACGTTGTCCTTCATCGTGAGCGAGGCGAAGGCGGTGCGCAGCCCCTTGGTCAGGATCAGGTCCTTGGCGGAAACCGGCACGCCCGCCAGCTTGCCGAAACCGGTGCCGCGCTTGCGCCGCGCGTCGAGCGCATCGGCCGCCGCGCGGGCGCAGTCGGCATCGAGGGTGGCGATGGGATTGAACGGCTGGGCCTTCTCGACGCGTGCCAGCACACCTTCGACGAGATCGCGGGCGGACACTTTGCCCGAGGTGAAGGCGTCGACGTGCTGGGCGACGGTACGGCCTGCAAAATCCCTGGGGGCGAAATCCTTGGCGGACATGATCCTGCTTTCAGCTTGAGACGAAGAGGGAGAACGTGTCGGAAGGCACGGCGACCCGCACCGTCTTTCCTTCCACGAGTTCCGCTGCCTGTGGCGTGCCGGCCATCATCAGCGCGGTGAGCGGTCCGGAAGGCGAGGTCATCACGGCCTTCACGGTGGGGCCGAGGCGATGAAGAACGTCGATGCGGGCGTCGAGGACGAGGCCGGTGGCTCTTTCGTCGGCGAGGGCGACGGCCTCCGGGCGGCAGGCCAGTTGGCAGGCAGCACCCGTGGCCGGCTGGCCCACGACAGCGGCGACAGGGAGGTCGAGACGGTGACTGCCGATCTCGACCGACACCGAGGCGCCATTGGTGGCCGCGATCCGACCCTGCAGCATGTTGATGTCGCCCACGAAGCGCGCGACGAAAGGCGAAGCGGGCCGGCGGTAGATCTCGCCCGGCGTGCCGATCTGGCGAACGCGGCCGCCTTCCATGACCACGATCGTGTCGGACAGCAGGGTGGCTTCTTCCTGGTCGTGGGTGACGAAGACGAAGGTCGTCGCGAGCTGGCGCTGAATGGCCTTCAGCTCGACCTGGAGCTGACGGCGCAATTGCAGGTCGAGGGCGGAGAGCGGCTCGTCGAGCAGGAGGATCGCCGGTTCCAGCGCGAGCGAGCGGGCGAGCGCCACGCGCTGCTTCTGCCCGCCGGAGAGCTGGCCGATGCGACGGCGTTCGAAGCCCGCCAGGCCGACGAGGCCGAGGAAGCGGCTGACTTTCGCGGCAATCTCTGCCGCCGGCGCCTTTCGGATCTTGAGGCCGTAGGCGACATTTTCGAAGACGTCGAGGTGCGGGAACAGCGCAAGGTTCTGGAACACCATGCCGATCGGCCGGTGCCGCGGCGTCACGCCCTGCATGGACACGCCGTCGATGGCGATGGCGCCGCGGCTCGGCTCGAGAAAGCCCGCGATCAGGCGCAGCAAGGTGGTCTTGCCGCAGCCCGACGGGCCGAGCAGGGTCACAAAGCTGCCGCCCTCGATCACGAGGTCGACGTCATGAAGAACGGTCGTGGCGCCGAAATCCTTGCCGACGCCGGCGACGGTGATGGTGCCGCGCTTCACTTCTGGACGCCGGACAGGAGCTTCTCGGCGCGGTCGACGCGGGCCTCGTTGTGGTCGACCACCACGTTCCAGTCCGGCGAGTAGAGGTTGCGGACGATCTCCTCGTAGGGCCGGCCGAAGGTCTTCTGCAGCTCGTCGGGCAGCTTGACCTTGGCGTTCATGGGCAGCCAGCCGTCGAGCGCCGCGGCGCGCAGCTGCGGCTCGGCGCCGGCGATGTAGTTCAGCCAGACCAGCGCCTTGTCCTGGTGCTTGGCACCCTTCGGCACGACCACGACATAAGGCAGCATCAGCACGCCTTCCTTGGGCATGGCGACCTCGACATTGGCGGCGCCCTGGCGGCGGAGCGCCCAGACGCGCGAGGCGTAGAACGGCACGGCGGCCACTTCGCCGCGCGTCAGCAGGGTGTTCATGTGGGCGAGCGACGTGTAGGTCGCCAGCACGTTGGGCACGATGCGCTCGAGCAGCTTGAAGCCCGGATCGATGTCCTTTTCGCTGCCGCCCATCGCCTTGGCCATGATCACGGCGTCGTAGGGCGCGAGATAGACCGGCCGGGTCAGCGAGAGCTTGCCCTTCCATTTGGCGTCGGCCAGTCCCTGCCAGGAGGCGAAATCCTCCGCCTTGGCGAGGTCGGTGTTGTAGGCGATGCCGTAGTAGGTGAAGTAGACGGGCAGGCCGACATGGCGGCCTGCCTTGTCCCGCGTGAGATACTTCGGATCGACGTCCTTGATGCCGGTCAGCTGGTTGTCGTCGAAGGATTCGATCAGGCCCGCCTTGGAAAGGGCGATCGCCTCGAAATACGTCACCAGCGCCAGATTGTACTGGCTGGCCGCGGCCGGCGAGCGCAGGCCGCCGGCCGGGTTCGGCACTTCGACCATCTTGATGGTGAACTTCTCGGCCGGCGAGAACTGCTTGATGAAGGCTTCGCGCCAGGTATTGGCGCCGCCGCCGCCCCACACCGCCATGGTGAGTTCCTGTGCCGCCGCCGTGCCGGCCAGGCAGGTCATGGCGGCAGCGCACGCCAGCGCCTTCAATCGGTTCATCATCTTTTGCCCCCGTCGCGATTCAGTAGCTGTAACGTTAGGCGGGTCTGCCGATGGCGGAGAAATTCATTCGTCCGGCATCGTCATTCCTGAAAGTTATGATGAGTTTTGTTGCCCCTCGGGAAAGCCGCTCCTAAAGTTCGCAAAGCAATTCCAAGAGAAAACGAAACAGGGGGTCAGCCATGGACATCCAACGTCCGCACCGCCGTCGCGTTCTTTCACTGCTGGGAGGCGCCGCCGCGGTCGGCGTCTCGGGCCGGGCATTTGCCCAAACCGATTCCTCCAGGGCGGAGCCGCCCAAGCCGGCACAGATCGTCGTCAATCATTCCGGCGGGTCGATGGGCTCGGCGATGCGCAAGGCCTTCTTCAACGGCTTCGAGAAGAAGTACGGGATCAGGGTCGTCGAAACGAGCCCGGTCGACTTCGGCAAGCTGCGCGCCATGGTCGATTCGGGCAATGTCGAATGGGACCTGACCGAGATTGGCGGCCAGGACGCCATCCGCGCCTCCAAGATGAACCTGCTCGACAAGATCGATCCCAAGGTCGTCGACCGCTCGAAATATCCGCCGACGGCGCAGAACCCCCACGTCTTCGCCTCGTCGGTCTATACGACCATCATCGGCTACCGGACCGACGTCTTCAAAGGCGGCACGCACCCCAAGAGCTGGGCCGACTGGTGGGACGTGAAGAAGTTCCCGGGCGCGCGCTCCATGCGCAACCATCCGACCGACAATCTCGAATTCGCCCTGATCGCCGACGGCGTGCCGAAGGACAAGGTCTATCCGATCGACTTCGACCGCGCCTTCAAGAAGCTCGACCAGGTCAAGCCGCACGTCACCGCCTGGTGGTCGACCGGCCAGCAGCCGGCGCAGCTCCTGCTTGACAAGGAGGTCGTGCTGGCGACCGGCTGGAACGGCCGGTTCTACGACGTGATCAAGAAGGGTGGCCCGATCGAGATCGAATGGAACGAGGGTGCCCTGAAGCAGGGCAGCTTCGCCATTCCGCGCGGCGCCAAGAACCCGTACTGGGCCAACAAGATGCTGGCGGAGCTGGCGATCCCGCAGCAGCAGGCGGTCTACGCCTCGGAGCTGGGCTATCCCGGCCTCAATCTCGAATCGCTGAACTTCGTCGACGCCAAGGTGAAGCCCTATCTGCCGACCGCCTATCTCGACAAGCAGTTCTGGATCAGCGACGAGTGGTACGCCGAGAACGGCACCAAGGCCGCCGAATTGTGGAATGCCTGGATGCTGAAGAAGGCGTGATCGGCATTGCGTACAGGTAAGGGCTCGGGGGAGGGCTCGGCCGAGCTCCTGATCGAGGGCGTGGCCAAGCGGTTCGGCGAGGTCGCAGCCCTCGACCATGTTTCGCTGAGCGTCGCGCAAGGCGAGCTGCTGACCATCCTGGGCCCCAGCGGTTCGGGCAAGACGACCCTGTTGAAGGTGGTCGCCGGCTTCGAGACACCCGATGCCGGCCGCGTGCTGGTGGGCGGTGCGGACATCACCGCCCTGCTGCCCGCGCGGCGCGACATCGGCATGGTGTTCCAGAACTACGCGCTCTTCCCGCATCTGTCGGTGAAGGCCAATGTCGCCTTTCCCCTGGAGATGCGGAACATCGCCCGGGCGGAGATCGACCGCCGGGTCGGCGAGGCGCTGGCGATGGTCGAGCTGGCGGGCTACGAGGCGCGCCTGCCCAAGCAGCTCTCCGGCGGCCAGCAGCAGCGCGTGGCGCTGGCGCGGGCCATCGTCTTCAATCCGCGGCTGCTGCTGCTCGACGAGCCGTTCGGGGCGCTCGACCGCAAGCTGCGCGAGACCATGCAGCTCGAAGTGCGCCGCCTGCAGCGGCGGCTCGGCCTCACCACCATCTTCATCACCCACGACCAGGAGGAGGCGCTGGTCCTCTCCGACCGAATCGCGGTGATGAACAAGGGGACGATCCAGCAGATCGCCACCACGACCGAGATCTACGAGCGGCCGGCCAACGATTTCGTCGCCGACTTCGTGGGCGAGAGCAACATCCTGCACGGCACGGTGAGCGCGCCCGGCCTGGTCGCCCTGCCCGACGGCCGCAAGCTCATGGTCGATAGCGAAGCCGCACCTGGGGCCAAGGTCGGCCTGCTGATGCGGCCGGAACGCTTCTCGGGCGGCGGCCTCAACGAGTTCTCCGGCGAGATCGTCGAGGCGGTCTATCTCGGCACATCCTTCAAGCTCCGCATCGCCTGCGAGGGCGGCCCCGAACTGCTGGTGCGCCAGCCCGCGCGCGGCACCCTGCCGGCCGCCGGTACCAAGATCACCGTCGGCATCGACCCGGAAGCGATCCATGTGTTCTGAGTCATTGGACCGCGGGCCTCCAGGCCCGCCTCATGAGCGGGCCGGGAGGCCCGCGGTCCGATGACCACCCGCGCCTGGCCGGCCTTACCGGCGCTGATCCTGCTGCTGGTCTTCTTCCTGTTTCCGGTCGTGCGCATGCTGGGCTTCAGCCTCGAAGGCGGCACCTTCGACTGGTACGCCAAGGCGCTGGGCGAAGGCCTCTATCTGCGCGTCTTCTGGAACACCTTCGAGATCGCGCTGCTGGTTACAGTGTTCTGCCTGCTGCTGGGCTATCCGCTGGGCTTCCTGATGGCCACCACCACGCCGGGCTGGGCGACTCTGGGGTTCATCTTCGTGCTGCTGCCGCTCTGGACCTCCGTCCTGGTGCGCACCTATGCCTGGATGGTGCTGCTCGGCCGAAACGGCGTCTTCAATCGCCTGCTGATGGAGGCCGGCCTCACGACGGATCCGATCCCGCTGCTGCACAATTTCACCGGTGTGCTGATCGGCATGGTGCATGTGCTGCTGCCCTACATGGTGCTGCCGATCTACGGCGCTGTGCGCCGCATCGATCCGGCGATTCCGGCCGCCGCGGCCGGCCTCGGCGCCTCGGGCGGCCGCATCTTCTGGCGCATCTACCTGCCGCTCACCCTGAACGGCATCTTCGCCGGCAGCGTGCTGGTCTTCGTGCTGTCGCTCGGCTTCTTCATCACGCCCGCCCTGCTGGGCGGCGGCCGGGTGATGATGATCGCCGTGCTGATCGAGCAGCAGGTGCGCGAGGCGCTGAACTGGCCGTTTGCCGCGGCCCTCTCGGCCGTGCTGCTGGTTGCCACCTTCGCGATCTATGCGCTGGCCCAGCGCTTCTCCCAACCCGAGACGACACGATGAGCGGGGTCGCGGGGCGATGAACAGCAAGGGCAACACCCGGCGCCTCCTCGTGGCGGCCTGCGCGCTGATCTACTTCTTCCTGATGCTGCCGCTGCTGGTGGTGTTCCCGATCTCGCTTTCTTCGGCGCCCTACATGCAGTTCCCGCCGCCCGGCCTGTCCTGGCAGTGGTACGAACGCTATCTCGACGACCCGCAATGGATCGACGCCACCTGGCGCTCGCTCTATGTCGGCGGCGCCACGGCGGCGCTCGCCCTGGCGCTGGGCGTGCCGCTGGCCTTCGCCCTGGTGCGCAGCCGCTTTCCTGGCCGCGCCTTGCTCGATCGCCTGGCGCTGGCGCCGCTGATCGTGCCCACCATCATCCTCTCGGTGGCGACCTACGGCCTGTTCGCCAAGCTGAAGCTGGTCGGCACCTGGTACGGCCTCGTCGTGGCGCACACCGTGCTGGCGCTGCCCTTCGTGGTGCTGGTGCTGGCGGCCGGCCTGCGCGACTTCGACCGCGCGCTGGAGCAGGCGGCGGCCGGGCTCGGCGCCTCGCGCTGGCAGACGTTGCGCCGCATCACCCTGCCGATGCTGCGTCCCAGCCTGGTGTCGGCGGGGCTGCTCGCCTTCATCTCCTCGTTCGACGAGGTGGTGGTGGCGCTGTTCCTGGCCGGCGCCAACATGACGCTGCCCAAGAAGATGTTCGACAACATCATGATGGAGATCGACCCGACCATCGCGGCCGTGTCGGTGATCCAGATCCTGCTGGTGTCGGTGGTGCTGATCCTGATCGGCCGGTTCGGCCGCGGCCTCAGGGACAGCGCGCGTTAAGTCCGTGTCCGCGTCGGGAGAGGGCCATGTCCGAGTCCGTGTTCCACAAAGACTTCAAGCCGATGCCCTGGTGGTGGGAATGGTGGCATCCCTCCAATGAGCTGAGCCAGGACCCGCCGCTCAAGACCGACGTGCTGGTGGTGGGGGCGGGCTATGGCGGGCTGTCGACCGGACTGGAGCTCGCGCGCTCAGGCGTCGATGTCACGGTGCTGGAGCGCGGCGATTTCGGCGTCGGTGCCTCGACGCGCAACGGCGGCGGCGTCAGTGGCGGCACCACCATGGGCAAGGGTTTCTCGGGCAAGGGTGTGGGCGGTAACGCCGAGGCCTGGAAGCAGGTGATGGCCCGCATGCTGGCCGATGCCGCCGATTCGCTGGCCCAGGTCGAAACGGTCATCGCGCGCGAGGGCATCGAGTGCTACTGGCGCATGAACGGCCGCTTCAGCGGCGCCTACACGCCGCGCCACTATGCCGAGCAGGAAGCCAAGGTCGGGACCTATAACGCCAAGGCGGGGCTCGGCACCTACATGGTGCCGCGCGAGCGCCAGCGCGAGGAGATCGCGTCGGACTACTACTACGGCGGCATGGTGGTGGAGCGCACCGGCCAGCTCCATCCCGCGCTCTATTACGGCGGCCTTCTGAAGGCCGCGCACCGCGCCGGCGCGACGCTCTGCGCCAACTGCGATGCCGAGAAGATCGAGCGCAAGGGATCGTCTGGCGGGGGAGGCTTCCGCGTCCTCACCAGCAAGGGCCCGATCGAGGCGCGCGAGGTGGTGATCGCGACCAACGGCTACACCACCGAGCTGACGCCGACGCTCCGCCGCAAGCTGGTGCCGGTGGCGAGCCACATCATTGCGACCGAGGAGCTGCCTGAGGATCTGGTGCAGAGCCTGATCCCCAAGAATCGCGTCGTCAGCGATACCAAGCGCGTGCTCTGCTACTACCGCCAGTCGCCCGACAGCAAGCGCGTGATCTTCGGCGGCCGTGCCCGCTTCACCCAGGTCACGCCCGAAGTGAGCGCGCCGGTGCTGCACGGCTACATGCTGGAGCGCTGGCCGCAGCTCAAAGGCGTGAAGGTGACCCACGCCTGGACCGGCAACGTCGCCTTCGCCTTCGATTTCCTGCCGCACATGGGCATGGAGCAGGGCATGCACTACCTCATGGCCTGCAACGGCTCGGGCGTGGCGATGATGAGCTATCTCGGCTACCAGACCGCCCGCAAGATCGTCGGCGGCTCGAACGCGCCGGTGAATGCCTTCGACGGCCAGGACTTCCCGACCGTCCCCTTCTACAGCGGCAACCCCGAATGGGTGCTGCCCTTCGTCGGCGCCTGGTACCGCACCCGCGACTGGTGGGACCGGGTGCGGGCTTAGGGTCGCCGTCGAGCGACGTTAATTCGTCGACACCGGCAGCCGCGTCGCCTGGCTGACCGCAAGCTCCCAGCCGTCCTTGGCGGTGACGTATACGCAGACCCAGCGGAAGTCGTAGGTCTTCTGTTCCTTGAGATTGAGGATGGGGCTCTTTCCGGTGACGATCACCGTGGGCCCGGCGAAGACACGGAAGCTGAGCTCCGAAACGGGTGCGGCTTCGATCAGCGGTTCGCCAGCCATGGCCGCAACGATGCGGGCATCCTTGTTGTCGAGCTTTCCCGATCCGTGGGTGTGCGTATAGCTGTCGGCATAGGCCGCACGCAGGGTCGCGAAATCCTTGTCCTTGATGGCCTTGGCGTGCTTCTCGCGGAAGGCCGTCACTTCCTGGATGAATTTCTGCGCTTCAGCCGAATCGGGTTGGCGCGGCGGATGAGCGAACGCCGGCGCCATCGGCAGAGCGAGAAGCGGCAAGCCAAGGAGCGGCAAGGAGGCCGCGAGCAGGGATCGTCTATTCATCCTTCGAAGATACGCCGGCCTCGGCGAAGGTCGCCATGCCGTTGTGGCAGGCGGCAGCAGCCTTCAGGAGCGGCACGGCGAGGGCCGCAGCCGAGGCCTCACCCAGCCGCATGTCGAGGTCGAACAGCGGCCGGCGCTCGATCGCCTTCAGGAGACGGTCGTGGCCGGGCTCGGCGGAGCGATGGGCGACCAGGCAGTGGTCGAGGGCACGGCGGTCGACGGCGTGCAGCACGGCAGCGGCGGCGGTGCAGGCATAGCCGTCGAGCAACACCGGGATGTGGCCCATGCGGGCGGCCACGATGGCGCCGATGATGGCCGCGAACTCCTCGCCGCCGACCGCTGCCAGCAGCTCCAGCGGGTCACGACGGGCGATCGCTTCCTTGTGGTGCGCCAGCGCCTCGTCGATGACGGCGATCTTGTGCTCCAGCGCCTTGCCGGCGACGCCGGTGCCGGGGCCGGCCCAGTCCTCGCCGGTACCGCCGAACAGAGCGGCGCACAGCGTCGCCGCCGCGGTGGTGTTGGCGATCCCCATCTCGCCCAGGCACAGCACGTCGATGCCGGGCTCGGCTGCCATCATGCCGTAGGCCATGGCGTTGGCGGCGCGCGTCTCGTTCATCGCCGGCCCCTGCGTGAAGTCGCCGGTGGGATGCGCGAGGTCGAGTTCGTAGATGCGCAGATCGGCGTCGATCGCGGCGGCGAGCTGGTTGATCGCTGCCCCACCGTTCAGGAAGTTCTTCACCATCTGCTGGGTGACCTCGGGCGGATAGGCCGAGACGCCGCGGGCCGCCACGCCGTGGGTGCCGGCGAACACCGCGATGCGCGGCCGCTCGACCCGCGGCTGGGCGCGGCCCTGCCAGGCCGCCAGCCATTCCGCGATCTCCTCCAGACGTCCCAGCGAGCCGGCGGGCTTCGTCAGCTCGGTCTGGCGCTGCACGACGCGCGTCTGCGCCTCCAGGTCAGGCCCCGGCAGCTCGCGCAGGATGCGGCGCATTTCGTCGAAGGAGGCGGCGGATTTGGCTGTCGTAGGAGTGCTCATGAGGGCGCGGACCTTCCTATATTTGCCGCACCGAGGCCAGCCCAAACGGCCCGCATTTCCGGCCGTTTTCGTCGCGCCCCACTGTGTCGCCGGGCCGTGTGGCGGGTTCGGGCCGGGCCATTCGGTTCATTGCCCCGGCCGGGCGGCCCTTCTACGATGCAGGGCGCCTTCCGGAGTAAAGCCGATGGATCACAGGCTTGCGGCGGTGCTGGCGGCCGACATGGTTGGTTACAGCCGGCTGATGGAGGTGGACGAGCGCGGGACGCTCGCGCGATTGCGCGCTCATCGCATCGAGCTGATTGACCCTGCCATCGCCAAGAACCAGGGGAACATCATCAAGACCACCGGCGACGGCATGCTGGTGGAGTTCCAGAGCGTCGCCGATGCGGCCAGGTGCGCGATCGAAATTCAGGAGCGGATGGGGCGGCGTAATTCCGATGTGGCCAGCGACCGGCGCATCGATTTTCGCATCGGCATCAATCTCGGCGACATCATCTTCGAGGACGGCGACATCTACGGCGATGGCGTCAATATCGCGGCACGCGTGGAGCAGCTCGCCGAGATCGGCGGGATCTGCGTCACCGCCGCCGTGCACGACCAGATCGATGGCCGCGTCGATGTCGCCTTCGAGGATCTGGGCGAGAAACTCTTGAAGAATATCAGCCGGCCGGTGCGGCTCTACCGAGTCGTTGTTCCGCCACCGGAACAGAGGCTGGCGCCAGGCGGCGCGCATGCCCCTACGAAGGCCGCCGTGGTGAAGCCCACGGTCGCGGTGCTGCCGTTCGCCAACATGAGTGGCGATCTGGAGCAGGAATACTTCGCCGACGGACTGACCGAGGACATCCTCACGGAGCTCAGCCGCCGCCGCGAGCTGTTCGTGATTTCGCGTACGTCGACGTTCGTCTACAAGGGCCACGCCGCGAACCTCCGCGAGGTCGCGCAGAAGCTGGGCGCACGCTATCTGGTGGAGGGCAGCGTCCGCAAATCGGGCGACAGGCTGCGCGTATCGGTGCAGCTCATCGATACGGCGAGCGACGCGCATGTCTGGGCCGAGCGCTATGACCGCAAGCTCGACGACATCTTCTCCATTCAGGACGAGATCACTTCGGCGATCGTCGCGACCTTGCCGGGCCGGCTCGAAGCGGCGCAGCAGGACCAGCTCGCCCGCCTGAAGCCGTCCAGCTTGGCTGCCTACGAATGCGTACTGGCCGCCAAAGTCCTGCACCACCGCAGCACGCGCCAGGATAACGCCGAGGCGCTGAAGCTGATCGACCGGGCCTTGCAGCTCGATCCCGACTACGCTCATGCCCACGCGTGGCGCGGGTGCATACTCGGTCAGGGCTGGGGTTATGGCTGGTGCGAGGACAAGGACGCGGCTTTCAACGAGGTCGCGTTCGAGCTCGACAGGGCGATGGCGCTCGACGACAACGACCCCGACGTCCATCGCATCCTCGCCGCAGTCGCGATCGTGCGAAACGATATGAATCGAGCCCGCTATCATCAGGATCGGGCGCTGGAGCTGAATCCCAACTACGATCTCGTCGTGGTCCAGATGGGCGAGCTCTTCACCTGGCTCGGACAGGCACAGGAGGGGCTCGAGTGGATCCGCAAGGCAATGCGATTGAACCCGCACCATCCCGCGCGCTTCTGGAGTCATCTCGGCAAGGCACACTTCGTCGGCCGGCAGTATGCGCAGGCCGTCGAGGACTTCATGCATCTGTCGACGATGGACGCTCAGCAGCACGCCTTCATCGCGGCCTGTTACGGATGGCTTGGCGATCGGACCGCTTCGTCGGCGCATGTAATGCGGCTGCGGCAGCTCGATCCCGAGCTCGATCTGGAGAAGTTCCTGGCCACCATGCATTACGCGAACGACGCGGATCTTCAGCATCTCCGCGAGGGCCTTGTGAAGGCCGGCCTATAGAACGGCTCGAGTATGGATTTACCGCCTTCATGGCGGGCGTGGGTCACCCTATATTGACCGGACCATGAGCAGCCCCAACGATCCTCCTTTCGGTTCCAGTGGCCATCGCCCGTCGTCGTTCGACGAGTGGCTGCAGGCTGCGAAGGAGCAGGCGACTTTCTTCACCGGCCTGAAGCTCGATGTCGGCCTGCCGCGCTGGCAGCTCGCCGACGTGCTGCCGGTGCTGCCGTTCATCGGCGCCGGCATCGGCCTGGCGGCCGGGCTGGTCTTCGCCATCGTGCGCGGCATCGCCGGGCCGGGCTGGCTGGCGGCCGTCCTGGCGGTTGGCGCGGCCGTGCTGATCACGCGCGCCCTGCATGAAGACGGCCTGGCCGACACCGCCGATGGGCTCGGTCCGCACGCGCTGGAGCCGGCACGGCGGCTCGAGATCATGCGCGACAGCCGCAATGGTACGTTTGGCGTGCTGGCGCTGGCGCTTTCGGTCCTGATCAAGGTCGCCTGCCTGGCGCAGTTCAGCGGCGCCACCGGCCTGGTCGTGCTGATCGGCGCCCACGCCGTGTCGCGATCGGTCCTGGCCTATCCGCTGCTCGCCTATGGGCCGGTCCATTCAGACGGGCTGGGCGCCGGCGCCGGCAAGCCGACCGACAACGACGTCTGGCTGACCATTGCGCTGGGCGCAGTGCTGGCCTTCCTGTTGCTCCTGGGCAAGGGCTTTTTCGCAGCCCTGCTGACGCCGCTGATCGCCATCGGTGCCGGTATCTATGCGGCCCGCTGGATCGCCAAGCGGCTCGGCGGCTACACCGGCGACACGCTGGGCGCCGTCCAGCAAAAGGCAGAGATCGCCTTCCTCGTGGTGGCGGCGCTCTTCATCGGCCGCTAAGAAGGCGGCCGTTCGAAAGCTCGCGGAGGACAGCATGGCGACGGGCGCCAAGATCACCGGATCGGTCACGCGTTGGTGGTGGGTGCGGCACGCGCCGGTCCCCAATCCGGAACGCCGCTGCTACGGGCAGTCCGACAAGGACTGCGACGTGAGCAACGAGGACCTGTTCCGCCACCAGGCGAAGCTCTTGCCCAAGGGCGCGGTCTGGTACGCCTCCAACCTGCTGCGGGCGCGCAAGACGGCGGAGCATCTCGCCAAGGCCGGCGCCGACATGGGTAGGCTCCATATCGATCCCGATCTCGCCGAACAGCATTTCGGCGACTGGCAGGGCTTGACCTATATCGAGATCGCCGAGAACCACGCCAACAACCATCTCTTCTGGCTGGGGCCGCCGGAATATCGCCCGCCGGGCGG
Organism: Alphaproteobacteria bacterium 65-37; assembly: GCA_001897995.1. Lineage (GTDB taxonomy): Bacteria > Pseudomonadota > Alphaproteobacteria > Reyranellales > Reyranellaceae > Reyranella. The sequence goes on along the minus strand of MKRV01000084.1, from coordinate 494 downwards.
CGAGAGCTTCGTCGACCTGCGCGATCGCACGGTGCGCAGCATCGATCGGCTGACCGCCGAGCACAAAGGCCGCGACATCGTGGCGACGGCGCATGGCGGCACGATCCGCGCCGCATTGGCGCACGCCTTCAACCTGCATCCCGAGGCAGCGGTGCGTTTCGAGATCGACAACGTGTCGCTGACCCTGATCGAGCATTTCGAGCAGGCCGATCCCAGCCACGCCTGGCGGGTCTCGTTCGTGAACTACATGCCGCGCGAGCTGGCGACTGGAGCTGCGGGCGGGCCGGCGTGAAGAGCGCCGCAGACCTCGCGGCCGAGCAGTCGGCGTTCTGGAAAGGCGCCGGCGGGCAGGGTTGGCTCGCCGCCTATCGGCGTATCCAGCGCTCGCTGGTCGACATCAACAAGGCGGTGCTGGCACTCGCTGCGGCCCGGCCCGGCGAACGGCTGATCGATGTCGGCTGCGGTACCGGCGATACCACGGCGGCGCTGGCGGC
>MKRV01000083.1 GCA_001897995.1 Alphaproteobacteria bacterium 65-37 | reverse complement strand
GAATCAAGCCATTGACCACACCAACTCAGCATAACGTGCACTTGGGATATTATGTGCTCGACTACCTGGCGCACAGTTTTCCAACCCAGCTCTTCGAGTCCTTCACCGACGGCGAGGGCAATCTCTCCTCGCGGCCGGTCTATCGCGACGGCCAGCCGGTCCAGTGCCGCGACGCCGTCGAGCGCCGCGACCGCCTGATCGAGCGGCTGGCCTCGCTCGCTCCTGTGCAGGGCGCGCTCGACCAGATCGTGCAGCGCTTCGGCACCGATCTGGTCGCCGAGGTGACGGGCCGGTCGCGGCGGATCGTGCGCAAGAAAGAGCGGCTCTGCGTCGAGAACCGTCCGGGCTCCGCCAACCTGGCCGAGGCGCAGGCGTTCATGGATGATGACAAGCGCATCCTCGTGTTCAGCGATGCGGGCGGCACGGGCCGCTCCTACCATGCGGACCTGGGCGCCCGGAACCGGCGCCTGCGCGTGCACTATCTGCTGGAGGCGGGCTGGAAGGCCGATACCGCCATCCAGGGACTTGGTCGCAGCAATCGCACCAACCAGGCCCAGCCGCCCCTGTTCCGGCCGATCGCCACGAACGTGAAGGCCGAGAAGCGCTTCCTGTCGACCATCGCCCGCCGTCTCGACACCTTGGGCGCCATCACCAAGGGCCAGCGCCAGACCGGTGGCCAGGGCCTGTTCCGGGCCGACGACAATCTCGAATCCCCCTATGGCCGTGCGGCCTTGCGCCAGCTCTACCTCCTGCTGTTCGCCGGCAAGGTCGAGGGTTGTTCGCTATATGCCTTCGAGGACGCCACCGGCCTGCATCTGACCAACCAGGACGGCAGCCTGCGCGAGGAGCTGCCGCCGATCACGACCTTCCTCAATCGGCTGCTGGCGCTCACAATTGATCTTCAGAACACGCTGTTCGGCGTGTTCGAGGATCTTCTGCGGGCGAAGATCGAGGGGGCGCGGGCCTTCGGGACCTACGACGTCGGCGTCGAGACACTGACCGCCGAGAGCCTGGTCGTGACCGACCGGCGCTCGCTCTATACCCATCCGCAGACCGGCGCGGAGACCCAGGTGTTCACCATCCGTCGGCGGGAGCGCAATCGGCCGTTCTCACTCGCCGAGGCGTTGGATCGCGCGGACGATCCGCGCACCATGCTGCTGGCCAATGCGCAGTCCGGCCGCGCGGCCGTGCAGGTTCCAGCGCCGAGCCTCATGCTCGACGATGGTGAGGTCGAACGCCGTGTCCGCCTGCTGCGACCAATGGAGCGGACAGCGATGCCGTTGGCGACGTTGGACCAGACGCATTGGGAGCAGGCCGATCGCGTCGCGTTCACTGAAGCGTGGGAGCGGGAACTCGTCGAGATTCCCGCCTTTACCGAGAGCGATCTCCACGTCGTCACGGGACTGTTGCTGCCGATCTGGAAGCGGCTGCCGGATGATTCCATGCGGGTTTACCGCCTGCAGACGGATGCCGGCGAGCGCGTGATCGGCCGGCTGGTGTCGCCGGCCTGGGTGGCGCAAGCCGTCAGCGCCGATGGCGTGAGCATCACACCGGCGGATGCCTGGGCCGCCGTACTCGACGGTCGAACCATCCTCGAGCTGCAGGACGGGTTGTCACTTCGCCGCGCCAGGGTGATGGGCCTGTTCCGGGTGGAACTCTGCGGCTTCACTGACGGCATGGTCGAACGCCTGAAGGCGATGGGGCTGATCTCCGAGATCATCGCCTGGAAGCTGCGCCTGTTCGTGCCGACCGGCGCCGCCGGTCCCGCAATTCTCGCCGGGTTGATGGAACACCATCCGATCGTGCGCATCGCCGATCGGGCCGCAGCGTGAGGGGGCGGCCATGTCGTCGTCCGCCGCCGACCTGGCCCGCCGCCTCGCGCGCAACGCCGAGGCGGTGTGCCGTCACTATCTCTCGAACGGCCATCGCAAAGGCCGCTACTGGCTGGTCGGCGATGTTGCCAACAACCGAGGCCGCAGCCTGTTCGTCCGCCTGAGCGGGCCGGACCATGGCAAGGGTGCCGCCGGCAAATGGACCGATTATGTTGCGTCGAGAGTTATGTTGCGCAGCCGCGATTGGGCGCTGGCCTGCGGACGATCGACAACCTTTGCGCAACATAACGCCAGCACGCGGGGAGGTGCGTGATGCCCCGCGACGCCTCCGATCTGGCGCGCCGCCTCGCCCGTGATGCCGAGGCGGTATGCCGTCACTATCTCTCCAACGGCCGACGCCAGGGCCGCTATTGGACGGTGGGCGACGTGCGCAACACGCCCGGGCGGTCGATGTTCGTCCGCCTCAGCGGACCGGATTCCGGTCGTGGCGCTGCCGGGCATTGGACCGACGCTGCCTCGGCCGAACATGGCGATCTCCTCGACGTCATCCGTGAGAGCTGCGGCCTTCTCGAGTTCAAGGACGTTGCCGAGGAAGCACGTCGATTCCTGTCGCTGCCGCGTCCGGAACCGGAGAAGACAAGGACGCCGGCTGGCAGGACGCGGGGTAGTGCCGTTGGTTCGCCCGAAGCAGCGCGTCGGCTCTTCGCCATGTCGCAGCCGATCGGCGGCACTCTTGCGGAGGTCTACCTTGGAGGAAGGGCGATAACCTCGCTCGCCGGCGCCACCGCGTTGCGCTTCCATCCACGATGCTACTACAGGCCCGACGAGGACAGCCCGACCGAGACCTGGCCGGCACTGATCGCCGCAGTGACCGACCTTGGCGGCAGGATCACCGGAGTGCACCGCACCTGGCTCGACCGGTCTGGCCAAGACAAGGCGCCCATCGGCTCGCCGCGACGGGCCATGGGTCATCTCCTCGGGCATGGTGTCCGCTTCGGCGTCGCAAACGATGTGATGGCCGCCGGGGAGGGGATCGAGACCATGCTGTCGCTGCGCATCACCGTGCCGACCCTGCCAATGGTGGCTGCCCTCTCGGCCAACCACCTGGCGGCGCTTGTGTTTCCACCGACGCTGCGCCGTCTCTACATCGCACGCGACGCCGATCCGGCCGGGGACAACGCAGTGGCGAGCTTGAACGGCTGTGCCGAAGCCATCGGGATCGAGACATTCACGCTGTCGCCCTGCTTCGACGATTTCAACGAGGATCTCCGCCGCCTGGGCGTCGAAAGGCTCCGGGCATCCCTGCGCCGGCAGCTCGCCCCGCAGGACATCGTTCGCTTCCTGGACTTGGCGACGGCCGCGACGGGATGAGCACGGGCACGGCGAATCGCTTCGTGGCCGGTCGCTCTATTGTCCTTCGGATCGGGCGAGAGCGCGCCCCGGCCTTCTAGAGGGGCGATCGGACGGCAGGCCGCCCGGTCCCGCAACGGCGGTCCTTCGGCTTTCTTCCCCTGCCGGCTGAAGCCGGCATTCCTCGCGAGGCAAGAAAGCCTCGGCCCGCCGTCCTCCGCTGCGCTGCGGCCGCAAGCGGTGCAGGCCCGTTCTGCCCGCCGTTTGTCGACGCCCGCGAAGGCCGCGATGGGCGCGGCCGATCCGACAAAGGACATCATCATGGCGACCGACCGCGACGATCCCGACTTCGAGCCCGTGCACGCGTCATCCCCGACCGATCACGTCCTCGCTGAGCTGCAGCTCTATGGTCATCGTCCCTTCCAGGACGAGCCCGATCCCCGGCCGTTGCCGGAAGCGCCGACCATCGCCGGCGCCGTCGCCGACATCTTCGATGCGTTCGTCTCCACACTCACCGACACCCGCCTCGAGCCCGATCTCGAAGAGCTGCTGTGGTCGGCCGTCAACCTGTTCCACCGCGCCACCGACCGGATCGAACGCGAGCTCGACGGCAACGAGCAGTCGCAACGCCGCAGCCAGAAGGAGCAGAACGGCTCGGAGGTCCGATCGGTCGAGCTGGAGCGTCTCGTCGCCGAGGGCCTGACCCTGATCGAACGCCGCAACGCCATCGAGGTCTTCCGCGACCAGGCCGCCGATCGCTTCGAGGTCCATACCGGCTCGGCCTGGCGGCCGCGCACTGGGTCGATGGTCAACCATCGCGCGCTCACCGCGGCAATGATCGACAGCCGGGACTTCCTGGCCGCCCGCCGCCGGGCCGAGACCGAACTGCTGGTGCCCGCCGGTCCCAAGATCGCCTTCACCGGTGGTGCCGACTTCAACGACCATCGCCTGATCTGGAGCACCCTCGACAAGGTCCGCGTCAAGCATCCCGACATGGTCCTGCTGCACGGCGGCTCGCCGACCGGCGCCGAGCGCATCGCCGCCCGCTGGGCCGACACCCGCAAGGTGCTGCACATCCCGTTCAAGCCGGACTGGACCCGGCACGCCAAGGCAGCGCCCTTCAAGCGCAACGACCAGATCCTCGAGGTCCTGCCGACCGGCGTCATCGTCTTCCCCGGCTCGGGCATCCAGGAGAACCTCGCCGACAAGGCCAGAAAGCTCGGCATCCCGGTCTGGCGCTTCGGCACGGGCGGCGCATAAGCGCCGCCTTTTGGCCAACTTCACATTCGACAGTAAGTAGATCGCGCCATGGTGGTGGTGGAAGGCGCAGCCGTTCGACCCATGTCACGGAGATCCACCATGCTTGTCATCGGCATCGTTCTCAGCGTCTTCGGCCTCGGCTCGTTCTGCTGGCTCCTGTTCACGCTCGCCATCTATGCGCTTCCCTTCCTTGCCGGACTGACCACGGGTCTCGCTGCCTTTCACAGCGGGGCAGGTGTCATCGGTGCGATCATCGTGGGGCTTGTGATCGGCGGCGCGACCTTGGCGCTTGGACAGATAGCCTTTGCCGCCACCCGCACGCCGCGGATCCGGGCCATCATCGGTCTGCTCTATGCCGTGCCGGCAACGGTCGCTGGCTATCAGGTGTCGTTTGCGCTGGCCGGCATCGGCATGTCCGCCGGCGGCTGGCAGGTGGCATTTGCCGTTGTCGGCGCCGTTCTCTCTGGCGTCACGGCCTTCTCGCGCATGGCGCTGCTTGTTCCGCCGTCGGACGGACAGGGCACCGAGGGAGCTCACTCGCCGATCGGCTGGCGGCCGCACGACCAGAGACGATGACGCTCTCCGCATCCTCATCGTCAAACAAGTTGGCGAAGGTGGGTGGTGAATGCTCGTTATCATGCGGTGGCACGAACGCAGCCCTCGATAGTGCTTCGATGAGCCCGTGTCTTCGGCACGGCCGACAAGATGCTGTGGCGGGTTCATCGTTTGCGCCCGGTTGGCTGGGCCGATGCCGTCCTTTTTCTACGTCACGGCCGCCTTCTCTTCGCCCGGCATGCCAGCCCTCTTGTGCAGGACCCTTCAGGTTAGCCACGACTTCTCGTGAGGATGCTGTTCGGCGTGCGACCCACGGCCTCTCCTTGGCTTGATCTAGCCGTAGGACGGCTGCGCCTCGATCGCCTGAGCCGCAACGGCGGCGGAGCGACTTTCTTCCCCTGGACTTTGCCCATTCCTCGCGAGGCAAGAAAGTCGCTCCGCCGCCATCCTCCGCTGTGCTCCGGCCCGCGAGCGGGTGCAGCGTCGATCGCCTCCGGCAAACGATCGCCATCGAGGCCGCGATGGTCGCGGGGCTCGAAACAGCAAGGAGAAGTCATATGGCTAACATCGGTTCCTTCAAGAAGTCCGGCAACGAGTACCAGGGCGAGATCGTGACCCTGAGCGTCCAGACCAAGGGCGTCCGCATCGTCCCCGAGGCCAATCGCTCGAGCGACGCCGCCCCGAGCCACCGGGTCTTTGTCGGTCGCGCCGAGATCGGGGCCGCCTGGTCGAAGCGCTCCAACGAGGGCCGCGACTACCTCTCGCTCAAGCTCGACGATCCGAGCTTCAACGCGCCGATCTTCGCCAACCTGTTCGACGACGAGGACGGCGAGGGCTTTACCCTGATCTGGTCGCGCAGCCGCAAGAAGAACGGCGAGTAAGCCGACGCCCCCGAGGCCCCGCCCGGTCCGCCGGGCGGGGTTTTCTGCGTCTTTGTTGCTATGCGCGTGAAGGCCGTGACGCCGATGAGAACAGCAGCCTCGCCGACAGAGTATTCACTTTTCGAATGCTGCTGCGGGCCGCACAAAGGACGGATCATTCGTCCGAGCAGATATTCAATTTAGCATAGGCGGGCGCGTCCGGCTGCGCCGGACCCGGCTCTATGCGGCCGCTTGGGAGGGGCTGGCGGCCGCACGAAGCCGCCCTTCGGTTGAAGGGAGGGAAGGGCGTCTTCGCCTTTCGGTAACGATCCGTCGCGCTATGAGTCTATCGCTTTGGGCGCATTCGCTTCAAGCAGATCGGCTGGCCGTACCTCCCAGCGCTTGCGATGCCCGCTAGATCTCGAGGAGAGTCGCTTTCTACAGGCCGCGCTCGATCGCAATGACATGGGCTCCGAAGACCCTACGGATGTCCATCCGCAAGATAGAAGACAGTCGCATAATTTGGCACTACGTATTTCTCGCTTCGTCAAACCTTACCCTTGCCCCGCGCTGTGTTCTCGGCCGTTGCAGGGCGTTGCAGGAGATCGGCGGCCTCCATACCGAGCTCACCGGCAAGCCGATCGACCACATCGATACCGGCCGCGTATTGGCATCGTTCGAGCGCGCTGATGTAGGTCCTGTCGATCCCGGCGCGATGCGCGAGCTCTTCTTGCGACAGACCAGCAGCGCGCCGGCATCGCCTCAGGTTGGCGGCCAGAACCTCTCGTATCTCCATGGACACGAGAGACGGCCGTTGTCGAGTATTTCACCACGGAGTATTCTCGACAAACGACTCAGGAGAGCCACGCCAATGCACCAGAAGGAAAGAAGACCCCCGCTCAGGTTCATACGCTCAGGTTCATACTTCTCTTCGTGGTCGACGCTCAGCCGCCGCAACCTGTGGTCGGGGGCGGCTGGTCCAAACTATAATAGGCGCCCCGACATGGAGCGTCGCCTTGGGCCCCGATCGATGTTCTTCTACGCCATGCTCATGGCGCAAGTGTGCTATCGATTGAGCTTCCACAGCCGTCGGTGGTGCGCGCTCGAGAACCGCGCGATGCACAGTTCGCATCAAGAGAACGAGCTTGGCTGTGACTATCCTGTGGCCAGCGTTCATGAATAATCGCAATCTGGATGCTTGGAGGTGCCTTCCATGAGCACACCAGCCTTCGACGACAGCCCGCCGATCAGCACGAAACTCACGCCCTACGATGAACGGCATCTCGTGACGTATCTTCGTCTGCTAGATGCCGCTGAGGAAGGTGCCGATTGGCATGAAGCCGTATGGATCGTCTTTGGTCTTGACCCCGCGCGTGAACCCGAGCGCGCGCGCATTGTACATGATAGCCATCTGGCGCGTGCACGTTGGATGACAGAGACTGGCTACCGTGACCTGCTGCGGCCGCCTGTGGATTGATCCGCAGGGTCGCAAGTTCGACTCGTTGGCAAATATATTCTCTGCATCTCGATGCATCGCGCGTTCGAGCCTTAGGGTCTTCCTATCTCCACCCAAGCGTGAATATGTCCGAACTCTCTCGCCCCGCAGGCTCTTGGATCGCGGAGGTCACGCATGCCAGGGAGATCGGACTGGAGATCGTCAAGCGCTGCAGAAACGCTGAGCCAGCTCGACCGCGCGGGCTTCGCCTGGGAGTTTCTGCGGCGCAATCCCGACTACCGCAAGGACTACAGCCGAATTGCCGATGACGCCGAAGGAGGGGCGCAGGCCGCGGCGACCATTGGAGAACGATGGGGACTGGTCTTTCGTCTACCTCCCGAATTGCCAGCGGCGGACGCTCCGGTAGTCTGGCGGCCGGAGCTACTGCCTCACAGTGTGATTCTGGTTCCGGCTCCGGACGGTTTCGACAAAGTGCGTCGCTTTCGCCTTGCCGATCTCGGCTCTCTATCCCTGGCGTTCCGTCATTCACACGACCTTCACGTCCTGCTCCAAGGCACCGCGGGCGCTCACCAACTGTGGCTGCACGGCTTGTGTCCTGGGCAGCCGATGGCCGCCCTGATCCCCTTGGACGAGCATGTCCTGCTCCGTGTCGGTGGACTGTTGCGACTGCAGCGTCGACTGGCCGGCGAGGCTCTGGTGCCTCTTCCCAAGGGCTGGGCGCTGACTGCACGCTTGCGCCGGCGCCTCGTGCTGATGGTCCGCGCTCTCGACGGCCACATGGCGCAGGCTACCTATCGTGAGATAGCGGACGCCCTTTATGGGCACGGTGCGGTCGTCCGGTATTCCTGGAAGACATCCTCGATCCGCGGCCAGACCATCCGGCTCGTCAAGGATGCCGTCGTCGCCATGCAAGGCGGCTACCGCAAGCTGTTGCGCGGCGGTCGCTAGCGCGGCATCTGTCCTGACCCGAGGGTGCCGCCAAGGAAGGCATCCCACTCCGTCATCCCTCTTCGCCATCGTTCTTCGCCACCGTGGCCAATGTCCCGCCGCCGCCGTCGACGGCCTTCGTCAGGACCACGGAGCCTCTCGCATGCCCGATCCCACCGCCGGCCTGCCGCCACGCTATCTGCGCACGCCTGAAGCCGCACGCTTTCTCAGCCTCTCCGGACGCACCTTGGAGAAGCATCGGACCTACGGCACGGGTCCAGCCTATCGCAAGATCGGCGGTCGCGTCGTCTACGCATTGGATGACCTGAGGGCCTGGGCCGATCGCGGTACCAAGACCTCGACGTCGGATCCCGGTGCTGGGACCGTGCTCCCGGCCAAGCGGCACATTGCGGTGTCGCCCGCCTATGCTGACCGCGTTCGGCGCTGATCGGCTGGGAGAGCGACGTGCCCTTGCAGCGCAGACGGACGTCTGAGCGGGATCAGCTCGACCTGTTTCGGGCACTGCCCGGCGATCTCGCACCGCGCGATGCGCAGGATCTCATGGCCTACCCGTTCTTCTCGCTCGCCAAGTCCAAGCGCGTCGTGCCGATCGATTTCCGCGTCAGTACCATCAGCATCCGAGTCGAGGCTGTGCCGGAACACGGCATGGCGACCATCTGGGACGCGGACGTGCTGATCTGGGCTGCCTCGCAGATTGTGGAGGCGCGGGATGCCGGGATGAAGACCTCTCGGCTGATGGCGGCGACACCCTACGAGATCCTGACCTTCGTCGGCCGCGGCACCGGTGCACGAGATTACGATCGCCTGAAGGCCGCACTTGACCGGCTGCAATCGACGACGGTGCAGACCTCTATTCGCCAGCCGGCGGAACGCCGGCGGCACCGCTTCTCCTGGATCAACGAGTGGAAGGAGACCGCCGACGCGAACGGCCGCCCACTCGGGCTCGAGCTGATCTTGCCGGACTGGTTCTATGCCGGCGTGATGGACGATGCGCTCGTGCTCACGATCGACCGGGGGTATTTCGATCTGACTGGCGGGCTCGAGCGCTGGCTCTACCGTATCGTCCGCAAGCACGGTGGCCGACAGGCCGGCGGCTGGAGCTTCGATTTTCTGCATCTCCATGCCAAATCCGGCAGCCTCTCGCCCCTCAAGCACTTCGCCTACGACGTGCGCGAGATCGTACGCCGCCAGACGCTGCCGGGCTACCGGCTGGTCATCGAGCGCGGGCCGCGCGGCGCTGAACGGCTGGCGTTCGCGCCCATCCTGGGCAACTCATTTGCAAAGGCATTGCACCGGAATGGTCGGAGCTCGCGTTCTGGGGACAAGCTGTGATTCCGTTCGTGCTATCGGGGACGACGACCATCGTGCCATCGGGGACACCATCCTCGTGCTATCGGGGACCGCAATCGCCGGAATTCCCTTGGCGCTCAACGGCTTGGTGCGGCCGTAACTTCTCTAACCCAGATTCCTTCGGAATCTGTCTAACGGACCCCACTCATCCACCGTCGGGGATAACGGGTGTCGGTTCCCCCAAAAGCGTGGACTGGGGCCGATAAATGAGTGACCGGCTCCTTAAATCGTGGACTCGTGTCCCTTTAATCGTAGACCGGCGCAACGCTGAGCCTCCTCTTCTTGAGGACCTTCCGCCGACGCCAAGGACCATGCCGGCGCAGCAGGCGGTCAGCGACGTGGATGCTGATCTCGGTGCCGAAGCGACGCAGCGCTTCGCCTTGCACGCGGTTGGAACGCCAGCGGGGACCATCGGGTGGAGCGGCGGCAATCCATGCGGCGAGTTCCATCACCTGCGGCTCCGTGAGGTAGAGCCACCTGGGCCGTTCGAGCGCGGCATCGAGACCATTCGCAGCACCGTGCCTCAGCCAGATGTAGATGGTTCGTGCGATCACGCCGGCAGCCTCGGCGGCCACCTCAACGGGCAGGCCGTCGCGCACATCGGCGAGCGCCATCAAACGGGCGCGTCGATGGGGCAGCTGCTCGCGAGCGGCCTGGGCGCGCAGATCGTCCCCCGTCTCCGGCAGGCTCTCAATCCATTCGCGCCACCATGCCCGATCCGCTGGGTGCTGCTGATCCGGCCATATTGCGAGCAGGAGCGCTTCGACCTGGGCGTGGACATCAGTGTCGAGGCCGGGCCAGCGCTGCATTTGGCGTCGCGCTCTCACCGCGCCCAGGATCGCGAGAGCAGCCTGCGCGCGCGTCGGCCACGCCTCGAACATCCAGGCGAGGACTGCCAGGCCCTGATAAGCGTCGGCGATCTCTCCGAATGGCTCGGCGCCCAGATCACGGGCGATCCGCGTGAAGAGCCGATCGCGACCCAACGGCTTCGTGTCGATCTAGACGGTGCCGAGCAGCACGTCGAACAGCGCGACGGCGACGGACCAAGCGAGCACACCAACTTCGGGCAGATCGACAATCCCCTTCGGCCGTCCGCTGAGCACACGCTGCTGGAAGCGCACCACAGGCTCCGGCGCGGCCCTGGTCGAGGTGCGGGCCAGCCGGAACGCGCAATGCGGACAACGATCCGGCGCGAAGTGATCGCGAGACGACAGGGCGGGCAACCGCAGCTTCTTCCCGCATTCGGGACAGGCGCGCACCAGCACCGTTCCGTGGATGGGACAGGCAGCCAACCAGCCGAGCGTCCACGTGCGCCTGGCGTAAGGGATGTCGTCTTCGGCGAAGCAGTCTGGGCAGACGCCAATGCGGCGCGGCTGGCGCGCCGGCCGCTCGACCGTAAAGCGCTGACGGCTAAACCGTTCCGGCAATGCGTCATCGCGCCCGTCATCCGGCCAGTCGGCAAAGCTCAGCGCGCGAACTTCATCGTCCGACACGCCGGTGCCGCGCGCGACCGCTGCGATGAGGAGCGGATCAGGCTTGCGCCACCATTCCGGATGCGTTGCGCGGTCCGCCTCACCGTCGCCGAGCAGCAGGGCTTTCGGCGAGACGCCGAATGGATCGGCCAACCGCAGCAGCCACGATGCCAGCGCCTCATCCGGGAACGGCGTCACACGCGCCGGCAGGCGCGGCGCCTCGACGACCTCCGCGTCGAGGAACTCGACCTCGTATGTCTCAGCCGGCGACACGCCGGCGCTCCGTGGGAGGGATGAAGCCGATGTCGTCGATCCTTTCGATGCGAATGCGCTCTTCGCCGGCGGCGACAGCGGCCACCGCCGCCGTCGTCACCAGGTTCACGACCTCGCCGAGAATGCCCTCGGCCGCATTCAGGAGCTTCTGCGCGAACGCCGGCTCCTCCAGGCCCGATCGTTCGCGCAGCGGAAGCATCGCCTCCAGCGTGTTGAGCAACCGCAGATACTCGGCGTCGTGCCGCCACGACGGCAGGCTGAACGGCGTAAACCGGTTGGCGAGCTGGTCGTCGCTCTGGATGGCGCGCAGCGCCTCCGACGTGCCGACCGCGACGAGCGGGATCTGCAACTCATTGCCGAGCCAGCGCAGCAGATTGAGGAAGCGGCGCTGCTGGTCGCGCGAGCCCGACAGGATGTTGTGGACCTCGTCGATGACGAGCAGCCGCACATTGGTCGCGCGAAGCATCCGCATCGCCATGTCCTGCTTGGCGGCCAGCCGATCGTTGCTGCGATCAGGCGCGCCAAGCGCTTCGAGCACCGCCGAGAAGAAGCGGCGTTCGTCCGGCGCCGGCGGCATCTGCACCTTCAGGACCGGGACAGCGATCGCACCTTCGCGGAGATCGGTTTCGGCGCCGCACAAGTGCTCGCGCCTGAACTTCTCGACGATCATCGTCTTGCCGTTGTTGCTGGGGCCGACCAGCAAGAGGTTCGGCATTCGCGTCCGCTTCGGGAACGTCAGCAGGTCCTCCATAGCCGACAGGGCGGCTTCTGCCCGTGCATAGCCAATCCACCGATCTGCACGGATGCGCCGGATGCGCATCTCGGCCGGTGCATCGGCCAGGGCGCGTATCTGCGGGAGCAGATGCGGATAGGACGAGTCCGTCATGTCCACTCCTCCACGTTTTTGAACAGCCGCTGATCGGCGGGCAATGGTTCGATCTGTGGAGCTGGTTCGGGCAGTGTCGCGACAGCGCGCCGTTCCACCACGACGCCGTCGAGGCGCAGCCGCCGCTCCCGTTGGCGGCGTGCCACCTTGCTCTCCACGCTCGCGCGTTCGGCAATGTTGCGCATGGCATCGATCGCCGCGAAGATCGCCTCCTCGTCGATCTCGGCGCGCCCGTCCTCGCGCAGCCGCTTCAGCGCCAGCCGATGCTCCCACAAGCTGATCGATGGCCGTCGCAGGTCGCAATAGCTGAGGTCGTAATAGCGCCCGTCGGGCGCGAGCAGATGGATGCGGCTGAGGTCGCGCGGATCATAGCGGACGATCATGCGCTCGCGTTCACCGATCCAGGTGCGCACCACGTCGGACCAATAACCGATCGAGTGCAGGAACACGCCTTCGCGGCGGACCAGGCGGCGCTCCATCGGCAGAAAGTCGATCAGGAAGTGGCGCGGATCGGCGACGGCGGTCGGTGTGCCGCGTCCCGGCGTCTCGCCGTCGCCCAGGATTCCGCGCTCCCAGGCCGCGAGCGGCGTGGTGCCGATGCCGCGATGCAGATCGCGATGATAGACGCCGACAATGGCGTGGGCGAGCCAGCATTCGATCTCGTCGAGCGTCATTGCCGCGGTCGTCTCGGGCTTCCAGTCACCCTTGGCACGCACGTCCGAGAAGGTGGTGCCGGGCAAGAGATGGACCTTGCCCATCATCGTGCCGATCAGCCGCTCGATGTGCCCGCCATAGTGCGGTGTGCGCACCGGACGATAATCGACGCCGATCCCGTACTGCTCGCAGCCGCGCTTCAGCGCCTCGGAGTGGAACTCCTTGGCGTTGTCGAGGTGCAGCCGCTCCGGCAGGCCCTGGACGGGCCAATCGCCGGCGACACCGCGCGCCATCAGCCAGCCGGCCTTCGGCAGAGCGGCGTGGGCGATGCACAGCGCGACCGACGTTGCGGACGGTGGCTCGAGCGCCAGGTGGAAGCCGGCGACGCATCGCGAGTGGACGTCGATCGCGATTGTCAACCACGGCCTCTGGATCGGTTGCCGCGTGATGTCGACGGCGATCACGTCCACCAGCGTGTGGTCGATCTGGATCAGCGCCAGCGGCCACGGCGCCGTCAGCGAGCCGGTCGCCGGTGCGAAGCGGTCGCGTGCAGCCTTGCGGCCGGCGCGCTTCGCCAGGATCTCGCCGGACGCTCGCTGATTGATACGCAGTTCAATCGCCTTGCGGCTCGGCTTCGCCAGACCCAGCGTCCAGCAGCGCCGCCGCACCTCGGTCACGAGATCGCTGACGCGCGGCCGTTGCCGGCTCAGGAAGACCTCGTCGATCGTGGTCTGAACCACCTCATCGACCTCGGCCGGCAGGCGGAGCTGACCGTGCCGTCGACCGCGCCGACGCGGCAACAGGCTGGTGACGCGCGGGTCGGCGAGGTAGCGCGCCAGCAATCGATAAACGAGGGTGACGCTGTATCCGAGCGTCTCAGCGGCCATCTCGGCATCGCGGCGCGATCGTTCCGGCGACTTCGCCAGAACACCGATCACCTCGAAGCGACGGCGCGCCTCATGCCAGTCGACGGCCGGCACGTCCGTGAGATCGGGTGTGTCGGCCGCGCCGGTCATGCTGACCTCACCGGGGAATCGAGCCGTATCGGCACTGCGAGATCGGTGCTGAGCGTGCCGCGCGCGATGAGCCGCCAAACCGCGCCGAGCGCCGAAGCTCTCTCGCACGACATCGCGTCGACGATCCGCCCGAAGGTCGGATCGCTGAGCGATCGTGCCGCGCGCAGAGCATGTTCTGATGCGGCCGGATCGAGTGGCGCTCCGCGCAACGGCAGCAGTCGCCTTGCATTGTCCAGCAGCGGACCGCGGATGCCGCGTTCGGTCGCGATGCGGAAGCGGCCGCCGCTCGCGGTCGCCTTGGCACGCGCAGCGACAAAGCCTGGCCGAAGCTGCGCCCATTGGGCGCGCAAGTCGGTGCGGTACTTGACCTCGACCAGTTCCGAGCGGCCGTCGCTCCAGATCACCCGGAAGTCCGGCGTGTACCGGCGCAGCCGCGCGCCGTCCTGGTACTCGATCGTCAGCGGCTGCGACGTGATCTCGGCGCCGGCGTCGAGGAAGCTCACCAGCAACACGAAGTCTCGTTCGAGCGCGCTCTCGTGCTCGACCGCCTCTCCGTCGAGAGGCCGGAACCCTGTGACGTGCGAACGCCGACTGAGCGGGATGCGTCTCATCGCTCCCTCCGACTCACAATCGTGCGAGGTGAGTGTACGCCCAGATGTAGGGGTCAGTTCACGATTTAGGGACCAAATCTATGATTCAAGGGAAATCCGGCGATGCCCAAACCTGCGGAAAGACTCGAAAACCACGTGCCGCCCAGATTCCGATTCAAGGGAAAACGACAACAGGCTGCCCGGTAAGGGGACTGATCATGCGCGCGCCCCCGAAACAGAACGGAGGTGCCGCTTGAGCGACCTCACGCATGTCGAGCTCCTGTGGCTCGAGAAGCAAGCCGAGCATTGGATCCGCTTCGGTCGCGCTGCAGAGGAGCAGATCCTCGATCGGCGTCGGCGCGTCCTGTCCTTTGCCCCCGGCAGCATCTTTGCCTTCGTGCGCTGGGCGGCCAACGACTACGGCACGGTCGCGTCGCGTATCGACATCCTGCGTGCCGTGCGACCCAGCGAAGCCTGCGCAACGGTTCCTTTTGTGCGCCCCGGCGGCGACATCCTGCTGCGTGCTTCCGGCTGGCCAAAGGTCAAGCACGTGCTGCAGATGATCGACATCGTCGAATCGCTAAGCATCGATGCGGCGGATGCAGCACCTGACTATTGGCGTCACATTCACAATCGTTTGTCAGCCGGCGAAGCGCTGAGGCCCTACACATGGGCGCGCCACAAAGCCTGGCTTCTTCGGCAACGGATTGACTCGTGACTAGCCGGGCGCCGACGCTCGTAGCAACGCTTGCCGGTGTTAGCATCCTGGCGCTGCCCCTCGGTATGAGCCCGCTTCCAATCTACATGTGGAATGCCTCGGCAAGTGTCCCCCCGGGTCTCTACCGCCTGCAGTCGACCGACGAGCGGTACGTCACCGAACTGGTCGCTGTCATGCCGTCGGAGCCACTTGCAACCTTCCTTGCAGACGGCAGCTATCTGCCGCGCGCCGTTCCCATGCTGAAGCGCGTCATGGCGCTTCCCGGGCAGACCGTCTGCAGGGAGGGACTCACGATCTTTGTCGATGCGATCGCGATGGGTGCGGCACGCGAGCGCGACGGAAGGGGCCGGCGGCTGCCCGTCTGGCAAGGCTGCCGCATCATCGCCGCGGGCGAACTCTTCCTGATGAACTGGCAGTCGGCGGATTCGCTGGACGGGCGGTATTTCGGGCCGATCCCGGCGTCCGCCGTCATCGGCCGCGCGCAGCCCGTTTGGATCGAGAAGAAGGACTAACCATGCAGCACCCCCTCATTCAGTCGGCCGTTCTGCTGTTCGACCGGCGCCGCGACCCGTCCTCCGTCCCGGTCAAGGTCCGGCAAATTGCCACCCAATTGGCGATGTCGATGGCTTTGATTCTACTGGCGTTGTCGATGACCGGATTTGCCGGTGCGGTGTACGCGGAACCCGTTGTCGCCACGCAGTCCAGGAGCACGCCTGTCATCGATCCTTTCGCAAGCTTCGTCCACGAAGCCGCGCAGCGGTTCGGCGTGCCAGCTCCCTGGATCAGCGCTGTATTGACGGCAGAGAGTGGCGGCGACGAGGGCGCAGTCTCGCCGCAGGGTGCCATGGGATTGATGCAAATCATGCCCGCTACCTGGGCTGATTTGCGTGCCCGCTATGGTCTGGGCTCCGATCCTTTCGAGCCGCGCGACAACATCCTTGCTGGTGCCGCGTACTTGCGCGAGATGCACGATCGCTACGGTTCGCCAGGGTTTCTGGCCGCCTACAATGCAGGTCCTGCGCGCTACGAGGAACACCTGACGACGGGCCGGGAACTGCCGGCTGAGACCCAGATCTATGTCGCCATTCTCACGCCAATGATTGGCGAAGTGCAGGTCGGCGGCACGGCCGGCATCACTCGACGTGTGACTCCCTGGCTAGAGTCGCCGCTATTCGCCACGCTCGTTCAGGGCAACTTTTTAGCCAGGCCGTTGTCGGCTCTCACGCCTTCCCAGGGAACTCCAGTTGGTCGTCTCATTGGTGCCATGCCGGCATTGGCACCTCAAGCTGACGGACTGTTCGTCCACCAAGCAAGCACAGCGCGGTCGCCGTGATGCCAAGCGCCAGTTACCGCATCTCTTCGCTGAATCTTGCGGATGTGCTGACGATGTGACGATGTCAGGGGGTCAGGGGCTC
>MKRV01000082.1 GCA_001897995.1 Alphaproteobacteria bacterium 65-37 | reverse complement strand
CCATCGATTGCGGCTTCACTGCCAGCACGATCACTTCCGGCGCCTCGGCGATCTCGCTCGACGAGGTCACGAGGCGCAGGCCGGCCTGCTTGGGCCGGATCGCCTCGACCGGTTCGGCCACGACGACATCGGACGGCGCAAGACCGCGCGCCAGCCAGCCGTCCAGCATGGCGCCCCCCATCTTGCCGCATCCGACCAGCAGCAACTTGCCCATCTTCACCGTCCCCCGTTGTCCCCGTTCATCGTTGCCTGTTCATCGTCCTTTGAACTTGGCGGCCCGCTTCTCGCGGAAAGCGGCGGCGCCTTCCTTGCGATCCTCGGAGTTGGCGATCTGCTCGAGCTTGTAACGCTCCGGCACGAAGATCTCGGCGGGGCCGCGCGGCAGGGTCTGGTTGGCGAAGTCGCGCAGGGTGCGGATGACCAGTGGCGCGGAGTCGGCGATCACCTTGGCCATGCGCCGTGCCTCCTTGCGCTCCTCGCCGAGCGGCACGACGCGGTTCACGAAGCCCACGTCGTAGGCGCGCTTGACCGAGACTTCCTCGCCCAGCAGCAGCAGCTCCATGGCGAGCTTGTGCGGCATGCGCGAGACGATGCCCGGCATCAGGCCTCCGAATACGCCGACCTTGGCTTCCGGGTACATGAACTTGGTGGTGTCGGCCGACACCATGAGATCGCAGGTCATCACCATGCAGATCGCGCCACCGATCACCCAGCCCTGGGTGGCGGCGATCACCGGCTTGGTGAGATGGTGGCTGACATGGGGTACGGCCTTCCACATGGCGGCCGGCGGCTCCTTGAGATCGGCGCCGACGCAGAAGGCCGGGCCCTCGGCCTGCAGGATGGCGACATGGTCGCCTCCGGCCTCAAAGGCGCGGTAGGCATCGTAGAGCTGGTCACACAGCGCCTGCGACAAGGCATTGCGCTTGTCCGCCCGCGTCATGGTGATAGTGGTGATACCTTCGCTCGATTCGACTTTTACCAAACTCACGGCGTCCTCCGGTCCTTCTTGCACCGAATGCTACCAGCCGCCCATACTTGCCGCATCAGGAGACACGTCATGCAAACCCGCAATCCCTTCATCGACGACCTTACCAAGGTGGCGAGCGGTGCCATGGGGGCGCTGACCGGCATGAAGGACGAGGTCGAGGCCCGCGTGCGCGATCAGATCGCCAAGATCCTGGACGGCATGGACATTCCGCGGCGCGACGAGTTCGACGCCGTCAAAGCCATGGCCGCCAAGGCGCGCGAGGAGAACGAGGAGCTCAAGAAGCAGATCGCCGAGCTGCAGTCGAAGCTGGAGGGTCGTTGACGCCCGACATCGAGCTGCTCGAGGTCGACGCCCGAACGCTCTTTCTTCTCTCGCACGATGAACGCATCGATCGCGAAAACGATCCCGATCGGTCGCCGGGTCCGGCTTTCTGGATGGCCGGCTGCGGCTCGGGCAATGTCCTTCGTCTGCGCACCGACATTGCCGACGAAATAGCGGCCAAGATCGAAACGCTGGCCGAGTCCGAACCGCCGCTTGCCGGCGTCGAGAGCCGCCCGCAGCATCTCGACCGATATCTCGACATGCTGGGTGACGGTGTCGCGCCGATGCAGGCGACGCAGGAATTGATCTACGAACTGCCGCACGTGCTGGCTTGCAAAGGCGGCGCAACGCTGATCGCCAGCGACAGTCCAGAGGGCCAAGACCTTGTGCAGGCCCTGTCCAGACGCGGCATGCCCGAGGGACTATCCTCCCTCGGCTTCCGGCAGATCGAGGATCTCTGGCCGCCGTGGTGTGCCGCCATGGTCGACGGCGAGATCGCCTCGCTTGCTTTTACCACGCGACTATCGGCTGTCGGCGCAGAGCTCGGCCTGGCGACGGCGAAAAGCTTCAGAGGCCGCGGCCTTGCCGCCGCCGCGACCGCCGGCTGGACGGGCCTGCCGGTGCTGCACTCACGCGCCTTGTTCTACAGCACCAGCCGGACGAACCTTTCTTCGCAGCGCGTCGTCGCGCGTCTCGGTCTGCGCTTTATCGGAACGAGCTTCCGAATTGCGCCTCTGGCACCTGGTGCCGAACCGCCCTAGCATCACTGCAGGGAGGCAGCGAATATGCGCGTCGGAGTCGAGGTCGGAGGAACCTTCACTGACCTGGTTGCCGTCGAAGGCGGCAGGGTCGTCGTCACCAAGGTGCCGAGCACGCCGAAATCGCCTGACATCGGCGCCTTCGCTGCGCTGACCGCCTCGGGTATCGATCTGGCGGGGATCGAGGATCTCGGCCACGGCTCGACTGTCGCCACCAATGCCGTGCTGGAACGCAAAGGAGCGGCGGTCGCCTTCGTCGCGACGGCGGGATTTCGCGACCTACTGTTCATGCAGCGCCATGACCGGCGCAACATCTACGACCTTTTCTATGCCAAACCGGCCCCGCCGGTGCGCCGCAAGGATTGCTTCGAGGCGGCCGAGCGCCTGCGCGCCGACGGCTCGGTCGAGACACCGCTCGACACCGCGAAGGTCGCCGCCGAGTTGATCCCCGCCTTGAAGGAGGGCGGCTATCGCGCCGTGGCGATCTGCCTGCTGAACGCTTACGCCAATCCCGCGCATGAGAAAGAGCTCGCGTCGATGATCTCGGCCGTGCTGCCCGGCGTGCTGGTGACCTGCAGCCATCAGGTGGCGCGGGAATTCCGCGAGTTCGAGCGTGCCTCCACGACCTTGCTCTCGGCCTACGTCCAGCCGGTGATCGACGGCTATCTGCATCGCTTCGAGAACAAGCTGTCGGAGTCGGGCTTCAAGGGTCGCTTCACGGTGATGCAGTCCAATGGCGGCCGGCTGCCCGCCGACGCGATGCGCCAGAGCGCCATCACCGCGCTCTATTCCGGCCCGGCTGCCGGCGTGGTCGGCGCCACGCGACAGGCGGCGAGGTCCGGCTTCAAGGATCTCATCACCTTCGACATGGGCGGCACCTCGACCGATGTCTGCCTGGTGCAGGACGGCCGTCCCTCGCTCGCTTCGGAGACCGAGATCGACGGCCTGCCGATCCGCACGCCGGTGCTCGACATCGTCTCGGTCGGCGCGGGCGGTGGCTCGATCGCCTGGGTCGACGACGGCGGCATGCTGCGCGCCGGGCCGCAGAGCGCCGGCGCCGATCCCGGCCCGGCCTGCTACGGCCGCGGCGGCAGCGAACCGACCACGACCGACGCCCATGTCGTGATCGGCACCATCCGTCCTGCCGCCTTCCTCGGCGGACGCATGACGCTCGACAGCGACGCCGCCCACCACGCCTTCGCAACCGTCGCCACACGCTTTAGCCTCAGCGTCGAACAGGCCGCCTCCTCGGCCTTGCAGCTCGCCGACGCCAATATCGTGCGCGCCATCCAGCTCGTCTCGACCGAGCGCGGTCGCGATCCACGTGACTATGCGCTGGTGCCGTTCGGCGGCGCCGGCCCCCTGCATGCCGCGCGCATCGCCGAGGAGCTCGGTATCTCGACCATCGTCGTGCCGCCCAATGCCGGCGTGATCTCGGCCTACGGGCTGGTCGCCTCCGACTACACCAAGTTCGACGCCGTCACGCGCAAGATGAAGCTCGACGAGGCTGCGGCAACGGAAGCCGGCCGCATCTTCGCCGAGATGCGCCAGCGCCTTGCCGCTCAGTTCGCCGAGATGAAGCTGCCGGGCGACCTCGACTACACCCACACGCTCGACATGCGCTTCGTCGGCCAGGCTTTCGAGGTCGGCGTCGAGATCCCGGCCGAGCGTCTCGGCACGCTCGATGCCGCCTATCTCGCCGAACTGTTCGCCGATGCCCATCATCGCACCTTCATGCACGGCGCCACGCTCGACCGACCGGTCGAGATCGTGACCCTTAGGGTCGGCGCCACCCTGCCGATCGGCGGCGCGCCGCGGCTCGATCGCGAGGCGTTGGCGGCGCGCGCACCGGAGCAGGCGAAGATCTTCCACGACGAGGCCTGGCTCGACTGCGCGCGGCACACCGCCGAAGCGCTGATCGCCGGCCAGAAGATCGTGGGACCGGCGGTGATCGAGGGTCATACCGCGACGACCTGGGTGCCGCCGGGCTGGGGCGCCGAGCTCGACGCCCAAGACAACCTGATCCTGCGCAAGTCCTGAAGGCGGAGAGCGACATGAGCCAGTTGGGTCCGATCGACTATGCCGTCATCAGCCAGGCGCTGATCGCCGCCGCCCGCGAGATGGGCGTGAAGCTGATCCGCTCGGCCTACTCCACCATCCTGCGCGAAGCGCGCGACGGCTCGGCCGGCCTGATGGATCGCGACGGCAACACCGTGGCCCAGGCCGAGCTGATCCCCATGCAGCTGGGACCGATCGGCGAGACCCTGCGCGCCTGCCTCAAGCGCCATCCGGTCGACACGCTCCGGGAAGGCGACTTCCTGATCAACAACGATCCCTTCGAAGGCGGCCAGCACATCCCGGACGTCTTCATCTTCACGCCGATCTTCGTCGGCGGCCGGGTCGTGGGCTTCGGCGCGTCCGTTGCGCACCATCTCGATCTCGGCGGCGGTGCGCCCGGCCTCAACATCCACGCCTCCGACGTCTATCAGGAGGGGCTGCGCTTCCCGCCCTCGAAGTACAGTTTCGAGCGCGACTGGAACGGCGGCGCCTTCGAGCGCCTGGTCGCCGCCAATGTGCGCGTGCCCGACCTCACGATCGGCGACTTCAATGCGCAGTTCGCCGCCAACGCCATCGGCGTGATGCGGGTGAAGCAGCTCTGCGAGCGCTACGGCACCGACAAGGTCGAAGCGGCGATGAAGGAGATGCAGGACTATTCCGAGCGCCGCGTGCGGGCAGCCATCGCCCAGGCCCCCAAGGGCACCTTCTACGGTGAGGATGCGGTCGACGACGACGGTCTCAGCGACGATCCGCTGGTGGTGAAGGCCAAGGTCACCATCGCCGAGGACTCGGTGGAGATCGATTTCGAAGGCACCTGCCCGCAGGTCAAGCGCAACCTCAACTGCCCCTATTCCAGCACTCTGTCGGCGGCGCTGTCCTGCGTGAAGTCGGTGCTGACCAGCCCCGACATCCCCTACAACGAGGGCATGGCGCGACCGATCCGCATCAAGGTGCCCTACGGTTCCCTGCTGAACCCGCGGCCGCCGGCGCCGGTGCGGGCCCGCATGATCCCAGCGTATCGCGTGTTCAATGCGGTGATGAAGGCGATGGCCCAGGCGCTGCCCGACCGGGTGATCGCCACCGGCTTCGACAGCACGACAGCCTTCTGCCTCAGCCATCTCGGCGAGAAGGGCTACAGCGTCTATCTCGAGATCTTCGGCGGCGGCTACGGCGCCTCGAAGGAGACCGATGGCTGCGACGCCGTCGATTCGCCGCTCAGTAACTGCTCCAACGCGCCGGTCGAATCGCTCGACATCGACTACGACTTCTTCCGCATCGTCGGCTACGAGCTGGCGCCCGATTCCTTCGGGCTGGGTGCGCGCCGCGGCGGCGCAGGCTTCCTGCGGCGCTGCGAGATCCTGACCGACGAGGTGCAGCTCGCCATCTACTCCGACCGCTTCCGCCTGGCCCCCGAAGGCCTGCAGGGCGGCGAGCCCGGGCAGCGTGGCTATTGCCGCATCTTTCGCGCCGACGGCACGACCGAGGAACTGCGCTCCAAGGCCGCCGTCGACCTCGCCAAGGGCGACATCGTCGAGATGTTCGTGGGCGGCGGCGGCGGCTTCGGCCGCATTGCCGAACGCCCCGACGCTCTGATCGACCGCGACCTCGGCGACGGCCTGCTCACGCGCGACCCGCGGGCCGCACGCAAGCTGGCGGCGGAATAGTCAGGCGACGCCGATCGACTTCAGATAGAGCGCGCTGGCCTCGGCCGTCAGCGGCCCCGGCGTGCCGTCGCCGATCACGCGGCCGTCGACCTTGGTCACCGCGGTCACGCCGCCCAGCGTGCCCGTCACGAACGCCTCGTCGGCGGAATAGACCTGCGCCAAGGTGAAGTCGCATTCCCGCGCGACGTTGCCGGCGCCGCGCCAGGCCGCGATGACGTTGGCCTGGGTGATGCCCTTGAAGCTGTAGGCGCCGGTCGAGGTCCACAGCTCGCGCCCGCGCACGATGAAGAAGTTGGTCGAGTTGCACGACGCCACGAATCCACGCGGATCGAGCATCAGCGCCTCGTCGGCCCCGGCATGGATGGCCTGGATCAAGGCCTGGATCAGGTTGAGCCGGCTGTGCGAGTTGAGCCTGAGATCGAACGCATCGGGGCCGGTGGTGCGGAACGTCGACGTGAAGAGCGCATAGCCCCGCGCCTTCGCCGCGGGCAGCGGCGTCTTGTACTCGGCCACGATCACGACCGTGGCGGGGCCGACGACGAAGCGCGGATCCTGGTTGGGCGTCCGCTTCAGGCCGCGCGTCACCATGAGACGGAGATGCGCGCCATCCTGCATGCCGTTTCGGGCAAGCGTCTCCTCGATCGCCGCCACGACACCCTGACGGGTGAGTCCGATGTCGAGCGCGATCGACCGCGCGCCTTCGAACAGCCGGTCGAGGTGGGCTTCCAGACTGATCAGCTTGCCTTTGACCAGGCGCAACCCCTCCCATACGCCGTCGCCCAGCACAAAGCCGCTGTCGAACACCGAAACGCGCGCCTCGTTGCGCGGCACGAAGTCACCGTTGACGTAGACCAGCACCTGGTCGTTGCGAGGATCGGGCAGATAGCCCTGGGCACTGGCGCCCTCATTCGTCGTCATTCGTCCCATCCTTAGAGGCTGAATTCCTTGTGGCGCGCCAGGAAAGCGCGGGTGCGTTCCTGCCGGGGATGCTTGAGGACCTCGTCGGGCGTGCCCGATTCGTGGATCGCGCCATCGGCCAGGAAGATCACACGCGTCGCCACGTGATAGGCGAAACCCAGCTCGTGCGTGACGAGCAGCATGGTCCGGCCCTCGTCGGCCAAGGAACGGATGACGCCGAGCACCTCGCCCACCAGCTCGGGATCGAGCGCCGACGTGGGCTCGTCGAACAGCAGCATCTCGGGATCCATGGCGAGTGCCCGGGCAATGGCGACCCTCTGCTTTTGTCCGCCCGACAGATGTGCCGGGTACTGTGCGGCCTTGTCGGCGAGTCCGACCCGCGCTAGCTCGCGCTCCGCCCGAGCGCGGGCGTCGGCCTTGGAAAGGCGACGCACCGTGCGCAGCCCCTCCATGACATTGCCGACCGCCGTCATGTGCGGAAAGAGATTGAACTGCTGGAACACCATGCCGACGCGTTGGCGCACGCCGGTCAGCTCCGCCTCGCGATAGGTACGCTCGCCCGGACGGCGCTCGCTGCCGAGCAGCCGGCCGTCGAGCTCGATCCGGCCGGCGCTCGGCATTTCCATGAAATTGAGACAGCGCAGGAAGGTGCTCTTGCCCGACCCCGAGGCCCCCAAGATGGCGACGCGCTCGCCGCGCCGCACCTCGAGGTCGATGCCGCGCAAGACCTCGTTGGCGCCGAAGCTCTTGATGAGGCCGGTAACCCGCAGGAGAACGTCGCTGCTCATGCGGTCACTCGTCCCGGCGCAGGCGCCGCTCGAGCAGGTAGCTCAGCTGCACCAACGGCCACAAACAGATGAAGAAGATCACCGCGATGGCCGTATAGGCCTCGATCGGGTTGAAGTTCAGCGAGGCGATCAGCTTGCCCTGCTGCAGCAGCTCGACATAGGCGACGGCGGAGGCGAGCGTCGTCATCTTGAAGATCTCGATCGCGCGGTTGGTGAGCGCGGGCAGCATGCGCTTGATCGCCTGTGGCAGGACGATGCGGCGCATGACCTGCCCCCAGCGCATGCCCAGCGCACGGGCGCCGTCCCACTGCCCGGGCTCGATGGACTGGATGCCGCCGCGATAGATCTCGGCAGAGAAGGCCGCCGAGTTGAGCGAGATGCCGAGTGACGCGGCGGCCAGCGGACTGATCTCGAACGGCAACAGGATCGGCAGCGCAAAGTAGAACCAGAGGATCTGAACCAGCACCGGCGTGTTGCGGAAGAACTCCACGAAGGCCGTGGCGGGAAAATAGAACCAGCCGTTGCGCGAATAGCGGCCAAGCCCGACCACCAGCCCGAGGCTGAGCCCCAGCACCAGGCAGATGGCGAAGATGTGCAGCGTGCCGATGGCGCCCACCAGCAGCGCGTCGGTATTGGCCAGGACCGAGGAGAAGTCCCAACGGTGCCCCATCAGTGCACCGTCGATTCGCCGCTGACGGCCAGCCGCCGCTCGATCTGACGCGCAATCAGGCTGACGGCAAAGATCACGACGAAATAGATCAGCGCCACCACGGTGAATGTCTCCAAAGGACGGAAGGTCTTCTGGGCGATCTCGTTCGCGGCAAACAGCAGATCGGCATAGGAGATCGTGGCCACGAGCGTCGTGGTCTTCATGAGCTCGATGGCGCGCTCCATGAAGGCCGGGATCATGCGCTTGACCGCCTGAGGCAGGACGATCCGCTGCAATGTCTGGCTGCGGGTCATTCCGATCGCCCGCGCCCCTTCCCACTGACCGCGCTCGATGGAAACGATGCCGGCGCGAAACACCTCGGCGAAGAAGGCTGCGGATTGGATCGAGAAGGTTACCGCCGCCGCCATGAACGGCGTCATCTCGATGCCGACGATCAAAGGCAGGGCGAAGAAGAACCAGAAGAGCTGCACCAGCGGCGGCGTGGTCCGGAACACCTCGATGACGAAACCGGCCGGCCACGATGCCAGGCGTTGCTGCGACAGCCGCAGCAACGCCAGCACCAGGCCGAGCGCCACGCCGAACACCAGCGCGGTGCCGGTGATCTTGAGCGTGTTGAGCAGCCCCGCCACCAGCAGATCGGCATTGGCCACAACCGGCGAGAAGTCCCAGCGATACATGCCGGACGCGGCGGCCTAGTTCAGCATTTCCTTCATGACCGGCGGCACAAGTTTCGGATCGAGGCCGAAATCCGTGAGCGCCGCCTCGTACCACTTCTGCGTCTGGCCGTCGCGATAGTAGGTCGCCAGCATCTTGTCGACCCAGGCCTGGAACTCGCGGTCGCCCTTGCGCAGCGCCGCGCTCGAAGGCTGCGATTCGGCCGGCGTCGGCACGACGATCTTGCCCTTGCCGAGCCGCTGGCGCGCCGCCAGCAGCGGCGGATGGAACAGGCACACGGCATCGACGCGGCCAGACTGGAAAGCGGCAATGGCCTCGGCATTGCCGGGAAACCGCTGAATGTCGGCTTTGGGCGTGTGCGCCGTCAGCCACCTGTCCATGGTCGAGGCCTGCGGACAGGCGATGCGGACGCCGGCCTTGTTGAGGTCTTCCCACGTCTTCACCGCAAGGTCGTCGCGTGCCAGCACGGCCAGCGAATAGTAGAGAAGCGGCGACTCCGGGAAATCGACCGCCTGCTTTCGCTCCGACGTGGCGTCGAGCATGAACATGATGTCGATCTTATTGCCCTGGAGGGCGGCAATCGCATTGCCCCAGGTCACCTCGACCGGCTCGAACTTGACGCCGAGCGCGGCGGCCATCGCCTTGCCCATCTCGACGCCGACGCCGGAGGACCACGCGCCGGTCTTGGGGTCCTTGGAATACCAGGGCGGCGCCTGGGTGACGCCGACCCGCAGCGCACCGCGTTTCTTCACCTCTTCGAGCGTGCCCTCGGCACGCGCGGCGAGCGGCAAGGAGAGGAGCGAGAGGCCGGCCGCAAGACCGGCCAGCGCGGTGCGTCGATTGATCGTCATGTCATGCTTCCCTGTTTGACCACCCCAGACGAATTCGGCCCAGATGAATTCGACCCAGACGAGCCCGGCAGCGCGCGCAGGAACTTCTCCGTCTGTTCCGCGCCACGGCGCATATGTTCGGCGACCTCCCGGCGCATCGCGTCGAGATCCGTGCCCAGGGCCGCCCGGATATAGCTGTCGTGGCTGTCCCTCTTCGGTCCACGCCGACCGTGGGCACGATGATGGGCTGCCCAATAAAGCTGCAGGCGCCCCCGCAAGCCATGCCACGCCCGCTGCAGGAGCTTGTGCCCGCTCGCTTCGTAGACGAGACCGTGCAACTCAAGCTCGGTCGAAATGCTGGCGCGGTCGTCGCCGGCATCGATCGTGGCGACCAGGACCTCGTTGCGGCGTCTGAGCTCCCGGCGAAAACGATCGTCGCGGCGCTCCCAGATCTGCTCGAACGCGAAGGTTTCGAGCGCCGTGCGCAGCGAATAGATCTCGCGGACGTCCTCGACCGACAGCGCGGCCACGTGCGTGCCGGTGTACGGCACGGTGACCAACAGGCCTTCTTCAATCAGTTGCCTCATCGCCTCGCGCAGCGGGCCGCGGCTCACGTCGAAGCGCGCCGACAGGGAGGTCTCCACGAGCGGCGTGCCGGGCGCGATGTCACCCGCCAGGATCGCCGCGCGCAGGCGCTCGGCAATGTGGGCGCGCAAGGTGCTCTTGGGCACCCGTTCGATGCCCGCCACGCCGTCGCTTCCTGCCGGAACCTCCGAGAGAGCCAAGATCCTGCCCATTCAATCGATCATCGATTGTCAACAATCTGACACGGACAGCTGGCGCTCGGCAAGTCGAGGGCGCCGACGGGCGCCCTCGCTGCTGCGTCGCCTCGTTTGGGCGCTCTCAGTAAGTCTTGTAGCCCAGGAACTTGCCCGACATGGCGATCTTCACCCGGTCGCCCTTCTGGTCGGGCTGGCGTTCCATGGTCATGTCGAAGTCGATGGCGCTCATGATGCCATCGCCGAACTCCTCCTGGATCAGCTCCTTCCAGGTCGTGCCGTAGACCTGGACCAGCTCGTAGAAGCGATAGATCAGCGGGTCGGTCGGCGGCACCTGAGGAAGCGAGCCGCGATAAGGGACCTCCTGCAACAGCAGCACCTCCTCCTTGCCGAGGCCGAACAGCTTGCCCGCCTTGGTGGCCTGCTCCTTGGTCATCTTCATCTGGCCCATGCAGGCGGCGGTGACGATGATCTTGGAGGCGCCGCCGATCTTCTTGGCGATCTCCTCCCAGGTGAGTTCCTTGAGACGCTTGGCCGAGAGGATCTTCTCGGTGACTTCTGCCCGCTTCATTGTCTTCTCCCGTGTCGATTGCCAGTGTCAGTTGATCGTCGGTGAAAGTTGACTATTGCGCGTGTCGCAACG
The DNA here is from genome assembly GCA_001897995.1 of Alphaproteobacteria bacterium 65-37. Lineage (GTDB taxonomy): Bacteria > Pseudomonadota > Alphaproteobacteria > Reyranellales > Reyranellaceae > Reyranella. Next base: position 106 of record MKRV01000082.1, on the reverse strand, counting down.
GCACGATTTCGGCCGGCGGATTGACCGCCGACAATCCCGGCTTCACGACCTTCAGCCGCCGCGGGTCGTAGGCCGTGCCCTCGATCTCCTGCTCGAACGCACGACT
>MKRV01000081.1 GCA_001897995.1 Alphaproteobacteria bacterium 65-37 | reverse complement strand
GATTGCCTTTGACCCAGGCGGCGCTGGCAAGGAGGGTGCTGTTCGTTGCAAACAGCGAGGCAGCCCATGACCAACTCCCGCCATCCCGAGACCCTGTCGCTGCACGCCGGCTGGCGCGCCGATCCCGTGACCGGATCCGTCGCGGTGCCGATCCACCAGACGACCTCCTATCAGTTCAGGGACACCGAACACGCCTCGAACCTGTTCGCCCTGAAGGAACTGGGCAACATCTATACCCGCATCGGCAATCCCACGGTCGACGTGCTGGAGCAGCGCGTCGCCGCGCTGGAGGGCGGTGCGGCGGCCCTCGCGCTGGGCTCCGGCCAGGCGGCCTCGGCCTTTGCGCTGCAGAACCTGGCGCGGGCCGGCGACAACGTCGTGAGCTCGACCGATCTCTACGGCGGCACCTGGAACCTCTTCGCCCACACCTTGAAAGATCAGGGCATCGAGGTCCGTTTCGTCGATCCGGCCGATCCGCAGGCCTTTGCGCGCGCCACCGATTCGCGCACGCGCGCCTACTATGCCGAGACCCTGCCCAATCCCAAGCTCACGGTCTTCCCGATCAAGGAAGTGGCCGATATCGGCCGGCCGCTCGGTATTCCGCTGATCGTCGACAATACGGCGGCGCCGATCCTGACGCGGCCGCTCGAGCATGGCGCTGCGGTGGTGGTCTATTCGGGCACCAAGTATCTCGGCGGCCACGGCAATTCGATTGCCGGCCTGATCGTCGACGGCGGCAATTTCGACTGGGCCGCCCATCCGGAGCGCCAGCCGGCGCTGAACACGCCCGATCCCAGCTATCACGGCGCGGTCTGGGTCGAGGCCGTGAAGCCGATTGGCCCAGTGGCCTATATCATCAAGGCCCGTACGACCTTGCTGCGCGATCTCGGCGCGCCGCTGGCGCCGTTCAATGCCTTCCTGATCCTGCAGGGCATCGAGACGGTGGCTCTGCGCATTGAACGCCATGTCAAGAACGCCCAGGCGGTCACCGACTTCCTGGTCAAGCGGCCCGAAGTGGTGAAGGTCATCCACCCCTCGCAGCAGAAGGGCGAAGCGCGCCGCCGTGCCGACACCTATCTGAAGGGCGGCTATGGCGGCCTGGTCGGCTTCGAGCTGGCGGGCGGCCGCGAGGCCGGCCGCCGCTTCATCGATTCGCTGAAGCTCCTCTATCACGTCGCCAATATCGGCGATGCGCGCAGCCTCGCCATCCACCCGGCGACGACCACCCATTCGCAGCTCACGGCCGAGGAGCAGCTCGCGACCGGCGTGTCGGACGGTTACGTGCGGCTCTCCGTCGGTATCGAGCATATCGACGACATCCTGGCCGACCTGGCGCAGGCGCTCGACGCTGCCGGCAATCTGAAGCAGGCGGCCGAATAGACCCAGCCGTCGCGTTGCGGCGTCTGCCTGTCGTAAGCTCCGGCGCAGCCGGAGATCCGAAATGATAGGCAGACGCCTTTTCGCCGTCCTGATAGCCGCTTCCCTTGTATCTTCCTTGGTGTCCTCGCCAGGGTGGGCGCAGAACGGCGGGCCGCTGCGTATCGTCGTGCCCTTTGCCGCCGGCGGGGCACAGGATGTCATTGCCCGTTACCTGGCGGCCAAGCTCGGCGAGCGTCTCGACCGGTCGGTGATCGTCGACAACAAGGCGGGCGGCGGCGGCGTGATCGCCAGCGACGCCGTGGCCAAATCGGCGCCGGACGGCACGACCCTGCTGATGGCGACGGGCGGCGCCATTTCGATCGCGCCGCATCTCCAGGCCAAGCTGCCCTACGATTCTCGGCACGACTTCGCGGCAGTGGCGATGGTGGCCGACACACCGATGACCTTGGCGGTACGCAGCCAGAGCCCCTATCGCAGCGTGGCCGATCTGCTGGCCGATGCCAAAGCACGGCCGGGGCAGGTGAGCTTCGCCTCGACCGGGCCCGGCACCGTGTCTCACTTCACCGGCGAGCTGCTGGCGCAGGCGGCCGGCGTGAAGCTCTTGCACGTGCCCTATCGCGGCGCGGGGCCCGCAACGACGGATCTGCTGAGTGGCGAAGTCGCCTCGATGGTGACCAGTGTCGCCTCGATCGATCCGCTGGTGCAGAGCGGACGGGCGCGGGTGCTGGCGACCTTCACGACCGGCCGCGTCACCACGCTCGGCAGCCCGCCCACGATTGCCGAGGCGACCGGAATCAAGGGCCTGGAAGTGCCGGTCTGGGTCGGGCTGCTGGCGCCGGCCAGGACGCCGCCGGCCGTTCTTGAGAAGCTTGCCGCCGACATCCTCGCGATCTGCCGGTTGCCCGAAACACAGGAGCGCTTTCGAAGCTTCGGCGCCGAGCCGTCGTGCCGCGATCCGCAGGCCTTCGACCGGGTGGTCGCCGAAGACCTCGATCGTTGGGGCAAGGTCATCCGGCAGAGCAACATCAAGACGGAGTGATCGTCTCGAACGCTGTGTGTGCGGCTCAGCCCGTCCACTCGACAACATGATCGGCCCGGTTGGGCCGTGTCATGGCGGGCAGGGTGGTTGCCGGTGTGCCGACCGTCAGAAGACCGATCAGCCGCGAGGGTGCTTCGAAGCCCAGCGCGGCATTCACGACGGGATCGTAGGTGTTTGCGCCGGTCACCCACATGCCGCCATAGCCCAGGAGATGGACCGCATTCAGCATGTTCATCGCGGCGGCGCCGGCCGAGAGGAGTTGTTCGATTTCGGGGATGTTGCCACTCTTCACCGTAGCGCCGACGGCGATCAGCATCGGCATGCGGCGCACCCAGGCGCGGTAGCGTTCACCGAGAGCGGCGCCGTTCGCCGGGTCACGCTTGGCCGAGGCTTCAGCCAGAAGCTCGCCAAAGGCCAGGCGCGCCTCGCCGCGAATGACGACGAAGCGCCAGGGGCGGAGCTTGCCGTGGTCGGGCGCCCGCAGGCCGGCGTCGAGGATCAGGTCGAGGTCGGCACCTTCGGGCGCCGGCTCCTGCAATGGCCCCACCGAGCGGCGGGCCAGCAGCTGGTCGAGAAGGAGCCGCTGCGACGAGCGGCTCACAGGAAAGTCGGGAGCACTATCGGGCATGGCCGAACTCTATCTTAATTGCGAACGATTGTCATTTGCATATCGGCTTTGTCCCGGGTTCATGCCTCTATAATCGGGCCATGGCGGAAACCCTGATCCGCAAGATCATTCATGTCGACATGGACGCTTTCTATGCGTCCGTGGAGCAGCGCGACGACCCGGCGTTGCGCGGCCAGCCGGTCGCGGTCGGCGGCCGGCAACGCGGCGTCGTCATGGCGGCAAGCTACGAGGCGCGTAAGTTCGGCGTGCGCTCGGCCATGCCCTCGGTCACCGCCAAGCGCTTGTGTCCGGAGCTGCTGTTCGTGAAGCCGCGCTTCGACGTCTACAAGGAAGTCTCGCGTCAGATCCGCGAGATCTTTCTCGACTACACGCCGCTGGTCGAGCCGCTGTCGCTCGACGAGGCCTATCTCGACGTGACGACCAACCTCAAGGGCATGCCGCTCGCCTCGGAGATCGCGCGCGAGATCCGCGCCCGCATCCTGGAGCGCACCGGCCTCACGGCGTCGGCGGGCATCTCCTACAACAAGTTCCTGGCCAAGCTCGCCTCCGATCATCGCAAGCCCAATGGCCAGACCACGATCCCGCCCGAGAAGGGCCCGGCCTTCGTCGAAAGTCTGCCGGTCGGCAGGTTCCACGGTGTCGGGCCCAAGACGGCAGATAAGATGAACAGGCTCGGCATCCACACCGGCGCCGACCTCAAGGCGCAGTCGCTGGAGTTCCTCGAGCAGTATTTCGGACGCTCCGGCACCTACTATCACGCCATCGCGCGCGGTCATGACGATCGCCAGGTCGTGCCCAATCGGCCGCGCAAGTCGGTCGGTTCGGAGACCACCTTCATGGAGGATCTCGATCGTCCGCAGGCGGTGGAGGAGGGCGTCGCCTCGGTGCTCGACGATGTCTGGTCCTACTGCGAGCGAACCGGCATCGTGGGCCGCACCGTCACGGTGAAGATCAAATATGCCGACTTCCAGATCGTGACGCGCAGCCGCACGCTCACCGAGCCGGTCGGCACGCGCGACATGCTGGAGCGCACCAGCCGCGACCTGGTGCGCACCGTCTTTCCGCTGGCGAAGAAGGTGCGGCTTTTGGGAGTCTCGCTCTCCAACCTGCACGAACGCGAGGAACCGAAACCGCCGCCGCAGATGACCTTGGCGCTTTGAGGCCCGTTCATGAGAGGCGGGTCTGGAGACCCGCGGTCCGATGAAGCCTACCGGAACAACGGCGCCACCGCTCCGATCGCGGTCTCCGCTTCGAGCCGATCGGGGGTTTCGTCGCTGTTGCCGTAGCCGTACATGTCGCTCATGCCGATCTCCTGCACGACGATGCCTTCGGGATGCGGCAGCACGACCACATGTCGATAATAGAGGCCGTAGCGGACTTCCGGCTGAGGGGCCAGCCAGGCGATCTGACCGCGTACCGGCACGATCGAGTAGTCGTTCCATAGCGCGCGGGCGCCGTACCCCGTGCAGTTGACGATCACCGGCTCGCGGAGCTGCATCAGATCGGCCGGCGTGTTGAAGCTCCTGTCGACGATGCGGCCCCCCTCGCGCTGGAAGTCGTTCATCAATCGCTGCCCGAGGGCGGCGATGTTGAATTGCATGGACTGGCCCACCCGCGCGTGGGCAACGGGAAAGGGATTCTCGTCGGCCGGCAATTCGCGATAGGACGGTGTCAGGCCGGCCAGCAGGCGGCCATAGCTCGCGAACCGAACTTCTTCGGCGGCTGCCTCGTCGGTGGGCGGCACGTGAACTTCATCGTTGAACAGCACATAGCGATCGCTCATGGCGACCGGATCGCCCGGCTGGCCGATATAGTTCTGGTAGGTGGCGTAGGAGGTGCGCGCCATCTCCTCCCATTGCGCAGGAAAGGACGGCGCCACCCGATCGGCTGCGGCGATCCGCGAGTCCGGAGACCAGGTGCCGGTGGCGCGCGCCGAACGGGTCATCGGCAGGCGTTCCTTGGCATAGATGGTCACACGCGCGCCGGCGCGGCGCAGCAGCAGCGCCGAGGTGAGGCCGAGCGCGCCGCAGCCGATCACTGCGACGTCCTGCGTGCCGCCGTCCAGCGCCATGCCGGCGGCGATGGCGCTGGAGCCCCAGGCGAGCGACCAGCCGCTGCCGCCATGGCCATAATTATGGACCACGCGCTTGTCGCCCAGCATTTCGATTTCGAGTCGGGGACCGGCGGCGCGGAAGGGCCGCAGACAGACTGTGATGTGATCCAGCCGGCTCATCCGCAGGCGCAGCGGCGGCAGCTTCGACGCGTCGAAGCCTTTCGTCGGACCCACGGTGGTGCAGGTTGCGAGGGTTCCCGCGAGGCCCATGGCCCCCAGGCTCCCCAAGCCCATCATCATCGCCCGTCGACTGCTCTTGGCCGTCCCGGTCATGCATGCCCCGCTGGGAACCAGTCGACAGCAACTTATGGAAATTGCCGACAGGTGTCGAACGTCGCGTTCTGCGGCTCAGGGCCGTAGGTCTTCCCTCAGGATGCGCCGCGCCAGCGTGGCGCGGTGCAGCTCAGACGCGCCATCGTAGATTCGGAAGGGCCGCAGCTCCCGAAGGATCAGCGAGACCGGCGTGTCTTCCGACATGCCGAGTGCACCCATGATCTGCGCGGCACGATCGGCCACTCGGCAGACGGCCTCCGAGACGAAGACTTTCGTCATTGCCGATTCGTGTTTGACCGACTCGCCAGCATCCATCTTTGCGGCAGCATGCCAGGTCATCAGCCGGGAGGCATGCAGATCGATATGCGAATCGGCGACCATCGCCTGAATCTGCTGCAGGTCGGCAAGCGGCGATCCGAACGATGTGCGCGTATTGGCATAGGTCTGCGCGATGCTCATCGCCCGCGAGGCGCGCCCGATGAAGCGCATGCAATGGGAGATGCGGGCCGGCTCGAGCCGCTGCTGCGCATAGGCAAAGCCCTTGCCGATCTCGCCGAGAACGGCGTCATCGTTCACCTCGCAGCCGGCAAATTCGATTTCGCCATGTCCGCCGATCTGAAAGCCGTCGATGCTCGCGATGTTCCGCAACACCCGGTAGCCGGGATTGCCGGCCTCGACGATGAACATGGTGGCGCCTGCGTCGGTCTGCGCCAGGACGATGGCAAAGGCCGCACCGACCGCGCCGCTGATGAACCATTTGCGGCCGTCGATGATCCAGCCGCCGGGCTTGCGCCGCGCCGTCGTCTTCAGCATGGAAGGATCGGACCCGGCACCGGGCGCCGGTTCGGTCATGGCAAAGCAGGAGCGGATATCGCCGCGGATCAGCGGCTCGAGATACCTGGCGCGCTGCTCCGCCGTCCCGTGAAGCATCAGGTTGATCATGTTGGGCTGGTCGGGTGGCGCGCAGTTGATGGCCAGCGGCCCGAGAAAGCTGCGGCCGGCCTCTTCGAGGATGACGGCGCGTTCCTTCCACGACAGGCCAAGCCCGCCATGGCTGGTCGGCAATTGCGGGGCGTAGAGCCCGGCGGCCTTGGCCTTCTCGCGAAGCAGGCGAGCGACGTGATCGAGCTTCTCCACGTCGTGCGCGAGCTCAGCGTGCTCGCGCGGGATCGCTTCGCGATCGACGAATTCGCGCAGGCGGTCCCGCATGTCCAAGAGAGCCTGGCTGTGGCCGAAGACGGTTTCGGAGGTCATGGCGATGGCGTCCGGTTCAGCGTGAGGCGTGCGATGTTGAGCTGATGGATCTGGCTCGTCCCTTCGTAGAGCCGGAACAGCCTGACATCCCTGAACCAGCGTTCGATCGGCGCATAGTCGGCGACATATCCGGCACCGCCGAAGATCTGGACGCAGCGGTCGGCGACCCGACCGCACATCTCCGTCGCGAAGTACTTGCACATCGACGCTTCGAGGACGACGTCCTCGCCGCGGTCCCGCTTGCGTGCGGTTTCCAAGATCATCGAGCGCGCGGCAAAGATCTCGGTCTGGCAATCGGCGATCAGTGCCTGGACCAACTGATGTTGGGCAACGGGCTGCCCGAACTGGACACGGGTCCTGGCATGGTCGACCGCCAGCTCCAGCATGCGCATTGCCGGCCCGGTCGACAGGGCCGCCAGATGAATGCGCTGCTTGTTCAGGGCCTTCATCACCGTGGCGAACCCGGCGCCCTCGACGCCACCGATGATGCTGCTCGCCGGGATCCGGCAACTGTCGAGAAACACGCTGCCGACGGGCGATCCGGCCTGGCCCATCTTCCGATAGGGTTTGCCGCTCACGAGGCCCGGCGTGCCGCGCTCGACGATGAACGCCGAGACGCCCTTGGCGCCTTTGGTCCCGGGTTCGGTCCTGGCGGTGATCGTGAACACGTCGGCAATCGGCGCATTGGTGATGTAGCGTTTCTCGCCATCGAGAATGAAGCTGTCGCCGTCACGACGGGCCATCGTGCGGACGTTCGAAGCCTCCGAGCCGGCCTCGGGTTCGGTAATCGCCAGGCAGGACGTCCATTCGCCGCTGGCCAGGCGCGGCAGGTACCGCTTCTTCTGCTCCTCCGTGCCGTCGACAACGAGGCCTTCGGATCCGATGCCGGTATTGGTGCCGACACGTGCGCGAAAAGCGACGGCGCCCTGCGACAGCTCGAAGGCGGCGAGCACCAGCTCTTCCGTCGTCAGGCCGGCACCGCCATAGGCCTCGGGAATGCTCCAGCCGAAGAAACCGCCCTGGCGCAGGGTCTGCACGAGATCGTCGGGGATTTCGCCGGTTTGCTCGACCTCGGCTTCCCTCGGGATCGCCTTGTCGCGCACGAATTTGCGGACGGCGTCCAGGAAGGCACCGAATGAGGCCTCGTCTCTGATCAAGTCTGTTCCCTCCGACCATATTCGCTCAGGCGGCGCATCACAGCTGCCGGCGTGCCATGCGCCATAAGCAACGATTCTAGTGGCTGCGCATGCTTGGCACCACGCGATATGCTGGCACGATGATCGACAAGCTCGAGTTCCTGCTGGCGCTGGCGCGGGAGCAGAATTTCAGCAAGGCCGCCGAGCAATGCGGCGTCACGCAGCCGACCTTCTCGGCGGCGATCAAGCAGCTCGAGGATACGCTGGGCGTGATGCTGGTGCAGCGCACGTCGCGCTTCATCGGCTTCACCACCGAGGGCGAGCATGTGCTCGACTGGGCACGCGGCATCGTGGCCGATGCCCGCGCCATGCGGCAGGATCTGCAGACCCTGAAGAAGGGGCTGGCCGGCCGATTGCGCATTGCGGCGATCCCCACGGCCCTGGCAATGGTCTCCGCGCTGACCACGCCGTTCCGCGCCCGCCATCCCAACGTGAAGTTCACAATCCTGTCGCGTACCTCGATCGAGATCCTGTCGATGGTCGAGAATCTCGAGGTCGATGCCGGGCTGACCTATATCGACAACGAGCCGCTGGGCCGCATGCGCAGCGTGCCGCTCTATCTCGAGCAGTATCGGCTGCTGACGTCCGAGAGCAGCCCGCTCGGCGATCGTGCCCAAGTCACTTGGGCGGAGGTCGCGACCATTCCGCTTTGTCTCCTGACGCCCGACATGCAGAACCGGCGCATCATCGATCGCCTCCTGGGCACGGCCGGCGATCGCGCCGAGCCCACCCTCGAATCCAACTCGATGATCGTGCTGTTCTCGCATGTGCGGACCGGCCGCTGGGCGACGGTGATGCCCGAGAAGCTGGCCGACACGCTGGGCCTGACCGATCACCTGCGGGCCATCCCCATTGTCGAGCCGTCGGCCGTGCATCAGATCGGCCTGGTCGTGCCGCCGCGCGAGCCGATGACGCCGCTCTCGACGGCGCTGGTGAGCGAGGCCACCCAGCTGGCGAAGGTGCTCAACCCCGCTTCATAACGATTCGCCCGGCAATTCGGCCCCGTTGATAGAAATGTTCTATCGCAGCACCGGACTGCTTTATTGAGGCCAGACGGCCAAGGCTGGATCATCCCAACTGAAAAAGCCGGAACCAAGCCGGTTCATGACATTGGGATGGAGCCGATCGATGCCGATGGCATGGAATGAGGGCCGGGCCAGCGAGATCATCCGCCAGCACGAAGGCCGCGAAGGGCCATTGCTGCCGATCCTGCACGACGTTCAGGCCGAGTTCGGCTGTATTCCGGCGCCGGCCATTCCGCAGATCGCCGAGGCGCTCAACCTGACGCGCGCCGAGGTCCATGGCGTCGTCTCCTTCTATCACGACTTTCGCGAAGCCCCGGCCGGCCGTCATGTCCTGAAGCTCTGCCGCGCCGAAGCCTGTCAGTCGATGCAGGGCGAGGCCTTGGCCGAACGGGTGCTCGACCGCTTCGGGCTGGACTGGGGCGGAACGACACCCGACGGTCATCTCACCGTCGAGGCGACTTATTGCCTGGGACTCTGCGCCTGCGCCCCCTCGGCGCTGCTGGACGGCGAGCCGCGGGGACGGCTGGCGAGCGAGTCGGTCGAGGCGCTTGTTCAGGAGATCGGGGCCCGGGAGATCGGTCGATGACGGCTTTGCGCGTCTTCGTCCCGCGCGACGCCGCGGCGCGCGCCGTGGGCGCCGATCGGGTCGCGGCCGCCATCCGCGACGAGGCCAACCGGCTCGGACGTGCCGTCGAGATCGTGCGCACCGGCTCGCGCGGGCTCTTCTGGCTGGAGCCCCTGGTCGAAGTGGCGACACCGACCGGGCGTCTCGCCTTCGGGCCCGTGACGCCTGGCGATGTCGCAGGTCTGTTCGCTGGTTACAGTCCCTTCGCGGGCAGCCATCCGCTCTGCCTCGGCAATCCGGAAGAGATCCCCTTCCTGAAGCGTCAGACCCGGATCACCTTCGCCCGCTGCGGCATCGTCGATCCGTTGTCGCTCGACGACTATCGAATGCAGGGCGGCCTGCGCGGCCTGGAGCGGGCGCGCAGCCTGGGATCGGCAGGCACCCTTGCCGAAGTGACGACGTCCGGCCTGCGCGGCCGCGGTGGTGCAGGCTTTCCGACCGGCATCAAGTGGAAGACGGTCGCCGATACGCCGGCCGATCGCAAATACATCGTCTGCAATGCCGACGAGGGCGACTCCGGCACCTATGCCGACCGCATGATCCTGGAAGGCGATCCCTTCGTCCTGATCGAAGGCATGATCATCGCCGGCCTCGCCGTCGGGGCCGGCAAAGGCTACGTCTACATCCGCTCCGAGTATCCCGATGCGGTGCGCACCTTTGCCGAGGCGTTGGTCGTTGCCGAAGGGGCCGGACTGCTGGGCCGTACGGCAGGCTTCGAGATCGAGCTCAGGGTCGGGGCCGGCGCCTATGTGTGCGGCGAGGAGACCTCGCTGCTGGAAAGCCTCGAAGGCAGGCGCGGCCAGGTTCGCGCCAAGCCGCCCCTGCCGGCGCACAAGGGTCTGTTCGGTCGGCCGACCGTCATCAACAACCTGATCTCGCTCGCCACCGTGCCGGCGATCCTGTCGGACGGTGCCGAAGCCTATGCTGTGCTGGGCATGGGCCGTTCGCGCGGCACCATGCCCATCCAGCTCGCCGGCAACGTGAAGCAGGGCGGTCTCTTCGAGGCGGCCTTCGGCCTCACCCTGGGCGAGATCGTGGACGAGATCGGCGGCGGGACGGCGAGTGGCCGCCCGGTGCGGGCCGTGCAGGTCGGCGGTCCGCTCGGCGCCTACTTTCCGCGGGCGCTGTTCGATACGGCGTTCGACTACGAAGCCTTCGCGGCGCTCGACGGGCTGATCGGCCATGGCGGGGTCGTGGTGTTCGACGACACGGTCGACATGGCGCGCCAGGCCCGCTTCGCGCTCGAATTCTGCGCCATCGAATCCTGTGGCAAGTGCACGCCCTGCCGCATCGGCTCGACGCGCGGCGTGGAGACCCTGGACAAGGTCATGCGCGGCGAGCGGGTCACCGCCAACCTCGCGCTGATCTCCGACCTCTGCCAGACGCTGAAATTCGGCTCGCTCTGTGCTCTGGGGGGCTTCACGCCCTACCCGGTGATGAGCGCCCTCAAGCATTTCCCCGAGGATTTCAATCGGCCGCACCTCGTTGCGGCGGCCGAGTAAGAGGCAAGTCATGTCGCTCGTTTCCGAAACCGACTACGGCACGCCCGCCAGCGGCCGCGCCGAGCAGGTCAGCCTCACGATCGACGGCTTTGCCGTCACCGTGGCGGCCGGTACTTCGATCATGCGCGCCGCCGTCGAGGCCGGCATCCAGGTGCCCAAGCTCTGCGCTACCGATTCGGTCGAGGCCTTCGGCTCCTGCCGCCTCTGTCTGGTCGAGATCGCCGGTCGCCCCGGCACGCCCGCGTCGTGCACCACGCCGGTGGCGCCGGGCATGGTCGTGGCGACCCAGACCGAACGGCTGAAGCAGGTTCGCCGCGGCGTGATGGAACTCTACATCTCCGACCATCCGCTCGACTGCCTGACCTGCGCCGCCAACGGCGATTGCGAGCTGCAGGACATGGCCGGCGCTGTGGGGCTGCGCGAAGTGCGCTACGGCTACGACGGGGCGAGCCACACCCGCCAGGAGAAAGACGAGTCCAATCCCTATTTCACCTTCGACCCGTCGAAGTGCATCGTCTGCTCGCGCTGCGTGCGCGCCTGCGAGGAAGTGCAGGGGACCTTTGCGCTGACCATCCAGGGCCGCGGCTTCGACTCCAAGGTCTCGCCGGGCGCGGCCGCCGACAATTTCCTGAGCTCCGAGTGCGTCTCCTGCGGGGCCTGCGTGCAGGCCTGCCCGACGGCGACCCTCTCGGAGAAGAGCGTGATCGAGATCGGCGTGCCCGAGCATTCGGTGGTCACGACCTGCGCCTATTGCGGCGTCGGCTGCAGCTTCAAGGCCGAGATGCGCGGCGAAGAACTGGTGCGCATGGTCCCCTACAAGGACGGCAAGGCCAATCGCGGCCATTCCTGCGTCAAGGGACGCTTCGCCTGGGGTTACGCCCAGCATCGCGAGCGCATCCTGTCGCCGATGATGCGCGAGAGCATCGACCAGCCCTGGCGCGAGGTGAGCTGGGAGACGGCAATCGGCCGGGTCGCTTCGGAGTTCAAGCGCCTGCAGGACAAGCACGGGCGCCTGGCGATCGGCGGCATCACCTCGTCGCGCTGCACCAACGAAGAGACTTACCTGGTGCAGAAGCTGGTGCGCGGCGGCTTCGGCAACAACAATGTCGATACCTGTGCTCGCGTCTGCCATTCGCCGACCGGCTTCGGCCTCAGGACGGCGTTCGGCACGTCGGCCGGTACCCAGGACTTCGACTCCGTCGAGCAGAGCGACGTGATCCTGGTGATCGGCGCCAACCCAACCGACGCCCATCCGGTCTTCGCGTCGCGCCTGAAGAAGCGCCTGCGCCAGGGGGCGCGGCTGATCGTGATCGATCCGCGCCGCACCGACCTCGTGCGCATGCCGCATGTCGCGGCCGACTATCATCTGCCGCTCAGGCCCGGCACCAACGCGGCAATCCTGAACGCGATGGCGCATGTCATCGTGACCGAAGGGCTGGTGAACGACGCCTTCGTGCGCGACTTCTGCGACCGCGACGCTTTCGACTACTGGGCGGCCTTCGTCGCGGAAGACCGCAACAGCCCCGAAACGGTCGGCCTGATGGCCGGCGTCTCGCCTGAGGCGATCCGTGGTGCGGCCCGGCTCTATGCCGCCGGCCCCAATAGCGCGATCTACTACGGCCTCGGCGTCACCGAGCATAGCCAGGGCACCACCACCGTTATGGCCATCGCCAACCTCGCCATGGCGACGGGCAATCTCGGCCGGCAAGGGGTGGGCGTGAACCCGCTGCGCGGGCAGAACAACGTCCAGGGCTCGTGCGACATGGGCTCGTTCCCGCACGAGCTCACCGGCTATCGGCACATCTCGGACGACGCCACGCGCGCGACCTTCGAAAGACTGTGGCAGCGGCCGCTCGACGCCGAGCCCGGCCTGCGCATTCCCAACATGTTCGACGCGGCACTCGAAGGCACCTTCAAGGGCCTCTACGTGCAGGGCGAGGACATCCTGCAGTCCGATCCCAATACCCGCCATGTCGCGGCGGCGCTGAAGGCGATGGAGTGTGTGGTCGTGCAGGATCTCTTCCTGAACGAAACGGCCAACTACGCCCATGTCTTCCTGCCGGGCTCGACCTTCCTCGAGAAGGACGGGACTTTCACCAATGCCGAACGCCGCATCAACCGAGTGCGCCGCGTCATGACGCCGAAGAACGGCATGGCCGACTGGGAGATTACCTTGGCCATCGCCCGGGCGATGGGCTTCGAGATGACCTATGCGCACCCCTCGGAGATCATGGACGAGATTGCAGCGCTCACGCCGAGCTTCGCCGGTGTCTCCTACGCCCTGCTCGACGAGGCGGGATCGGTCCAGTGGCCCTGCAACGAGAAGGCGCCGCTCGGCACGCCGGTGATGCATATCGGCGGCTTCGTTCGCGGCAAGGGCAACTTCATGATCACCGAATACGTGCCGACCGATGAGCGCACGGGGCCGCGATTCCCGCTGCTGCTCACTACGGGGCGAATCCTGTCGCAATACAATGTCGGGGCCCAGACGCGCCGCACCGACAATATCGTGTGGCACGAGGAGGATGTGCTGGAGATCCATCCGCACGATGCCGAGCAACGCGGCGTGCGCGAGGGCGATTGGGTGAAGCTCGACAGCCGCGCCGGCAGCACGACCTTGCGGGCCCATCTGACCGATCGGGTGGCGCCGGGCGTGGTCTATACGACCTTCCATCATCCGGTGACGCAGGCCAATGTGGTGACCACCGAGTTCTCGGACTGGGCCACCAATTGCCCCGAATACAAGGTCACGGCCGTGCAGGTCGCCCGCTCCAACGGCCCCAGCGACTGGCAGCGCGACTACAATGCGCAGGCCGACCGCAGCCGGCGCATCGCCAAGGTCGCGGCGGAGTGACGGCCATGTCGACCGTAGAGACTGCCGCCAAGCTGGTGAGCATGGCCAACCAGATCGGCCGTTTCTTCGAGCCGCAGCGGCAGGGCGAGCCTGCGTTGGCTATCGCCGATCACCTGCGGAAGTTCTGGGACCCTCGCATGCGGGCGGCTATCGTTGCCCATCTCGATGCCGGCGGCGACGGGCTGGACGGGCCGGTCCGCGAGGCCGTCAGGCGCCTGAAGGAAACGAGCCGTTCATGAACATCTTCCTCACCGGCGCGACCGGCTATATCGGCGGCACGGTTGCGCATCGACTGCTGCGGGACGGCCATAAGCTGCGAGGATTGGTGCGCGACGCGGACAAGGCGGCGAAGCTGTCGGCGCTGGGCATTGAACCGGTGAGGGGCGGGCTCGACGACGCGGCCACGCTCACTGCGGAGGCGCGCCGCGCCGATGCGGTCATCAACACGGCCAACAGCGACCATCGTGGCGCCATCGACGCGCTGATCGAGGGGCTGGCTGGCTCGAACAAGCCCTTCCTGCACACCAGCGGATCCAGCATCGTGGCCGACGAGGCGCATGGCGACCTCGCCTCGGACCGCATCTACGATGAGGACACGCCCATCGAGCCGGTGCCCGGTAAACAGGCGCGGGTCGCCATCGACAGGTCGATCTGCGAGGCCAGCCAGCGCGGTGTGCGCTCGGCGGTGCTGTGCAACACCATGATCTACGGCAATGGCCTTGGCCTGGCGCGCGACAGTGCCCAGATCCCCGGCCTTGCCGCGCGGGCCCGCAAGACGGGGGTCGTGCGCCATGTCGGGCAGGGTCTCAACATCTGGTCGAATGTCCATGTCGAGGACATGGCCGAACTCTACGCCCTCGCCCTCGCCGAGGCACCGGCCGGCGCCTTCTATTACGTGGAGAACGGCGAGGCGTCGTATCGCGACATCTGCCGTTCGATCGCCAAGCGCCTGGGGCTTGGCCTCCCACAGGCCTGGCCGTTCGCCGACGCGGTCAAGGAGCTGGGCGAAAGCAGCGCCGCCTACACGTTCGGCTCCAACAGCCGCGTCCGTGCCAAGCGCGCCCGCCGCGAGCTTGGCTGGGCGCCGAAGCATCCGTCCGCGACGGCCTGGATCGAGAAAGAACTGCCGCTTTAAGAACAAGCTCTCATCCCGAGGCCCCCTCGACAGGCTCGGGGTAAACTCCGCCCGAGGGACCTTTACGGATCAGGAAAGGTCCCTCGCTTCGGTCCGCGCGGAGTAACCTCCGCGCTGGATGACAATTTTCTTTGCCATCTCGTTCTTCGTAACGGCCTAAATCGCGATCTCCGCCACCATGCGCTTCAGCAGCGCGGCGTCGGGATAGGTGCCGAAGCCGGCCTGCAGATTGTCCTTCATATGCTCGGGCTTGCCCGTGCCGGGGATGACGCAGGTCACGGCCGGATTCGCCAGCACGAACTTCAGCAGAAGCTGCGCCCAGCTCGTAACGCCGATCTCGGCGGCCCAGCCTGGCAGTTTACGGCTCGAAAGCTTGCGCAGCAGCCCGCCGCCGCCGAACGGCTGGTTGACGATGACGGCGATGCCGCGCTCGGCGGCGAGCGGCAGCAGGCGCTGCTCGACGGCACGATCGTCGAGCGCGTAGTTCAACTGCACGAAGTCCCACTTTTCTGCGCGCATCACGCGCTCCAGCTCGTCATGGGCGCTGGGCGTGTAGTGCGTGATGCCGAGATAGCGGATGCGGCCTTCGGCTTTCCAGCTGCGCAGGGTCGGCAGATGGCTGCGCCAGTCGACCAGATTGTGGATCTGCATCAGGTCGATGCGGTCGGTGCGCAGCAGCCGCATCGAGGCCTGCATCTGGGCGATGCCGCTGTCGCGCCCGCTGGTCCACACCTTGGTCGCGATGAAAGCCTTGTCGCGCGTGCCGGCTGCTGCCAGCAGGTCGCCGACCACGCCTTCGGCGGCGCCATACATCGGTGAGGAGTCGATCACTGAAGCATTGGCGCTGAACAGCAGGCGCAGCACCTCGGCGAGCGGGGCGCGGTCTTCCGGCCGAGCGCCGACATCGAAGGTGCGCCACGTCCCCAGGCCGACCACGGGCAGCAATTCGCCTGAGACGGGAATCTTGCGTCGATGCATGGCCGTACTCGGTTGGGATGAACTCGGTTGCGCTGCAGCAGGACGGTTGGCGAGCAAGCTCGCACCAGCGAGACCGAGAAAAGCGGAACGGGTCAGGGTCACGGCCACATGAGGCTCGTCATGGCAAAGCAATCGACGCGACCGTCTCCCGACGGCACCGGCTCGCTGCCGTCCTCGATCACAGTGAAACGCTGTTCGATGAGCTTCCGGTCGCCCTCGAAGATCTCGAAGGTCCAGGGACCCGGCATGAACTCCCAGGCCTCGTCGAAACCATAGCCTGTGAACACGGCAACGCCGATCGGCACGTTCATGGGCCGCTCGTACGAGATCATCGCCTTGGGCGCGCGAGGCGGTTTGACCATCTTGGGAAAGTGGGTGACCAGCCGCAGGGGCACCACCTCTCCCGGCTGCGCGCCGTCAACGCGGAAACGAAAGCCGAACCACAGATTCAGTCGCGCTGGAATGCGTGTCGTGCTGACGACATGACAGATGTTCGACACCTGTGTGGTCATCACGCCGCTCGCCTGGCGCGAGCGCTCGCCGGTTTCGAGTTTGTAGATGCCACGTTCGACAATGGTTGCTTGCAATGGATCTGCAGCTGTCGCTGCAGTGACACAAGCGAGCAAGGCGAAGATGGCGGCGGATGCATGAAGCAAGATCGTGCGCGTCATCGGGATGTCATCTTTGGCTGCGTTGGCGACCTGGAGACTCTCGATGAGAGAATAGCCGAAGAACGATCGTCGCCATATTGATGCCGCACGCGAGAGTTCTTCTCTCTGCCGTCACAAGTTCGGCAGCATCAGCCATTGCCATGGCGCGTTGTCGACACCATGTGGAAGCAGCCGCAGACAACAATCCGACTACTCCAGCCTAGGGAGACCGAGCCATGCCCGAACCCTTCGTCGTCGAGATCTGGGGTCAGACTGCGGGCATCGTCCTGAAGGAGGGCAACGCCTTTCGGTTTCACGCCTATGCCCGGCCGTTCTTCGAGCTGGAGGGTGTGCAGTTCAATACGCCGGGACAGGCCAAGCTCGCGGCAGCGCGCCTGACGGCACCGCTCCAGCCGCCGCGCGAAAGTCCCCGCGCCGAGTGACGTCTTTGGCCTTGTCGGTCGAACGGTGTGGCGCTAGTCCGAAATACTAGCCACGCCGAGACCTGCAAGGAGAGAGACACGGTGATCAAGCGCAAGCAGCGGATTCCCCTGCGCGACCTCGCGACGATGAAGCCCGAGGACCGCGAGACCGTCGAGAAGAACGCGATGAACGGCCAGGTGTTCAACATCTTCAAGGTGTTGGCGCACCATCCCAGCCTGACCAAGCGCTGGACGCCGTTCGCCGGCCATATCCTCTCCAAGCAGACCCTGGCGTTTCGCGATCGCGAGCTGCTGATCCTGCGCATTGGCTGGCTCAACCAGGCAGAATACGAGTTTGCCCAGCACGAGCTGATCGCCAAGCGTGGCGGCGTCAGCGATGCCGATATCGAGAACATCAAGCAGGGCCCTAAGGCCAAGGGTTGGACGGAGCACGAGGCGGCGCTGATGCAGCTCGCCGACGATCTCTACGAGAACTCGGTCGCCTCCGACGCGACCTGGGCGACCTTGTCCAAGACCTACTCGACCGAGCAGCTGATGGACGCGGTCTTCACCGTCGGCCAGTACAACCTCGTCTCCTGGGCGCTGAACAGCTTCGGCGTGCCGCTCGACGACTTCCTGCCGGGCGCCCAGAAGAAGTAGGGACGGCTTTTGGGCCGGCTGCGCTGCGTCACTGCCAGTCGAGCAGGCGGCGCTCCAGCCGGTTCATCAAGGCCGTGACGGCCAGCCCCAGGAAGGCCAGCAGCAGAAGAAGGCCCATCACGCCGTCCATGCTGAAGGTCGCCTGCAGGTAGGCGAGCGT
>MKRV01000080.1 GCA_001897995.1 Alphaproteobacteria bacterium 65-37 | reverse complement strand
CAGCGAAAGGAATTGAACGATGGTCCGTAGAGCCTTGATGGGCGGGTTTGCCCTCACTTTGGCGGTGAGCCCGGCTTTTTCACAGGTGTCCACCGAAACGATCAAGTCACTCTCGGCGCCAAGCACAGTCGAGACGCGGGCCGGCAAGCTCGACTTCCAGGATGGCGCGCCGACAGAGGAAACCGCGCGGAAGGTCTATGACACGCTCGATTTCACCCGTGCACTCAGCGCCTACAACAACAGCTTTCGGGGCGCGTCCGCGCTTGCCATCGTCAAGGGGTTCGCACAGATCGGCGTTAGGCCCGGGGATGTCGCCATCTTCTCGGAGCTGATGGATTCGAGCTCGCTGTTCCTCACCGCCAACGCCGACACGATCTACTATTTGACGGCACTCGACCTGAGCAAAGGTCCAATGGTGATCGAGCAACCGTCGGGCGGCATCGGCACGATCAACGACATGTGGTTCTCCTGGGTCATCGACATCGGGACGCCTGGGCCGGACCGCGGCCTCGGCGGGAAGTACCTTATCGTCGGCCCCGGCTACAATGGGCCGCTGCCCGAAGGCGGCTACTTCATCGCTCGGGCGAAGACGAATCTCGCCCTGTATGCCGCACGCGCGAATCTGGTCGGCAACGACCCGAAGCCGGCTGTCGAGAACATCAAGCGCACCATGAAAGTCTATCCCTACCAGCCTGGTGCCTTCGGCACGAGCATCGCCCAGGCCCTCGAGGGGACCGTGCGGATTGCCGGCGAGCCGAAAATTCCCGAGACGAAGTTCGTCGAAGCGTCCGGTCGCTCGTTCAATACGATCCCGCCCAGCGACGTCGGCTTTTTCGAGCTGATCAACGAGAACGTTCAGAACGAGCCCGCCACCAGCTACGACGTGGAGCTGGCCGGCGAACTGGCGGCCATCGGGATCGTGCACGGCAAGGCCTTCAAGCCGGACGACCGGATGAAGAAGATCCTGTCCGATGCGGCCGCGGTCGGGCAGGCGACGGGCCGGGCGCTCAATTGGCGCTTCGCGCTGAAGCATCCCGAGTGGGCCTATTACGAGGGCTCGCATTGGGGCAGCATGCTGTGGGAAGGCGGCGCCTTCTTCGAAACGCCGCCGCCGCTGTTCGAGGGCGGTGTGTTCAAGCCGCTGCCCCCAACCGGCGCCCGCACCCTGGATTCGCGCACGGCCTTCTATTACGGCTACACGCTCGACTCACCGGGCATGATCATGCGCATCCCCGGCGTCGGCTCCCAATATCTGATGGGTTTTCTCGCCTCGGACGGAAAGCCTTTCGACGGCGCGAAGACGTACAAGGTCGTGCTGCCCAAGGACATCCCGGCAGCGGCATTCTGGTCGTTCACGCTCTATGACAACCAGACACGCTCGATGCTGCAGACGCCGCAGAAGTACCCGCGCGCCGGCAGCCAGAGCTACCCGTCGCCTGCGGCGCAGGCAGCCGCCGACGGCACAACCACGGTCTATTTCGGCCCCACCCAGCCGAATGGCGTGGCGCGCGGCAACTGGATCCAAACCGATCCGAACAAAGGCTGGTTCACTATTCTGCGCCTTTACAGCCCGCTTCCGTCGTTCTTCGACAAGAGCTGGCGGCCGAGCGAGATCGAACCCGTCAAGTGAGCTGACGGGGCGGCGGGAGGCGACAATCGCGCGCTGCTGTAAAGGCGCTCCGGTTGTGGCATCAACGCGGCGTTTCCGGAGCGCCGCCCCATGGTCACAGTTCCCGTGATCTCCAGCTACGTATTGCAAGGGCTTCCTGCCTTCGTGCGAGACGAACTTGGAGAAAAGGCACTGCGGCGAGCCAATCGGGCCGCCGCGGTGGATCTCGAATTGATCGAGAGCCGGAACTGCTTCATTCCGCAGCAGGCCGTGGTGAGCTTCGCCAATGCGATCGGCCGGGAGGCAGGCGAGGAGAATCTCGGGCTTCTGATCGCGCCAACCATGGACGTCTCGGCTTACGGCACTTTCGGCGCCTATGTCTTTGGGGCCGATACGCTGGGTCAAGCGATCGACCGCAGTATCGAGGCGCTCGGCTATCACAGCACGGGCGACAGGCTGTCGATGACAGCCTTCGCCGACGAAGTTCGGTTCAGTTACCGCTTCGCGTTGGCGGGCACCGAAGGCCATGACATCGTTGCGTGCGCAGCCGCCGGCGAACTGTTGAGTCTTTTCAGAGCCTATTTGCCCGGCAACTGGCGGCCTCTGCGCGTCGAGCTGGACATCGAAGCGCCTCGCCACCGTTCGCCCTTCGAAGACGTGTTTCAGTGCCCGGTCCTTTTCGGGGCACCGGCGGTGGCGCTGGTCGCCGAGCGCCGTCATCTGGCTGCAGGGGCGAGACGACCATCGCCGTCGATGGTGACGATAGAGGATGTCGCACGGGACCGGCCGGGTGGCGCGCCTCGACGCTTGCTGGACATCGTCGCCGAGCAGATTCGCACCCAGGTGCTGGCCGGTGGAGTGATGATCGACGATGTCGCGCGGTCCATGGATACCAGCACGCGATCCCTGCAACGTGAGCTCCATCAAGCCGGTACGGATTTTCGCAGCCTGACAAGCGCCGTGAGAATTCAGCGCGCCACCGAGCTACTGCAGCACACCAACGGCTCGATCACCTATGTTTCGACGCTGCTCGGTTATTCCTCCCCATCGGGTTTTGCGCGTGCTTTTAAAAAGGTGACAGGCGTCGGGCCGGACGAATTTCGCCGACGACACCGGTCCTTCAACGCCGAACGCGACTGACCATTGCCCCGGTCGGCGTTTGGAACATGTCGAGCACGGTGACATCCTTCTGCGGGGGCGCTTTCGGTGTTGGCTGGGAGGCCTTGTCGCGCGTGCGGCGCGTCAGCAGGAGTGTGCTCATCTCCGCAAGATGGGGGCGGCCCGATCCAGGGTCGGGATGGGCGATGCGCTTGGCGAGTTCGGGATGCAGCAAGCTTTCTATGCGCGCGGCATCGCCGTCATAGAAGCCTTCGATATAGTCGAGGAGGGTTTGCCGGATGGCGGCGGTTTCGGTTGTGCTCATGGCACGACGCTAGTTGTCGCGGTGCCGTCCGATCCAGTCCGCAGATGGCGAGCAGGTAGCTTCGGCGCACTACATCATAGGCGTTAATTTGTTCGGATCGCCAATATCCTCATCCTGAGGAGCCGCGCTCAGCGCGGCGTCTCGAAGGATGGGAACGAGCACCGTGCCTGAGGTCGACCCTTCGAGACGCGGCCCTCTGGGCCGCTCCTCAGGGTGAGGTTTCTTTGTACGCTAGCGCTTACGAGTGGAACACGCCCGACGGCTCTAATTGTACCGGCGGTAGAGCCCGGCCAGGCGACCCTGGATCTTGACGCGGTCGGGGCCGAAGATCCGGGTCTCGTAGGCGGCGTTGGCGGGTTCGAGCGCGATCGACGCGCCCTTCTTGCGCAGGCGCTTGAGGGTCGCCTCGGTGTCATCGATCAGCGCCACGACGATGTCGCCGGACTCCGCGCTGTCGGCGCTGCGGATGATGGCGATGTCGCCGTTCTGGATGCCGGCCTCGACCATCGAATCGCCCTGGACCTCGAGGCAGTAGTGCGCGCCCGATCCCAGCAGCGAGACAGGCACGTCGACGGTCGTGGAATTGTCGCGCAAGGCCTCGATCGGCGTACCGGCGGCGATCCGCCCGTAGAGCGGCAGGCTGAGCGCCTGTGCCTCGTTGGCGGCCTGGATGGCGCCGGCGAGCGGCACACGTTCACCGCGCACGATCTGAGGCACGAAACCTTCGCGGCTTTCCGCGAATCCGGCGCGCCGCGCTTCGGCAAGCAGGGGGGTGACGTTGGCCGCCGGCATGGCCGCCGTCTCCGGCAGCTTCAGGACCTGCAGCGCGCGTGCGCGATGGGGCAGCCGACGCAGGAAGCCACGCTCCTCCAGCCCGGTGATCAGGCGGTGGATGCCGGACTTGGACTTGAGGCGCAGCGCCTCCTTCATCTCGTCGAAGGACGGCGATACGCCATCGTCGTTGAGACGCTTGTTGATGAACATGAGCAGTTCATTTTGCTTGCGGGTTAACACCGTCTTCTCCCCAGACTGTCTACCAGATCTCGGAACAAATCCTGAAACCCGCCACATGTTCTAGTTTAGTTCTTCGCTATGGTCAAGTTATCCCGGGGAAGGCGGGGAGAAGGACAGACAAATCGGGATCAATAGCCGCCGGAAAGTCTCGCGAGATCGATGATCTGGACGATCTCACCCTTGGCACGGGCTGGGTCATGCGGCGGACGGACCAGGAGCGCATTCGCGCCGGCCAGAACGGAGAGCATGGAACTGTCCTGTACCGGGTGCGGCTCGACGACCAGGCTGCCCTCTGCGTCACATGTCGCCGAGGCCCGAACATAGTCTTCGCGCTGATCGTTCTGTTTCACGTCGGCTGCAAGTCGAGCCGGCTGGGTGCCGACGAGGTCACCCGATTGGCCGAGCATCTTGTCGATCGCAGGCTTCAGGAACAGCAGGGCGCAGACCATGGTCGACACAGGGTTGCCCGGCAGGCCGAGCACGCGGGCGCGTTCCCGGGCGGCGAACATCAACGGCTTCCCTGGGCGCATGGCGATGCGCCAGAAATCCATCGCGAAGCCCTGCGCCTTGAGCGCTGCCTGCACGAGGTCGTGGTCGCCGACCGACGCGCCGCCCAGGGTGATCAGCAGGTCGTGCTGTGCGCCGGCGGCGATGCGGTTCTCGATCAGCTTGGCATCGTCGCGCGCGATGTCGAACAAGGTCGGCTCGCCGCCCCAGCCGCGCACCAGCGCGGCAACGGCGATACCGGAGGAAGAGACGATCTGGTTGCGACCGACCGGTTCGCCCGGCATCACGAGCTCGTCGCCGGTCGAGAGGATCGCAATCCGCGGTTTGCGATGGACCGAAAGCCACGGCAGATTCATGGCCGCCGCCAGCGCCACGTCGCGGCTGGTCAGCAAGCGGCCTGCCGCGAAGGGACTGTCGCCGGCCTTGAAGTCGAGGCCGGCCTTGCGGACATGCCGTCCCGGCCGCGGTGCCTCGAGGATGCTGATCTTCGCGCCGTCGGCTTTGGTGTCCTCCTGGATCACGATCGAATCGGCGCCGGCGGGCAGGGGGCCGCCCGTGAAGATGCGCACGGCTTCGCCGGCCTGCAGGACCTGATCGTAGGAACCGCCCGCCGGGGCCTGTCCGACGAGCGTGAGCGTGCCCGGTGCGGTCGGCACGTCGGCGGCGCGCACGGCATAGCCGTCCATGGCCGACAGGTCGGCCGGCGGCTGCGTGAGACGGGCCGCTGGCGGGACCGCCAGGACGCGGCCTGCCGCGTCGGCCACCGACACCATTTCGGCCGGCAGCGCTTCGAAGGCGGCGATCACGCGGGAATGGGCGTCACGAACGGAGAGCATTGCCGGACCTCGCGTTCTTGGTGCTGGCATTCCTGGCGCGGGCGTTCCCGGCGCTGGCATTCCAGGTGCCGGACTTGCCGCCCGATTTGTGGACCAGGCGAATGTCGGAAATCGTCATGCCGCGGTCGACCGCCTTGCACATGTCGTAGACGGTGAGGGCTGCGACCGATGCTGCCGTCAGCGCCTCCATCTCGACACCGGTGCGGCCCTTCAGCTTGCAGGTCGCCTCGACATCGACAGCCTTGCGTCGCGTGTCGAGCGACAAGGTCACGGCGACCGACGACAGCGACAGCGGGTGGCAGAGCGGGATCAGCTCGGGCGTGCGCTTGGCGGCCATGATGCCGGCGAGCTGGGCGACGGCGAGCACGTCGCCCTTCTTGGCCTTCTTGTCGCGGATCAGCTTCAAGGTCGCGGCCTGCATGGTGACGCTGGCGCGCGCCACGGCGATGCGCTCGGTCACGTCCTTGTCGCCGACATCGACCATGTGGGCGTTGCCGGTCTCGTCGAAGTGGGTGAGGGCTGCTTTGCGCCTCATGCCGCCCCTCGGCGCTTTTCCGGCGTCAGGATCTCACGCACCGCGCCTTCGACGTCCGGCTTGCGCATGAAGCTTTCGCCGATCAGGAAAGCCGAGGCTCCGACCTTGGCCATGCGCGCAAGGTCGGCCGGCGACCCCAGTCCGCTCTCGGCCACCAGCACGCGATCGCGCGGCACCCGCGGCGCGAGCTGCTCGGTCGTCGCGAGATCGACCACCAAGGTCTTGAGGTTGCGGTTGTTGACGCCGATCAGGTCGCTGTCGATGCGGAGCGCCCGGTCGAGCTCGGCGCCGTCGTGCACCTCGACCAGCACGTCCATCTCCCAGCGATGCGCCAGCTTGGCGAGATCGGCCGCCATGCCGTCATCGAGGCAGGCCATGATCAGCAGGATGCAGTCAGCACCCAGCGCGCGCGCCTCGGCGACCTGGTAGAGGTCGATCATGAAGTCCTTGCGCAGCACCGGCAGCCCGCAGGCATTGCGCGCCTGCACCAGGAACTCGTCCTTGCCCTGGAAGTAGGGCTCGTCGGTCAGAACCGAGAGGCAGGTGGCGCCGCCGCGCTCGTAGGCGCGGGCGAGGGCAGGTGGGTCGAAGTCCTCGCGGATCAGCCCCTTGCTGGGCGAGGCCTTCTTGATCTCGGCGATCAGCCCGTAGCCGCCCGACTTGATGGTGCGCTTGAGGGCTGCCGCAAAGCCGCGCGGCTTGTCGGCGCGCAATGCCGCGTCCTCGACCTCAGCAAGCGAGCGCTTGGCCTTGCGCGTTTCGAGGTGGCGGCGCTTGTCGGCGACGATCTTGGCCAGGGTATCGCTCATGCGCAGATCCTCTTCAGCGTCTCGAGGGCGGCTTTGGCTTTGCCGCTGTCGATCGAGGCGACGGCAAGCGCGGCGCCATCCTTCAGGTTCCGGGCCTTGCCGCCCACCATCAGTGCCGCGGCGCTGTTCAGCACCACGATATCGCGAAAGGCATTCTTCTCGCCGCCCAGAACGCGATGAATGGCTTCGGCATTGTGCGCCGGATCGCCTCCCTTGAGTTCGGCCAGCGACGCCCGCTTCACGCCGACCTCTTCCGGGGTAATCTCGATTTCGCTCACCTTGCCGTTCTCCAATGACGCTGCCCAGCTCGCGGTCGTGGTCGTGAGCTCGTCCATGCCGTCCTGGCCGTGCACGACCAGTGCCCGCTCGAGGCCGAGCTGGCGAAGCCCCTCGGCGACCGGCCGCAACCAGCGACGGTCGAAGACGCCGACCAGCTGCCGCCGGACGAGGGCAGGGTTCGACATCGGGCCGAGCAGATTGAAGATCGTGCGCGACGGCGCGAGCTCGACCCGTGGCCCCGCGACATTGCGCATGGCGCTGTGGTGGCGCGGTGCCATCAGGAAGCAGACCTTGGCCTCGGCCAGCGCCTTCTCCAGGGTCTCTATCGGCAGGTCGACACTGATGCCGAGTGCACTCAGCACGTCGGCGGCTCCCGACTTGGAGGTGAAGGCGCGGTTGCCGTGCTTGGCGACGGGGATGCCGGCGCCGGCCACGACGAAGGCCGAGCAGGAGGAGACGTTGTAGGTTCCGTGATGGTCGCCGCCGGTCCCGACGATGTCGATTGCGTCGGCGGGGGCTCGCACACGCAGCACCTTGGCGCGCAGCGCCCGTGCGCCGCCAGCGAGTTCCTCCGCGGTCTCGCCACGCACCTTGAGGCCCATCAGGAAGGCCCCCATTTGCGCGGGCGTGGCGTCGCCGCTGGTCATGATGTCGAAGGCCCGCTCTGCCTCGTCGATGCCGAGCGGCTCGCCGTTACCCACTTTGGCCAGAAGGCCGCGAAAATCGTCGATATCGCCGCTCACGAGAAGAACACCGTGTTGATTTGTCCCTTGCCGGCCCAGCCGGCGGGCGCGAAGCTATATCACATGGTTCAAGAACTCATCCTCAAGGTCACCGGCATGGATTGCGACGGCTGCGTAAAGGCCGTCACGCGTGCCGCCACCGGCGCTGGTACTGCGCCGCTTTCCGTCGATCTCAAAAGCGGCGAGATGCGCCTGCCGGCAGGCGCCGACGTCGCGGCCATCTCCAAGGCGATCCAGCGCGCCGGTTTCGGCGTCGCCAACTGACGGTTTTCACCTAAGGCACTGAAAACAAGGGATATTTTCGTCAAAGATATCTGCTTGCGCATATAATAAGCAAGCTTATATTAAGTCTCCTTAGGAGAGACGATGGAATCCCCCGACCGCAATGTCAGTTTCCTGCTGCACGACGTGGCGCGCCTGATGCGCAAGCGCTTCGAGCAGAACGCGCGCAGCCTCAAGCTGACGCGCTCGCAGTATCAGGTGCTGGCGCATCTCTCGCGGAACGACGGCATTCAGCAGGGCAGCCTCGCCGAGCTGATCGAGGTCGAGCCCATCACCCTGACCCGTATCCTGGACCGGCTGGAAGAGGCGGGCCTGGTGGAGCGCCGCGCCCATCCGACGGACCGCCGGATCCGGCAGATCCACCTCACCGACAAGGCGCACCCCCTTCTGGAAGAGATCTTCGCCATCGCCGCGGTGACACGCGGGCAGGCTTTCGACGGGGTGAGCGAAGCAGATCGCGACCGGCTGTTCGCGCTCCTGTCCACCATCAAGGCGAACCTTCTGGACAGGGGGACGGCGAGCACTGAGACGAGCGCCGGCGACAGGAGAGCAAGCAATGGCTGACCGGCAATCCTTTCGGCGCTCTGACCTCGTCGACGAGGTCGAGGCGCCGACTCCGGTGTCGCGTCCGATGGGGCGCCCGGCTCAGGCTCCCTCGATCATGAGCAGGGTGAAACTGCGGCGGCCGAAGAACCTGCGTCGCGTGCTCCTGACGCTGGGCCCGGCGATCGTGCTGGCGGCCGGTCTCTTCACGTATATGACGGGCGGCCGCTATGTCTCGACCGACAACGCCTACGTCCATGCCGGCAAGTTGACGGTCGCCACGGACGTGCCCGGCATCGTGGCCAGTGTCGCCGTGCATGAAAGCCAGAGGGTCGAGAAGGGCGACGTCCTGTTCACGCTCGATCAGGAGCCGTTCCGGATCGCGCTGGCCGGCGCCGAGGCCAACCTCGGCACGGTGCGCAACCAGATCACCACGCAGCAGGCGACCTATCGCCAGAAGACGGCCCAGATCGAGCAGGCGAAGACCGACGTCGCCTTCTACGAGACCACGGCGCAGCGCCAGCAGGATCTGCTGAAACGCGGTGTCTCGGCCCAAGCGACGTTCGATCAGGCCAAGCGCGACCTCGATGCCGCGCGGGAACGCCTCGCCATGTCGCAACACGATGCAGACGCGGCACTGGCTCAGCTGGGCGGCAACGCCAATGGGCGTATCGAGGATCATCCCAACTACCTTGCGGCCCAGGCCCAGGTCGACAAGGCGCGACGCGACCTCACGCGCACGACCGTCCTCGCGCCGATCCCCGGCATCGTGACCAATGTCGACGCCCTGCAGGTCGGCGAATATCTGCCGACCGGCCAGGCGGCTTTCAGCCTGGTCTCGTCGGTCGATGTCTGGGTCGAGGCGAACCCCAAGGAATCCGACCTCACCTACCTGAAGCCCGGTGATGCCGCGACGATCACCATCGATGCCTATCCCGGCCGCGAATGGCGCGGTGTCGTGACCAGCCTGGCCCCGGCGACCGGGGCCGAGTTCTCGGTGCTGCCGCCGCAGAATGCCACCGGCAACTGGGTAAAGGTCGTGCAGCGCGTGCCGATCCGGCTCAAGGTCGAGATGCCGGCCGACGCACCGCCGCTGCGCACCGGTATGAGCGCCAATGTCGATATCGACACTGGCCATCAGCGCCAGCTCGGCGATCTGTTCGGCGGCCTGTTGGTGGCGGGCGGCAGGTGATCGGACTCTAGCCATGTCGTCGGCGGCTCCTCGTGCGGTCGGTGCGGCGCCTGCGAACGTCGCGCTGCTGACGGTCTGCGTCATGCTGGCGACGATCATGCAGGCGCTCGACACGACCATCGCCAATGTCGCGCTGCCCTACATGCAGGGGTCGCTGTCGGCGACCACCGACCAGATCAACTGGGTCCTGACCTCCTACATCGTGGCTGCCGCCATCGCGACACCGGTGACCGGCTTCCTCGAGCAGCGGCTCGGCCGCAAGCGCCTGTTCCAGATCGCTGTCGTGGGCTTCACCGTCGCTTCGGTTCTGTGCGGCATCGCCATGTCGCTGCCCGAGATGGTGCTGTTTCGCGTGCTGCAGGGCCTGTTCGGGGCCTCGCTGGTGCCGCTCTCACAGGCCGTGCTGCTCGACTCCTACCCGAAGGAGAAGCACGGTTCGGCGATGGCGATGTGGGGCGTCGGCGTCATGGTCGGTCCGATCCTGGGACCGGTGATCGGTGGATGGCTGACCGAGGCCTACAATTGGCGCTGGGTCTTCTACATCAATGTGCCGATCGGCATCCTGACCTTCTTCGGCCTGTCCGCCTGCCTCTCCGAGACACCGGTCCGCAAGGGCGGCTTCGACTGGTTCGGCTTTGCCATGCTGAGCCTCGCCATCGGCTCGTTCCAGATGATGCTGGACCGCGGCGAGCAGCTCGACTGGTTCTCCTCGACCGAGGTGGTGATCGAGGCCGTGCTGGCGGCGCTGGCGTTCTATCTGTTCCTTGTCCAGACCTTCACGGTCAAGAATCCCTTCATCGATCCGGCGATCTTCAAGGACCGCAACCTTTCGGTCGGGCTCTGCTTCATCTTCGTGGTCGGCATCATCCTGCTGGCCTCGCTGGCGCTGATCACGCCCTACCTGCAGAACCTGATGGGGTATCCGGTGATTACTGCCGGCCTGGTGCTGGCGCCGCGCGGCATCGGCACGATGTTGGCCATGATGGTGGTGGGGCGCATCATCAACAGGGTCGATCCACGGGCGCTGCTGGTGCTGGGCCTGCTGATCACCGCAGAGGTGCTGTGGGAGATGACACGCTTCACGCCCAGCGTCTCCGAAGCGACCCTGATCCGCACGGGCGTGATGCAGGGGGCGGGGCTCGGCTTCATGTTCGTGCCGCTCTCGACCATCACTTTTGCGACCCTGCCGAGCCACCTGCGGACCCAGGGCACGGCGCTCTACAGCCTGATGCGCAACATCGGCTCCAGCATCGGCATCTCGCTGGTGATCTTCCTGCTGACCCGCAACACCCAGCTCGTCCATGCCGAGCTGGCGGGACAGGTGACGCCGTTCAACGACGCGCTGGGCCAGGCCGGACCGTCGCATTTCTGGAATCTCGCAACGACCGTCGGCAAGGCGGCGCTCAACGCCGAAGTGACCCGGCAGGCGAGCATCATAGCCTATGCCAACGACTTCAAGCTGATGATGCTGGTGGCGCTGGTCGCACTGCCGCTGGTGCTGCTGCTGAAGAAGGCCAAGGGACAACCAGGCGGCGCGCATGCCGCGGTGATGGAGTGACCGTTCACCGGACCGCGGGCCTCCAGGCCCGCCTTCATGGCCGAGTCTGGAGACCCGCGGTCCCAGCAAAGACGCTCATGGGCGCTAGCTTACAAAGGTACCTCACCCTGAGGAGCGGCCCGCAGGGCCGCGTCTCGAAGGGTCGGCAACAGACTCAGTGCTCGTTTCCAGCCTTCGGTTGCCTCAGGCCATGCCCTTCGAGACGGCCGCTGCGCGGCCTCCTCAGGATGAGGTCATTGTTGGATCGCCTAAAGTTGGCTTCATTCGATCTTCACGCCGGCGTCCTGGACGATCTTGCGCCACTTGGTGTTTTCGATGGCGATATAGGCCTCGAATTCCTGCCGTGATTCCTTGGCGGGAACGAAGGACAGGCCTTTCAGCTTCTCGAGCACGTCCGGGTCCTTGAGGATGCGCATGACCTCGGCGCTGATCCGGTCGAGGATCGGTTCCGGCGTACGCGCAGGCGCCGAGAGGCCGATCCAGCCGACGGCGACCACGCCATAGAGCCCTTGCTCGGCGATCGTCGGCACGTCGGGCAGGAACGGCGATCGGCGCTCGTCGGCGATGCCGATGGCTTTCACCTTGTCGGCCCGAACCGGC
The DNA here is from genome assembly GCA_001897995.1 of Alphaproteobacteria bacterium 65-37. Taxonomy (GTDB): domain Bacteria; phylum Pseudomonadota; class Alphaproteobacteria; order Reyranellales; family Reyranellaceae; genus Reyranella. Next base: position 8,454 of record MKRV01000080.1, on the reverse strand, counting down.
CCGACGGCACCCGGAACGGCATCGGACAGGATCTGGATGTCACCGCCCTGGAGGGCGAGCTGCGCCTCGGCGTTGCCCTTGAAGGGGACGTGGGTGAGCTTGATGCCGGCGGCATTCTTCAGCATCTCGACAGCCAGGTGGCTGGCCGAGCCGTTGCCCGAGGAGCCGTAGAAGAGCTCCGACGTCTTGGCCTTGGCGATCAACTGCGGCACCGACGCGATGCCGCTCTTGAGGCTTGCCATGACGACCTGCGGCGTCAGGCCGATATTGGCGATCGGCGCGAAATCCTTCTGCGGATCGTAGGGCAGCTTCGGGTACAGCGCGGGTCCGATGCCGTGCGTGGAAATCGTCACCATCAGCAGCGTGTAACCGTCGGGTGCCGCCTTGGCGGCGACGTCGGCGCCGATCTGGCCGCCGGCGCCGGGGCGGTTCTCGGCGATCACCTGCTGGCCGAGCGCCTTGGTGAGCTGGTCGGCCATCAGGCGCGCCAGGATGTCGGTCGCCTGGCCGGCGGGGAAGGGCACGATGATGCGGATCGGTTTGGCGGGCCAGGTCTGCGCCTGAGCCAAGGGCGCAACGGCCATCGATGCCGCCGATGCGAGAAAGAGCCGCCGATCCAGCATGCACGCCTCCCTGCCGTCGGCTTCCATGCCGACCTTGTTTGCGGAGCTTAGTGGACACATCGCCCAAGAGTCCTCTCCCACGTAGGGGGAGAGGAGGCGTGAAAGAAGGCAGACGTCAGGCCCGGGAAGACGTCGCGAGATGGTCCGCCAGCGCTTCCGTCAACCGGCCTTGCTCCGTCTCCGACCCGACGGTGATGCGAATGAAGTCCGATACTCTCGGGCCGGAAAAATGCCGAACAAGAACGGCACGCTCGCGCAACGCGGCCGACAGGGCCGCACCGGTATGGTTCGGATGTCGGGCGAAGACGAAATTGGCGCTGGACGGCAGAACTTCGAAGCCAAATCGGATCAGAGTCGCGGTCAGCTTCTCCCTATTGGCGATAATCGCCGATCGCTTCTCCTGGAAATAGGTCTCGTCCTGCAGGGCGGCCACGGCACCCGCCTCGGCAAGCTGCCCCAGGGGATAGGAATTGAAGCTGTCCTTAACGCGCACGAGCGCCTCGATCAGCGTCGCGTCGCCGATCGCGTAGCCGACGCGAAGGCCGGCCAGCGCCCGTGACTTGGACATGGTCTGGACGACCAGAAGATTTGCATGGTCGTGGATCAGAGGCACGGCCGTTTCTGCGCCAAAGTCGACATAAGCCTCGTCGATCACGACTGGCACGTCGGACCGGTTGCCGACGAGCTGCTCGATCTCGGCGCGCGACAGGGCAATTCCCGTCGGGGCGTTCGGGTTGGCGATGATGATCGAGCCGCCGCGCGCCCTATAGTCGCTGAGGCAAATACGCATGTCGGCGTCGAGCGGGACCGTCTCGTGATCGATGCCCAGCAGTCGGCAATAGACGGGATAGAAGCTGTAGGTGACGTCCGGATAGAGCAGCGGTTCGGGCTGCTTCAGCAGCGCGGCGAAGGCATGTGCCAAGACCTCGTCCGAACCATTGCCGACGAAAACCTGCGCGGGGGTAACGCCGTGATAGTCGGCGAGCGCTTCGCGAAGTCGCAGGGACTGCGGGTCCGGGTAGAGGCGCAACGTTCCGGCGGCGGTCGATCGAATGGCGTCGATCACCCTCGGCGACGGCTCGAAGGGATTTTCATTGGTGTTGAGCTTCACCAAATCGGCGATCCGAGGTTGTTCGCCCGGGACATAGGGTGACAGACCTCGGGCGAGCTCCGACCAATAGCGGCTCACGGATTCCTCTCTCGAATAATAGAAGCGGCCCCGGCCGCTGCGGTCAGGCCGCCTTCTTGCGGTTCTGCTGGCTCGGATGATCGCCGGCGATCTTCAGGAAGTTCTCGAGGATCTTGTGGCCGTGCTCGGAGGCGATGCTCTCCGGATGGAACTGCACACCGTGGATCGGCAGGGTCTTGTGCCGCAGTCCCATGATGATGTCGCCGGTTTCGGCCGTGACCTCGAGCTCCGTCGGAAAGCCTTTCCGGTCGACGATCAGCGAATGGTAGCGCGTCGCCTGGAAAGGCGAGGGGACGTCCTCGAACACGCTCTGGTTCTTGTGCTGAACGCCCGACAGCTTGCCGTGCATGGGCGTCGGCGCGCGAACCACCTTGCCGCCGAAGACCTGGCCGATTGCCTGATGGCCGAGGCAGACACCGAACAACGGCACCTGATCGCGTGCAGCGGCCTCGATGAGGTCCATACAGATGCCGGCTTCGTTGGGGGTGCAGGGGCCAGGTGACAGCACGATGCCGGCAGGTTTCAGCGCCAGCGCCTCGTCGACCGTGATCTGGTCGTTGCGGTGCACGATGCAGTGCGCCCCCAGATCGCCCAGAAAGTGGACAAGGTTGTAGGTAAAGCTGTCATAGTTGTCGATCAGCAGAAGCAAAACGCACCCAATCGATCCTGAGGATTGCCGGCGACCATTTTCGCGGAATCGACCGGCGAAGGAAAGAGGTTAGCGGTGAAGGAAAGAGGTTAGACGGGGCATGGCCCTCGGCGAAAGACAGGAAGCAAACGGCCGATCGAGCCTGTCGGATCGCGCCGCCGCCGCCACTCTGGCCTGGACCCGCCGGTTCGTGCGCGCCCAGAGCCGATTGCGGTCGAGCGAGATGGTGCAGATCCTGGCCTGCGCGGCGCTCGGCGTGCTGGTCGGAGCGGTCGTCAGCGGCATTCATGCCTGCGTCGACCTCGTGCATCGACTGGCCTTCGGCCTGTCGTTCGACCATTCGCTCAGTACGGGTATCCATGTCGATCCGCTGAGGGCTCTCACGATACCGGCGGTCGGTGGCCTCGCCCTCGGCCTGGGGGCGCTCGTCATTCGTCGTTTCCGGTCGAGCGACATCGTCGACCCGATCGAGGCCAATGCGCTGCACGGCGGCCGCATGTCGATGTCCGACAGCGTGCGCCTGACGGGAGCCACCGTGCTGTCGAATGCGTCGGGTGTGTCGGTCGGCATGGAGGCGGGCTACAGCCAGCTCGGTGCCGGCCTCTTCGCAAAGTTCGGGCAGTATTTTCGTCTGCGCCGGGCGGATCAGCGGATCTTCGTCGGTGCCGGAGCGGCCGCGGCCATCGCGGCGGCCTTCAACGCACCGCTGGCAGGGGCCTTCTACGGCTACGAACTCATCGTCGGCGGCTACTCGGTGCGGGCGCTCGCGCCCATTGCAGCGGCCGCGCTCACCAGCACGCTGACACAACGCGCCTTGCTCGACCCGGCGCCGATGTTCAGCGTCGGCGAAATCCAGGCCTTCAGTGCCTGGCTCTATCCCTTGTTCGCGCTCCTGGGCGTCCTGGCGGCCGCGTTCAGCATCCTCACCATGCAGGCAGTGACCTGGGTCGAACGCGGCCTGCGCTGGCTACCCCTGCCGCGCTGGCTGCAACCTGCGATCGGAGGTCTTCTGGTGAGTGCCGTCGCGGTGGCGGTTCCTCAGGTGCTGGGCGCCGGACACGGCGCCATCCAGCTTGTCTTCGACGGCAGTTTCACCCTGGGGATGCTCGCCGTCCTGCTGGTGGCCAAGCTCGTGGCGTCGGCCTTGTCGCTGGGCGCGGGGTTTCGCGGCGGCATGTTCAGCTCGTCGCTGCTTCTGGGCTGCCTGTTCGGCGCCCTGTTCGCCGACCTCGCGCGGTTGGTGGCGCCCGACCTGGTCAGCCAGCCCTCCTTGATGATGATGGTCGGCATGGGCGCCGTGGCGGCCTCGGTTATCGGCGCCCCCTTCACCATGGTATTCCTCATTCTCGAAGGGACCGGCAACTTTCCGGTCACGGTGGCGGTGCTGGTCGGTGTGGTCGTCGCGTCGACCATCGTGCGCCTTACCTTCGGCTTCTCCTTTTCGACCTGGCGCTTTCACCAGCGCGGTGTCGGGATTCACAGTCCGCACGATGTCGGCTGGCTGGCCGACCTGACGGTGGGGCGCCTGATGCGCGCCGATCCCAAGCTCGTCTCCGCGGCGATGCCGCTTGCCGAACTGATCGAGATGCATCCGCCCGGGCATGGAAAGGGTGTGTTCGTGGTCTCCGAAACCGGAACCTTCATCGGGTCGCTCGATGCGGCGGCGGTCCATCAGGCCGAGCAGGACAAGGACGACAGCAACGAGGTGGAGAGTCGGACTGCGGGCGACTTCGCCGTGGACGGCGATCTTTTCCTGCTGCCCTCCGACAATGTGCGATCAGCCTTGGCACGCTTCGAGGAAAAGGAGCTCGAAACCCTGCCGGTGCTGGCGTCGGCCAGCGACCGCGCGATCGTGGGTTACCTCACGGAGCAATATGCGCTGCGCCGCTACAACCACGAGCTGGAACGGCGCCGCACGGCCGACCTGGGCGAACGCAACCTGTTCTCGGTGTCCGAGCCGCGGCGTTGATCATCCGTCGGTCTTGGCCAGCGACTGTTTGACCAACGTCGGCAACGTCACCGCCAGCAGGCTGGCGACAGCCAGGTTGCCGCGGGCGTTCATATGGGCGTTTGCGTAGAAATCCTGCGGCTTTGGCTCGGTCGCGAGACGCCGGTAGGTGTCCACGGTGGCAATGCCATGAGCCGTGGCACAGTCGAGCAACGCCTCGATAAGCTGCCGCTGGTGCTTCAAGTACCAATGATTGGTCCAGGTATCGGGCGGATACTGGGCCATCAGGATGACCTTGATGCCGTGTTCCGCCTGTAGGCCTGCAAGGCGTCCGACGAGCCGTTTGGCGATTTCCAGCCCGAAGCCGGAACGATGGACCCGAACGTGATAGCCAAACACGTGCTGCAGGATCGGAGGGAGCGACAGCAAGGTCGTGTCCAGCCGCCCCCGGATATGACGGGGCACTCTTGTCATACCGGGCTTGGGCACCGGCACACCCTTGAGAACCAGTTGGTCGTTCTCGACCACGAACCAGGGCTTGTTGCGCCACCACATGCGGCGCATCTCCGCGCGCTGGACATCGTGGGTGATGAAGCTCGCGACGACGACCGACGGCCGATACCTGGCAACGAGCTGTTCGGCCCGCAGGACCATCTGGTCGAAGCCGTAGCCGGTCACGCCACCATTGAGCACACGGCGGCCGGTGAGCCGCTGCAGCTGAGCCGGCCACGCCTCTTCGTCGCGCACCTCGTCGCCGTAGGTGTAGGAATCGCCCACGGCCAGGATCGGCCCTTGGTCTATCGGCTCTTCGCCTGTCAGCCCGTCGTTCGGGGCCGGCATCTCGCCGGTGAACCGAAGGCCATCGGCATCGATCGTATGGAACGAACGGCCGACCCCTGGGCCGCTGAAGCCGGGGTTCAGCGCGTGGCCCAGATGGTCGTCATGGACGAAGAGCGAATTCTCCGACATTTCAGGCCGATGTAGCCGAAAATCTGCGGCATTCACAGACCTTCTCTGGCGAGTTTGTGCTGTCGGATTCGTGCCGCGACGCGGCGCATGATCAAGCCACAGGCTATGCTTTCATGTTCCTCTCCCCCTTGGGGGCTAGGTGAGGGGGGCCGTGACAGCAGGCTCTTGTGATCTAGGCGTCCTTTACTTCCCTCTCACCCGGCCTCTCCCCCGAAGCGGGGGAGAGGAGAATGAAGGGGGCGACCCTATCCCTGGTTCAGTTCCGGAAAATCTTCCTCCCGGAATTCGGCGGCGACCCGCTGGTTCTCTGCCGCGCGCTTCTCTTCGTCACGGCGCAGCTCGACGCGGCGGATCTTGCCGGAGATGGTCTTGGGCAGGTCGGCGAACTCGAGGCGGCGAATGCGCTTGAAGGGAGCCAGCCGGCCGCGCAGGTGACGGAAGATCGAGAGTGCCGTCTCGCGGTCGGGTTTGCCGCTGGCGGTCAGCATCACATAGGCCTTGGGCACGGCCAGCCGCACCGGGTCGGGAGCGGGGACGACGGCGGCTTCGGCGACGGCCGGATGCTCGATCAGCACGCTCTCCAGCTCGAAGGGGCTGATGCGATAGTCCGAGGCTTTGAACACGTCGTCGGCGCGGCCGACATAGGTGAGGTAGCCGTCCTTGTCCCGCGAGGCGACGTCGCCGGTACGATAGACGGTGCCGGTGATCGAGGCGATCGAGCCGTCGTCCTGCTGATAGCCGCGCATCAACGCGGCCGGCCGCTGGTCGAGCGCGATGCAGATCTCGCCTTCCGCGGCATCCTTGTCGTCGGCATCGAGCAGGCGGATACGATAGCCGGGCAGGGGGCGGCCCATCGACCCCGGCTTCACCGGCTGGCCCGGCGGATTGCCGACCTGTGTCGTGGTTTCGGTCTGGCCGTAGAAGTCACGGATGGTGAGGCCCCACGCCTTCTCGACCTGCTCGATCACCTCCGGGTTCAAGGGTTCGCCGGCCGCCAGAACCTCGCGCAGCTTGGTCTTGCAGGCTTTCAGGTCTTCCTGGATCAGCATGCGCCAGACCGTGGGCGGGGCGCAGAGCGTGGTGACGTCGTTGGCGACGACGGCGTCCAGCAGGTAGCGCGCGTTGAAGCGCGGCTGGTTGGCGATGAAGATCGTGGCGCCGGCGATCCAGGGGGCGAAGAAGCAGCTCCAGGCGTGCTTGGCCCAGCCCGGCGAGGAGATGTTGAGATGCACGTCGCCCGGCTGCAGGCCGAGCACGTAGATCGTCGTGAGATGTCCCACCGGGTAGCTGCGGTGCGAGTGCAGCACCAGCTTGGGCTTGGCTGTTGTCCCTGAGGTGAAATACAGCAGCATCGGATCGTCAGCCTGGGTCACGCCGTCCGGCACGAACGGGGCAGGCTGCTCCAGCAGCTTGGCGTAAGCATGCCAACCGCTGGGCGCGTCGCCGACGGCAATACGCGTCAGGCCGGGATCGAAGCCCTCGAACTTGGGCGCGTCGCCGGCGCCGGCCACGATATGGCGCGCCCGACCGCGCTCGAAGCGGTCCGCGAGATCCACAGGTGTGAGCAGGGTGGTGGCGGGAATGACCACGGCACCGAGCTTCATGGCCGCCAGCATGGTTTCCCAAAGCGGCACGACGTTGCCCAGCATGACCAGGATGCGGTCGCCGCGCTTCACGCCCAAGGCCCGCAGGCCGTTCGCGACGCGGTTCGAGCGCTCCGACAGTTCGGCGAAGGTGAGGGCGGCCGCCCCGTCACCCACGATCTTGAGGGCCAGCCGGTTGGCCGACGCTCCACGGGCGAGCTCGGCATCGAACCAGTCGAGCGCCCAGTTGAAATGATCGAGCTCGGGCCAATGGAAGTCGCGATACGCCGCGTCGTAGTCACCGCGCTTGGCCAAGAGAAAATCCCGTGCCGCCTTGTACGCTTCGACACCCATTGCCCGACCTCGTTGGTTCTTGTTTCGAACCCGATCCTGAGCCGAATGAGGGGCAGCATCAAGAAAAGCGCACTACTCCTTTCCCGGCATCGCGCGTAGTTTCCGGACAACGAGAAAAGAACCGCCTTGGTCGTCGAACCCCTCATCGTCGCGCTGCTGTTGGCGGCAGCGCTGATGCACGCAACATGGAACGCCATCCTGAAGTCCGACCAGTCGGACCGGCTGGCGACGTTCGGCATCATCATGACCACCGGCACCGTCATGGGGCTGTGCGTCGTGCCCTTCGTGCCGATGATCGAGCCGGGAGCCTGGAAGTATCTCCTGTCCTCGGTGGCGATCCATCTCGCCTACTACTTCTTCCTGCTCAAAGCCTATTCGTACGGCGATCTCAGCCATACCTATCCCATTGCGCGCGGCATGGGCCCGCTTCTGGTTGCGCTGGTCTCGGGCCGCATGATCGGCGAGCATCTGCGCCCCCAGGATATCGCTGGCGTCCTGCTGCTGAGTTTCGGCCTGATCGCGCTCGCCATGCCGCTCAAGAGCGTCGTACCCCGGCCGGGCAGCCGGCACGGGCTGGCCACCCTGTTCGCGATGCTGACGGGTGTGACGATCGCCGCCTATATCATCGCCGACGGGCTGGGCGTCCGCGCCGCCGGACCAAGCTTCGAGCACCGCATCTCCTATATCGCCTGGCTCGCGGTCGTCGAAGGCCCGTGGCTGCTGGTTCTGGCTGTCGTGCTGCGCCCCGGAACGATTTGGGGACATCTGAAGCGCACCTGGTATCGCGGCATGATCGGCGGGATCGTCGCCAATCTCGGCTATGGCATTGCGATCTATGCGCTGGTCCTCGGACCAATGGCGCATATTGCGGCCCTGCGCGAAACCTCCGTACTGTTCGGCGCGCTGATCGGCACGCTGGTGCTGGGCGAGCCGTTCGGCGGCCGACGAGTCGCTGCCGCGGCCGTCATCGTGATCGGGCTCGTGCTGATGAACGGACCGCAGCTCATTTGAGCGGTGTAATTCCTCTGCCCTGCGGCGGAGGCAGAGATCGTTCCCGCCTCCCCATTTGAATGCTAGGGAGTGGACACATCGTTCATCAGTCCTCTCCCACGCAGTGGGAGAGGAAGGGACCCGTTGCG
>MKRV01000079.1 GCA_001897995.1 Alphaproteobacteria bacterium 65-37 | reverse complement strand
CACAAGGTGAACATCAGTGCCGGCACCCTGGTGATTCAACCGGACGCCGGGACGTACATGCCCAACACCAAGTATACGATCATCACGACCGAAGCCGGCGGCAACGTTCACTTCGACAATGTGACGGGCGGTGTCGGCTTCCTGACGCCGCAGGTCTCTCTCGACCAGCACAATGTCTATGTCTCGCTGGTGCTGGCGCCCAACGCCTTCCGCTCGGCCGGCCAGACCGTCAACCAGCAGGCGGTCGGCGGTGCGCTCGATGCCATTGCGGCCGGCGGCAGCGTCGGCGGCCTGGTGACGGCGATGGCCAACCTGCCGACGGCGCAGGGTGCCTCCGCCTTCCAGGCGCTGAGCGGCCAGCCCTATGCTGACTTCGGCACGCTCAATGTCCGCGCCAGCCAGCTCTTCATGAACGCGGTCGGCCGGCAGATGGCGGTCAATCGCGGCGCCGGCCTGGGCGGTGCCAGCAGTGTCGCACTGGCCGAAGCCTGCGATGTCGCCTGCGACACCGCCCCGCCGAGCCGCTTCTCGGCGTGGCTCTCCGGCATCGGCAGCACCGGCAGCGTGCTGGGCGACGCCAATGCGTCGGGCGTCACCTACACGATGGGCGGCACCGCCTTCGGCATCGACTATCGCCTCGATCCTCGTTTCCTCGTGGGTATCGCCGGCGGCTATGTCGGCGGCACGCAGTGGGTCAACGGTTTCTCGGGCAACGGCTACAGCGATGCTTTGAGCTTTGCCGTCTACGGCTCCTTCACCCAGAACGGCTCGGGCTCCGGCTTCTACGTCGATGCCCTGGCAGGCTACGCCAATGCCAGCAACCGCCTGCAGCGGGTCGTGTCGATTCCCAATCAGCCCACCGGCATCGCCAGCGGCAGCACCTCGGCCAACCAGTTCCTCGGCCAGATCGAGACCGGCTACAAGGTCGGCCTCGGCATTGGCGCCAATGCGTCGGTCACGCCGTTCGGGCGGCTGCAGATCGGCACGGTCAACCAGGCGGGCTTCACCGAAGGCGGCCAGAGCTTCTTCAACCTCTCGGTCGCTTCGCAGACCACGACCTCGGTGCGCACCACCTTCGGCGCCGACCTAGCCGCGAGCTTCGATCTCGGCGGCGGCACGCCGCTCGATATCGGCGTACGCTTGGGCTGGATGCACGAGTTCGCCGACACGTCGCGGCCGATAACGGCGGCCTTTGCCGCCGCCCCGGGGCCGCAGTTCACCGTGTGGGGGGCCACGCCGGCGCGCGACAGTGCGGTGATCGGCTTCTCCGCCGCCACCGCCGTCGGCGAGCGCACCTCGCTGTTCGTCGCCTACGACGGCGAGGTAGGCGGCGGCACCGACAACCACCAGCTCCGCGCCGGCTTCCGCTTCACGTGGTGATGGCCGCCCGCCGGGCCTGGCGCATTCGTTCCCGCTGCGCTTCGATACGCGCTGGCAGCTCTTCCTCGGCGACATCCTCCAGGCGCGTCATGATCTGCCAGACGTGCCCCATCGGATCGAAGAACTGGATGATGCGGTCGCCCCAGGGCGTGTCTTCGATCTCGTGCGAGGGATGCATCAAGGTCGCGCCGCGCGCCAGGGCCTTTGCCAGGGTGCTGTCGACATCGTCGACATAGAGGGAGAAGCTCGCGGTCGACGTGCCGGTTACTTCGGGGCAGCGCGGCCAGTCCGTTCGCCGGCCGTCGCTCCACTTGCCGTCGCGAAAGCGCGGGTTCTGCCGCGTCAGGACGAGCACGATTCCGCTCAACCGCAACTCGACGGCGGTCACGGTGCCGTCGGGCACTTCCTTCAATCCTTCCGCGAGGTGGCGTCGGGTTTCCTGGGCGCCCAAGACGTCGATGTAGAACTGGGCCCCAGCTACGGGATCCATCACGATGGCCGTAACTTTGAACTCGCCGGGCTGCTGTCCACCGATCACCGCCATGACGCGCCTCGCTGGTTATGAAGAAGGGGATCCTCGATCCTAGGCGGGGGCGGTGGCGCTCGCCATGTGCAACGCCGTCGACCGTCGCTCACCGCACTGCGCGCGCAACCAGACCGTCACCGTCGGGGCGCCAGCCCGGCGGGCCGAAGACGAAGGCCAGTCGATGGCGCCAGCTCTTCGCCTGCCAGACGTCGCGCGCCATCGCGAGCCATTCATGAAAGGCGATCTCGAATGGATTGTTGGTCAGCAGGGGCTTCACGAGGCCGTAGCGACAAGGCATGTCGTTCTGTTCCACCACCAGGGTGCCGAACAGCCGGTCGAACACGATCAGTACACCGCCGTAGTTTGCATCGAGATAGTGCGGGTTGGAGGCGTGATGCACGCGGTGGTGCGAGGGTGTGTTCAGGACATATTCCAGCCAGCCGAGCTTGGGGATCCAGTCGGTGTGCAGCCAGAACTGGTAGAGGAGGTTGAGCGACAGGGTCGCGAATACCGCGACCGGCGGAAAGCCCAGCCAGATCAGCGGTACGTAGAACAGGGAGGTGCCGCTGAGCGCGCCGGTCAGGCCGAACCGGTAGGCCGCCGCCAGGGTGAACTCGTTGGGCGAATGGTGCACGGCGTGCGTCGCCCAGAACCATCGCACCCGATGACTGGTCCGATGGAACCAGTAGTAACAGAATTCCTGCCCCACGAAGAGCAGGGCGAAGGCCAGTGCGCCATTCAGCGGTACTGTCGTGAGCCGATGCTGCCAGGCCCAGCCGATGGCGGGTACCGCCAGGCTGAAAGCGAGGAACCGGCGCACGCCGAATTCGCGCGTCAGGAAATCGGCCAGCGATGCGGCATAGCTGCGCCAATCATAAGGGCGCCTGGCCACGAAGGTCAGCACCAGCGCTTCGAGGGTGGCAACCGCAATCACGATCGGGATGGAATAGACGAGGGCATCGGTAAGGGCGGCAAAGGCGGGAGGCACGGCCGGGCTCCTGGGGGAGGGCGAAATGTGCCCGCCCTTCTCGCCTTGGACCGGCGGCGCTTCTCGCCGAAAGGTGCCGGCCGGCTGGCCGAAATCCCTCGCGGCTGGCCGTTTTCAGGAATCGGCCAACGGGAGCGGCGCCTCGACGAGGCGTGCGCGACGGAACTCGGTCGGCGTCACGCCGGCATGGGCCTTGAACGCCCGATTGAAGGGGCCGATCGACTGGAAGCCGGTATCGAGGGCAATGGTGAGGACCGGCACGTCGGCTTGGGCGGGATCCGCCAGGGCGGCCTTCGCTTCCTCCAGGCGGTAGCCGTTGACGAAGCTGCTGAAGTTACGATGGCCCAGTCGCTGATTGATCAGTTGCCGCAGCCGGTACTGCGGCACGTCCAGCCGCGCGGCGAGGGAGGCGACGGTGAGCCCTTCTTCACGATGGATCTTTTCTTCCGCCATCAAGCGGCGTAGCCGGTCGAGCAGCCTCAGCGCGTCGGCTTCTTCTTCCGGGCTTGGCGGCGGGGGTACGGCTTGAGCAGCCGGCGGCGCGGCGGCCAGATCGATGGGCGAGGCCGGCGCCACAGGCTGCCGGCCGAAATTGTCCCCGCGCACCGTGAGGTGCACACCCGAGACCAGCGCGGCCATCGCCAGCAGGCCGAGCGCATTGATCAGGCCTGCCGAAGAGGACGGAAGCGGCGGGCGAAATCCTGGCAGATCGGTGACCATCACGACCAGGGCATAGACGGCAGTGAGGGCAAACAATACCAGTCGGAAGCGGCGGCGGCCTTCGACCAGATCGGCGCTGCGGCCCGCCGCAGCTTGCCAGCAGGCGGCAGCGATGAAGGCGAGCGCCAGAATCCAGTTGAGCCACCACAGTGGCGGCCACAGGTTCGTCATACAGACTGCGCCCACCAGAATGCTGGCAAGCCAAGGCAGCGCGTGGTGCCACGACAGGCGGAAGGCATCGTCGAAACAGGCCCTGGCGAACAGCCAGATCAGGGCCGGCACGCCGATGCTCGCCAACCTGAGCGGCGCGAGCCATGGCGCACCGATCAGCGGCAGCATTTCGAGGTAGGGGGCGGAGCTTACGACATAGGCGGCGACGCTGAGTGACAGCAAGCCGCCGAGGCGCGCCTGCGGCCGATGGCGGGCCGTACCGAACACCAGCAGCAAGCCCAGCAGCACGAAAAGTGTAGCGGCACCGCCGCGGGCGGCGGCCTCGAGGCTCGACATGGGTGGCGCTTCACGTCTCGTGGGGAGTGATCGGCATCGAGACGACTATAGCGCATCGACGATGGCCAGAAGATGGTGGCGATCGTTTGTCCCCTTGCGCCGGCTGTCTTGTTCGTCCGGACTGTGCCGGCAGATCTTCGGACAGGAGAACAAGGATGAAGAGCCTTCTTGCGTCGTGGCAGCTTTGGGCGCTGCTGTCTGCCGTCTTTGCGTCATTGACCGCGATCTTCGCCAAGGTCGGCGTCGAGAACGTGAATTCCGACTTCGCAACCTTCATCCGTACCCTGGTGATCGTGCTGGTGCTGGCCGGCATCCTGGGCGCGACCCAGCAATGGCAGCCGCTATCGTCGATCTCGGGAAAGACATATCTCTTTCTGCTGCTTTCCGGCTTGGCGACCGGTGCCTCGTGGCTCTGCTATTTCCGCGCCCTCAAGCTCGGTGACGCCGCGCGCGTGGCACCGATCGACAAGCTGAGCGTCGTGCTGGTCGCGGTGTTCGGTGTCCTCTTCCTCGGCGAGCGACTGTCAGGCGTGAACTGGCTGGGCGTCGCTCTGATCGCCGCCGGTGCGCTGTTTGTCGCCTGGAAGGGTTAGGGCGTTCGGAAAATGCTTCCGATGGCCCGGAATTCTCTGTCAGCCTGAGTTGCCTTTGCCGGCCTGTCCGTCGAGCGGGTGCTTGTCGTCGGGATAGCGGCTTTTGAGCAGGACGGTGATGCCGCCCTTCGTGTTTCTGGTGTCCGGCGCATGCCACACCGTGAGCTCATAGTCGTAGTTCGGCGCCCAGGAAAAGGTGATCTGTGTCGGCGGCGTCGTGCCGAGTGCCTGATAGATGATGGCGCGCAGGCCTTCCTGCATGCTCGTCGGCAGTGCATTGATGTAGGCGGCGTAGAATTCGAACACCGCCATCTCGCGCGTCACGACAAGACCTGCCGCCAGCGGCTGGCCGGGCGCGAATTTCTCACGACTTTCAGCCATCTTCCTGATGCCCTCGCGGCCGAAGGCGGTGTTGAGCTTCCCGAGAACGGTCTGGAGTCCAGGCATGGATCGTCTCCCCCTGAGCATCGCCTCGTAAGGCGTTCGCCATCATATCGCTCCTACGAGACGGCTCCAAATGGCGTACTTCCTATGGTTGCAGACCGAGTTCAGTCGGTGCGCAGCATCTTTCCTATAGGATCGACGCCGCTCGAACCGTCGATGCCGGCTACCAGGCCGTGCACCAGCGGGGCATACAGGTCCGCTCCCGTTTCCTTCAGCAGAGCTTGAATTCTTGGTAGCTCCAATGCGGCCTTGTCGTGGTTGCCCATCGTAAGGGCGACCTCGGCCAGCACGATTCGGGCCAGGCATTCGGGAATGCGGGCCGAGCGCTTGTGGGCCACCTCCAGCGCCTCGCCGGCCGCTCGTTCTGCGCCCGGCAGATCGCCATTCAGCCGACGGGCATTGGCGAGATCGGCAAGCAGGCGGGCTTCGTTCTCCAGGCCGGCGCGCTTGGTCCGCGCGAGCTTCAGTGCTTTCTCAAGCTCATCGGCGGCCTCGGCGAACCGGCCCGCCGTCATGCAGGCGATGCCTCGACAGGTTCCTGCGCTGACGCCGACGTAGGGGCTGCCACTGCGCGCCGACAGGGACGAGGCGCGTTCGGCATGCCGTTCGGCGAGGACCAGATCTCCCTGCGCCCAGGCCAGGTCGACGAAGGCCACGCTGGCGAGGAGCTGGGTGATGTCGTGTGGATCGGCGTCTATGTCCAGCATCCGATCGAGGCATGCCCGCGCTTCGTCGAAGCGTCCCAGCAGGACGAGAACCTGGCCGCGCATCGCCGGCAACCAGCTCTCGACCGCGAATCCCAGGAGCTGTCGGTCGAATTCGTTGATCTCGCGAACTCTTTCGCTGGCCTCGATGTTCGCTTGCAATGCATCGCGGGCACGCCCGGCAAGCCGGAGTGCCTGCGACAGGGCGGCCTTCAGCATCACTTCGGTGCTGCTGTCCTTGGCTTCCATCGCGATCTCGGCAGCTTCACCTACCCGTGCGATGTAGTCGTCAGCCGACCCTGCCACGGCGAGATTGCGGCCCAGGGCGGCATGGGCCCAGGCCGCTGCCCGCAGATTGCTCGTCGCGAGGGCTAGCGCTTTCGCCTCCTCGAAGCGGCTCTGCGCCTCCTCGATCGGCAAGCCCTCGCGCCACCCGAACCCCATGATCTGCAGGCAGGCATTCAGGCGCAGCCAATTGGTCGACTCGTTCGACGGTACCGTCGCAAGGAGCTGATGGACCTTCTTCCAGCTTCGCAGCGCCTGGCTGGAATCATGAGTTCCGACCCACATGGCCGATCGGATGGTGGCTTGCGCAGCTTCCATCGTTTCGCCGGCCGCTTCGAGGTGATAGGCGAGCAGGCTGGCGCGCTCTTCCCAGGGTTCCGACGATCGCTGCTTCAATGCCCGTGCCACGTCGGCATGGATGCGGCGACGGCGCTCGCGCAACAGCGACTGGTAACAGACTTCCTGGATCAGCGGATGGCAGAAGGCGTAGATGCCCGGCCGGCTGGCCACCAGTTCGCGCAACAGCTCGGCGCGCTGCAGGCGTTCGAGCGGGTCGGCCAGGGCCGCGGTCGGCAATCCCGATACCGATTCCAGGATGGCGAGCGGAACTTCGCGGCCGATCACGGCGGCGCATTGCAGGAGACGTCGCGTCGCCTCGTCGAGGCGATCGATGCGGGCCGACAACACCGCCTCGATGGTCATCGGCAGGGGGATCGCGGCAACCTCGTGGGCCAGGCGATAGGAGCCCCGCTGCCCCTCGAAATCGCCGCGCTCCTTCAGGGTGTGAACCATTTCCTCGGCGAAGAACGGGCTGCCCTGGGCGCGGTCGGCGATGTCATGCGCCACCGGCATCGTCGCGAGCTCCGGGCCCAGCAGATCGACCAGCAGATCGTCCATGTCGCCGCGGTCGAGCGGCGGCAGCGCGATCTGGCGGTAGGGGCTGCGCTTCATCCAGGGAGCGGCATACTCGTTGCGGAAGTTGAACAGCAGCAAGGTCGCGGTGTCGGTGGCCGCATCGACCATCGCTTCGATGAATTCGGCGCTGGCAGCGTCGATCCAGTGCAAATCTTCGACCAGAATGACGGCAGCCTGCCGCTCGCTTTCGGCGCGCACCAGGCTGCCGACGAGCTCGAGCAGCCGCGCCTTGCGGGCCGCAGGATCGATCCTGGGGATAGGGTGACGCGTGTCGGCAAGGCCGAGGAAGTCGAGCAGCAGCGGCAGCGTTTCCGTTGCAACCGGCAGGGTTGAGATCGCCGTTGCCGCCTGGAGCCGGGCAGCTTCCGGTGCCTGATCCGGCTTGAGCCCGAGATAGTCGCGCAGCAATTCGAGGACTGGCTGGTAGGGCGTGGCATGGGCATGTGCCAGCACGCGAGTCTCGTGCACCCGGATGCCGCGATGGCGGCAGGCTTCGGCGAACTCGAAGCAGAGGCGGCTCTTTCCCACGCCGGCCGCGCCGACGACGCCGACGACGTGCGCTGCACCGTTGCTGGCGTTGGTGAGCTCCGCGCGCAGCAGGTTGAACTCGTTGTCGCGATCGATCAGTCGGCCAATGTTCGGCCGGCTTCGAAAGAACACGCTGGCCGGCGCGTGCCGCACGCGCAGCAGCCGGAACATCTCGATGGGCGTCGAGAGGCCACGTACCTCGCGCTTGCCCAGCGGGAGGACCTCGACCGACTGGCGAGTCGCGGCGACGGTGTCGCCGGTCAGGAAGACTTCGCCGGCATCGGCCATGTGCTCCATGCGGGACGCCAGATGCGCGGCGGGACCCGCCACGTCGTAGGTCAGCGCGTTCAAGCCAGTCTCGATGGCCTGCGTCACGACGATGCCGGTATGCAGGCCGACGCGGATCCGCACTGTGTTGTCGTTCAGGGCGACGACGGCAGCCTGCATCGCCAGCGCCGCCGCACAGGCCCGCAAGGCGTGATCCTCGTGCGGTCGTGGCGCCCCGAACAGAGCCATGACACCGTCGCCCTGTCCCTTGAGGACCGTTCCGCCGTGACTGTCCACGGCGCTCGTCATGGCATCGAGCGCAGGTTGGATGCGATCCATCGCTTCTTCGGGGTCGCGCCGCTCGATGAGACTCATGGAATCGACGATGTCGGCGAACAGAAGGGTCAGCTGCTTGCGTTCGCCGCCGCTCCTGCTCAGCACCTTGAGAAAGGACTTCTCGGGAGGGGCGGCGTCTACCGATGAGGAGAGGGGCTTGCCGCACTTACTGCAGAAGCGGCTGCCCGGTTCGCTCGCCTGGCCGCAGGCACGGCAGATCGCTCCGAGCGGCTTGCCGCAAGCCGTGCAGAAAGCGCTGGCAGGCCTGTTCTCGCTATTGCAATGCCGGCAAAGCATGGGGGTACCTGGCGAGGGCCTCCGTCACCGCCTGCGGAATACGATCGCGTCAACTCTTCTCTCCAGGCGGATCGCGAGTGAATCGACGTCGCCGTCACTGCCCCGGTGAAAGACGACCGGAACTCGGAAGTCGGTGGCGAAGGCATGCAGGCTCATCAGGAACTGGTCGCCGCTCAGAGGCTGGAGCGCCATCTCGCGGTCGTAGTAGCTGATCCGGAGACCGCCACCCCACAGGCCCACCGCCATGTCGCCGTAGCCTGGATCGGAGTAGAGCCCGGTATAGTCGTTCGGCGAGAAGTCGGCCGGTGTCGTTGCCGCAGGCAGTGAAACCGTTTCAATACCGTCGCGCGGCACGGGCAGCGACGGGATCCGGAGCGTGCCGGTCAAGTGCCCGTTCAGCAGATAGTCATACAGACGCTCCGCCACCTTGCCCGGCCAGATGCCGATCAGATCGTCGGTGCAGTGCTGGTTGGTCAACAGGACGACTCCCAGGCCGTCGTCCGGCATGAACGAGACATAGGCCGTGTTGCCGTCGGCCGTGCCGTCGTGAAACGCCAGCCGATGGCCTTGCAGTCGACCGACATACCAGCCGAGTCCGTAGAAGGTCGTCCCGTTCCCGACATCCGTCAGGCCGGTGTACATTCTCTCGAGGTTGGTCGGGTCGATGAGAACGGTGCCGTCGGGCGCGACGCCCTTGGCCAGAAACAGCTGGATCCACGTCGCCATATCGAGCGCCGTCGAGTTGATCTCGCCGGCCGGTCCGATGTTGTCAAAATCCTTGAGCGGCACACCATCGAGCTTCTTGTAGCCTTTGGCATGGTTGGGGTCGCCGACCAGGTCGGCCAGTGTGAACGTGGTTGCCGTCATGGCCAGCGGATCGAGGATGCGCGTCTGGACGATGTCCTCCCACTTCGTGCCCGTGCGGCATTCCAGAAGATGGCCCGCCATCGTGTACATGATGTTGTTGTAGAGAAAGGCGTTCCGGTAGGCGCCGGGCAGCTGCATCAGATAACGCAGTCGGTAGTAGAGCTGCGCGCGCGTGTAGGGGCCGAGATACCAGAGCGCATCGTGGCGCGGCAGGCCGGTGCGTTGGCTCAGAATGTCCTCGAGTGTCATCGAGCCCGACGCCCGTGCCTCCTGCATCGTGAAGTCGGGCAGATAGGTCGTGATCGGACGGCTGAGGCTGAGCGCACGGGTTTGCGCGTACATCGACAGCACCATGCTGGTGAAGGCCTTGGTCGCCGAGCCGATGGCGAAGCGCGTGTAGGGATCGACGGTCCGGCCGGCTTCGCGGTCGCGCAGGCCGAAGCCGGCCGCGAAACACAGCTTTCCGTCCTTGAGGACAGCGACGCCGACACCGGAATCGGCAACAGGTTGGACGGAGGCAATGGCGTCGCGGACGACCTGCTCGAAGGCGCTTCCCAGCAACGAGGTA
Source organism: Alphaproteobacteria bacterium 65-37 (assembly GCA_001897995.1). Taxonomy (GTDB): domain Bacteria; phylum Pseudomonadota; class Alphaproteobacteria; order Reyranellales; family Reyranellaceae; genus Reyranella. The sequence goes on along the minus strand of MKRV01000079.1, from coordinate 1,392 downwards.
TGGACTTCCATTGGTGCAGCCTCCCCCAATGCGCCGCCTGGTCGGCGTCCGTTTTGGCGATGATAGCGAATCCAGCCAGCAAAGCCTCTGCCAAGTGGCGACCCCGCCATGAGGCGCAGGTCACAATGACTCGACCAGGAAGGCCTCGATGTCCGGTGACAAGGGAGCGACATGGGCCTGCCACGACGCCGGGCGCGCCGGCAGGGGAAAGTCCGGCAGGCATCGGCCGACTTCCTCGAGGAAGCGCTGCCCCATGTTGCCCATCGCCTGAAGGGCGTTGCAGACGGTCTGTCGCGACGCGCGACTCACTTCGACAGGATCGAGCCGGCGGGCCGTAGTGACGAGGCGATTGGCGAGGTCGGGATCCTGGGCATCAACGACGCGGTCCGCCTGGCCGGTCTCCGAGAAGAGATTGCGGATACGCTCGTCCATGGCGATGCCGATCGAGGGGATGCCCGCGGGCATCGCGCCGACAAGGCCATGGAAGCGCGAACTGAGGAGCAGAGCGCTGCACCGGAGCATCGAGACGATATCGCCGACCTTATGATCGGCACCGATGACGACCGAGGCTTGGGCAGCGATGATCACCGAAAGATCGCGACAGGCGGTCTCGTCGACACGCTCCATCGCCACGATGACGGGAAACGCCGACAGGATCCGGCACAGGTCGCGCACGGCGTGACCCAATTGGGTGAGATAGGTTCGGTATTTCTGCTCGATATCGGGCGAAGCGGCGTGAAAGAAAAGCGACGCGTAGTGATGATCCTTGTGCGCACCGCTGCGGCGGAGCTCCCGGGCCATCTGCGGCGAGGGGCGCACCGGCCACCAGAACGGATTCATCGGACATATCGTCAGGATCGGATCGTGGCCGTTCCAGCCCCGGGCCTGCAGGAGCCTGCGACCGGCCTCCGGCGGGGAGGCGGGCACGGTCCAGCCGGTATCGGCGCCTGGTGCCGCGCGCAGACCGAGCTCGACAGCCGCCCGGCGCGAGGGCTCATTCCGGCACAGGATCAGCGACTGGTCGACATGCCGCCTGATGAAGTCTTCGAGCGGCGCGTCCATGTCCGCGACTTCCGCGCCATAGCCCACCGACAGTTTCCTGCCACGCGCGGCGGCGGCGAGTGCGCCCGCCATGACGGCGGACAGCACATTGGCGAAGGTCGATTTGAACATCGACCCTTCGCAGGCGATCGTGCCGTGATGCTGCCGGGTCGCGCCGACGACGACCTCGGGAATGTAGCCGGCCGACAGCGGCAGGCAGGTCACGTCAGGCAGGACATCTGCCGGCAAGGTCGAGCCCATGGAGAGCGCGGAGAATTCGACGCCGGGACCCAGCAGATGACGCAGCTGCCGCAGGATTTCGCCGGCGCGCATTTCGGTTCCGACATTGCC
>MKRV01000078.1 GCA_001897995.1 Alphaproteobacteria bacterium 65-37 | reverse complement strand
GACAAGCGCCCGCAGCTTGCCGACCTGCGTGAATCCGGCTCGATCGAGCAGGACGCCGATGTCGTCATGTTCGTCTATCGCGAAGAATATTATCTCACCCGCTCCGAGCCGGGCCGGCGCGGCGAGGAAAGCGACCAGAAGTTCAACGAGCGCCACGACGCCTGGAAGCAGCGCTGCGAGCAGACCTACGGCAAGGCCGAGGTGATCGTGGCCAAGCAGCGCCACGGCCCGACCGGTATCGTCCAGCTCTCCTTCGAAGGCCAGTTCACCAAGTTCGGCAACCTGCCGGCGTATGGTGAGCAGCCCGGCCCGGCCTTCTAGGAAGGGACCGAATGTCGCTTTCTGCCGACGAGGCAAGTGCGCGCCGGGCAGGCGCGGTCCTCACCATCGACCTCGGCGCCATCGCGGCCAACTGGCGTGGCCTGCGCGACGCGGGCCGCGCCGCCGGCCGGCCGGTCGACTGCGCGGCCGTCCTCAAGGCCGATGCCTACGGCACCGGCGCCGCCCTCGTCGGGCCGCGCCTGGCTGCCGAGGGCTGCCGGCAATTCTTCGTCGCCCATATCGACGAAGGGCTGGCGCTGCGCCGCGCCCTGCCCGACCATCCGATCTATGTGCTGAACGGCCTGCTGCCCGGCACCGAGCCCGATTTCGTCGAGCATGGCCTCACACCGGTGCTCAACCATCTCGGCCAGCTCAATGCCTGGCGCGCCGCGGCCCAGCGCTACGAACGGGCGCTCGATGCCGTCGTCCATCTCGACACCGGCATGCATCGGCTGGGTTTCGGCACCGAGGATGCGCAGGTGCTGACCAACGAGCGCGGCCGCCTGCGCGGGCTGCGGCTGGCCTTGATCATGAGCCACCTCGTTGCCTCGGAGGAGCCCGCAAATCCGATCAACGGCGAGCAACTGTCGCGCTTCCGCTCCTTCGTGCGGGCCATGCCTGGTGCGCCGACCTCGCTCGCCAACTCGTCCGGCATCTTCCTCGGACCCGACTACCATTTCGACCTGCTGCGCCCCGGCGCGGCGCTCTACGGCATCAATCCCCTGCCCGGCCGGGCCAACCCGATGCTGAGCGTTCTGACGCTGCGGGCACGCATCCTGCAGACACGCCGGATCGACGCCTTTCAGACGGTGGGCTATGGCGGGGCCTGGCGATCGGCCAGGTCGAGCCGCATTGCCACGATTGCGTTGGGGTATGCGGACGGCTATTTCCGTAACCTGATCAACCGCACGTATGTGCATATCGCCGGATTCAACGTGCCCGTGGTCGGCCGCATCTCCATGGATCTCGTGACCATCGACGTGACCGACGTCCCGGAATCCGACTGCCAGGTCGGCGCCACGGTCGAGATATTGGGCCCGCATCTGACGCCGGACGCCCTGGCGGATCATGCCCGCACCAACGCCTATGAGGTGATGACGGCCCTCGGCCGGCGGTATCACCGGGCCTACATCGAAAGCGCTTCGTACGACGGGCCGGATGACGCCCCGACCGACCCGGTTGGAGAGGCCGCGTGAGCATTCCGCTGCTGACGCTGCTCGGCCGCATGACCTTGGCCTTCCTGGAGGCCATTGGCGCGGTGTCGGCCTTTGCCTTCCATGCCGTTCGACAGGCCGTTCAGCCGCCCTGGTATCGCCGCCAGATCCTGCGGCAGATCATGGAGATCGGCTACTACTCGCTGCCCGTCGTCGGCCTCACCGCAATCTTCACGGGCATGGTCCTGGCACTGCAGAGCTATACCGGTTTCGCCCGCTTCTCCGCCGAGAGCGCAATTCCCAACGTCGTGGTGGTCTCGCTGACCCGCGAACTGGGGCCGGTGCTGGCCGGACTGATGGTTGCCGGCCGCGTCGGCGCCGCAATGGCCGCCGAAATCGGCACCATGCGCGTCACCGAGCAGATCGATGCGCTCACCACGCTTTCGACCGATCCGTTCAAATACCTGGTCGTGCCGCGGCTGATCGCGGGGATCGTCACGCTCCCCTTTCTCGTCCTGGTCGCCGACATCATCGGCATCCTCGGCGGCTACCTGGTGGGCGTGTACAAGCTCGACTTCAACGACACCGCCTATCTGCGCAACACCCTGGATTTCCTGCAGTTCCAGGATGTGTTCTCCGGCCTCGTGAAAGCCTCCGTCTTCGGGTTCCTGATCACCCTCATGGGCTGCTACCACGGCTACACGTCGAAGGGTGGCGCGCAGGGTGTGGGCATGGCGACGACCAACGCCGTGGTCTCCGCCTCTATCCTCATCCTGACGTTCAATTACTTCATCACCGAAGCCTTCTTCGCGCGTTGATTGGTCCGGCCATGCCGTCCTCCAAGATCTCGCTGCACGGCGTCACCAAATCCTTCGGACCGAAGAAGGTGCTGCAGGGCATCGACCTCGAAGTCGCGCCGGGCGAGTCGATGGTGGTGATCGGCGGTTCCGGCACCGGCAAGTCGGTGCTGCTGAAATGCATCCTCGGCCTGCTGGAACCCAATACCGGGTCGATCCGGATCGACGGCGAGGAAACGACCGACCTCACCCGCCACGACCGGGCCCGGGTGATGCGCAAGTTCGGCATGCTTTTCCAGGGCGGGGCTCTCTTCGATTCGCTCCGCGTCTGGGAGAACGTCGCCTTCGGTCCTATCCAGAGCGACGGCATGCCGGTGGAACAGGCCCGCCAGGTGGCGACCGCCAAGCTGGGCGCCGTGGGACTGGGGCCGGAAATCGGTGAGCTCTTTCCGTCCGAACTGTCGGGCGGCATGCAGAAGCGCGTGGCGCTTGCCCGCGCCATTGCGCGCGAACCGGAGATCATCTTCTTCGACGAGCCGACCACCGGCCTCGATCCGATCATGGCCGACGTCATCAACGATCTGATCGTGAAATGCGTCAGCGACCTCGGCGCCACGGCGATCTCGATCACCCACGACATGGCCAGCGCCCGCAAGATCGGCCATCGCGTCGGCATGCTGCACGAGGGCCGGCTGGTCTGGCAGGGCCCCATGGCGGACATCGACCGGTCGGGCAATCCCTATGTCGACCAGTTCATCCATGGTCATGCCGAAGGCCCGATCAGGATGCAGGTCAGGAAGCTCTGACCATGGCGCGGCCGATCAAGCGCTTCGTCTGCCAGTCCTGCGGGGCGGTCACCAGCAAATGGAGCGGCCGCTGCGAATCCTGCGGCGAATGGAACACGATCGTCGAGGAGGCCGCCCCTGCTCCCGGTCCTGCCGGCGGCGGGCTGGCACGCGGCGGCAAGGGGCGCGCGCTCGAATTCGCCGGGCTGCGCGGGGCGACGCCCCAGCCACCGCGCTATTTGAGCGGCATCAGCGAATTCGATCGGGTCTGTGGCGGCGGCCTGGTGACCGGTTCGGCTCTGTTGATCGGCGGCGATCCCGGCATCGGCAAGTCGACCCTGCTCCTGCAGGTCGCTGCCGCCCTGGCCCGGCAAAACACGGCCTGCGCCTATATCTCGGGGGAAGAAGCCCTCGACCAGGTTCGCTTGCGCGCCGAACGACTGGGGCTTGCCGACGCGCCGGTGCAACTCACCTCGGCGACTTCGGTGCGCGATATCGTGAGCAGCCTGGAGCGGCCGGACGCACCACGCGTGGCGGTGATCGATTCGATCCAGACGATGTGGCTCGACACGGTCGACAGCACACCCGGCACCGTGACCCAGGTGCGCTCCTCGGCGCAGGCCCTGGTAGAGCTCGCCAAGCGGCGCGGCATCGCCATCCTGCTGGTCGGCCACGTCACCAAGGACGGCGCCATCGCCGGTCCGCGGGTGCTCGAGCATATGGTCGACACTGTGCTCTACTTCGAAGGCGAGCGCGGGCACCAGTTCCGCATCCTGCGCACCGTCAAGAACCGCTTCGGGCCGACCGACGAGATCGGCGTCTTCGAAATGTCGGACCGTGGCTTGAGCGACGTCGCCAACCCGTCGGCGCTGTTCCTCGCCGAACGGCGCGGCCATGTCTCCGGCGCCTGCGTCTTCGCCGGCATCGAGGGCACGCGGCCGGTGCTGGTGGAGATCCAGGCGCTGGTCAGCCCCTCTTCTCTCGCCACGCCCCGTCGCGCCGTGGTCGGCTGGGACTCCAACCGGCTCGCCATGGTGCTCGCCGTCCTCGAAGCGCGTTGCGGCGTCAGCGTCGGTGCCAACGACGTCTATTTGAACGTCGCCGGCGGTCTCAGGATCGGCGAACCCGCCGCCGACCTCGCCGTCGCCGCCGCCGTTGTCTCTTCGCTGGCCGACGAGCAGGTGCCGGGCGACATGGTGGTGTTCGGTGAAATCGGCCTTGGGGGCGAGGTCCGGCCGGTCGGCCAGCGCGAGGCCCGGCTGCGCGAGGCAGCGAAGCTCGGGTTTCGCAGTGCACTGGTGCCGCGGGGACGTGCCGGCGCCGGCGCAGGCACTGTGCAACGATCGCCCGAGGGCATCGCCATTGACGAAATTGAGCACCTGGCGGACCTTGTGGCGCGTTTTCAGCCGCCCGATCGGCCGCTAAAACGGGGGCGGCGCGAGGGATCTACAGACCGCGAGCGCGACTAGAAGACGGAGCGTGCAGAGTTGATGGACCAGCTTGGGATAACCGTTTTCGATGTCGCCGTGATCGCCGTGGCCATCTTCGGAGCGATGATTGGCATGTCGGCGGGCTTCGCCCACGCCATCCTGTTCATCGCCTCCTGGATCGGGGCCGGCTGGGCGGCCTGGCGCTTCTCCAAGGTGGTCCAGCCCGAAGTCGAACAGGTCGTAGGCAGCACGGAACTGGCCTACTTCATCTCCATGCTGGCGGTCTTCGTGGCCGCCCTGATCGTCCTGATCATGCTGACCAACTTGCTGTCCCGTTCCGTGCGGTCGAGCCCGCTCGGCAAACCCGACCGTATCCTGGGGGCAGGTTTCGGCGTCCTCTGTGCCTGGGCTGCCATGGGCACGGCTTTCCTGTTCTACGGCTATCTCGGCCCGCGGCAACTGCCGCCGGCCGTCGAAGCGGGCGCGACCTTCCCGATGATCCGGGAGATGGCGACCTTCGTAGAGCCGCACCTGCCGCCGGGCTTCCGTACCCGCCTGCAGCGTCCCGGCGTCGACAGCGGTGCCGTTCCCCCGCCGTCACCGGCCGTGCCTGCGTCCCCGCAGGCCTCGCCGCCAGCCCAAGACGCTGCACCGGCCGAGGGTGAAACCAAACCGCCGCAGTGACTTATCCTTGATGGCGCGGGAGTCCGTCACCAGTTATAACCCCGCCGTGCAAAGCCCCCTGAAACGACCCGACCACGACCTCGACAAGTTTCACGAGGAATGTGCGTTGTTCGGCATCTACGGGACTTCCGATGCCGCCGCCCACACCGCCCTTGGACTGCACGCCCTGCAGCATCGCGGGCAGGAAGCCTCGGGCATCGTCACCTTCGACGGTCGACTTTTCCACAACCACCGCGCCGCCGGCCTGGTGGGCGATATCTTCGGCGCCCAGTCCGTCATGGAAAAGCTGGTGGGCTATTCGGCGATCGGCCACAACCGGTACGCCACGACGGGCGGGTCCTCGGACCGCAACATTCAGCCGATTTTCGCCGATTTCGACTTCGGCGGGCTGGCGCTGGCGCACAATGGCAACCTGACCAACGCCTACCTGCTGCGCAAGGAACTGGTCCGCATCGGCTGCCTTTTCCAGTCGACCACCGATACCGAAGTCATCAATCACCTGATCGCCCGCTCCAACTACTCGACGGTGCAGGACCGGCTGATCGATGCGCTGGGCAAGGTCAAAGGCGCCTACTCGCTGCTGCTGCTGACCAATGAAGCACTGCTCGGCGTGCGCGACCCGATGGGCGTGCGCCCGCTGGTGATCGGCCGCCTCGAGGACGCCTGGATCCTGACGTCCGAAAGCTGCGCCCTGGATATCATCGGCGCCCGCTATGTCCGCGACGTGGAGCCGGGCGAGATCGTGATCGTCGACGGCAGCGGCCTGCGGTCGATCAAGCCCTTCGTCAAGCAGAAGCGTCGCTTCTGCGTATTCGAGCACATCTACTTCGCACGCCCCGATTCGAAGGTCGAAGGGATCGGCGTCTATGACGCCCGCAAGCGGATCGGCAAGGAACTCGCCAAGGAAAGCGCCGTGCCGGCCGATCTCGTGGTACCCGTGCCCGATTCGGGGGTTCCGGCCGCGATCGGCTATGCGCAGGAGTCGGGCCTGCCCTTCGAGCTCGGCATCATCCGCAACCACTATGTCGGACGCACCTTCATCGAGCCCGCGGACCATATCCGCCATCTTGGCGTGCGCCTGAAGCACAATGCCAATCGCGCGATGATCGAAGGCAAGCGCGTCATCCTGGTGGACGATTCGATCGTGCGCGGCACCACCTCGATGAAGATCGTCGAGATGGTGCGGAGCGCCGGTGCCCGCGAGGTGCATATGCGCATCGCGGCACCGCCGACCACGCACCCCTGCTTCTACGGCATCGACACACCGGAGCGCGAGAAGCTGCTCGCGTCGCGCTACGACGTCGCCGGCATGGCGAAGTTCATCGGCGTCGATTCGCTTGCCTTCCTGTCGATCGACGGCCTCTACCGCGCCATGGGCAAGTCGACAGGCCGCGACGCCGACGACCCTCAGTTCTGCGACGCCTGCTTCACCGGCGATTATCCGATCTCGCTCGACGACGTCATCGGCGTCGAGGATCGCCAGCTCTCGCTTCTCGTCGAATCCGCCTGAGCCTTCTGCCATGACCGAATCTTCTGTCGGCGGCCCCGTCGGTCGCCTGGGCGGCCGCTTGGCTGGCCGCCTCGCGCTGATCACCGGCGCCTCGCGTGGCCTCGGTGCCGCAGCAGCACTCGCCTATGCCGCCGAAGGCGCGCATTGCGTCCTGGTGGCGCGCACGGTCGGCGGCCTCGAGGAGGTCGACGACAAGATCAAGGCGATCGGCGGTTCGGCCACCCTCGTCCCGCTGGACGTCACCGACGGCGACGGCCTCGACCGCTTGGGGGCGGCGCTCTACGAGCGATTTGGCCGGCTCGACGTGCTGCTGGGCAATGCCGGAATCCTCGGCACCCTGTCGCCCGTCGGTCACTTCGAACCCAAGATCTTCGAGCGGGTGATGGCCGTCAATGTCACGGCGAACTGGCGCCTGATGCGTTCAATGGATCCCCTGCTGCGCCGTTCGGATGCCGGCCGCGCCATCTTCGTGACATCAGGCGTGTCCCGCCGCATCGTGCCCTACTGGGGCGCCTATGCTGCGAGCAAGGCGGCTCTCGACATGCTGGTCGGTACATACGCCGCCGAAGTGGCCCACACGCAGGTTCGGGTCAATCTCTTCAACCCCGGCCCGATGCGGACCTTCATGCGCCGCGAAGCCTTCCCCGGCGAGAACGAAGCCCAGCAGACACCGCCCGAGGCCCATGGCGAGTCGCTGATCAGGCTTGCCCTGCCGTCCTGCACCCTGAACGGCGAATGGATCGCCGGTGATGAGGCGCTGAAAGTCTAGCGCCTCTTGCGGGCGCGGCCTTCGTAGGGATTCTTCGGCTTGCGCATGCTGAGCCGGATCGGCACGCCCGGCAGGCCGAAATCATCGCGCAGCCGATTGGTCAGGAACCTCAGGTAGTCGTCGCCCAGCTCATCGGGCTGGCTGACCGACAGGATGAAAGTCGGCGGCCGCCGCTTGATCTGGGTCATGAAACGCAGCCGGATACGCCGGCCGTTGCTGGCAAGCGGCGGCGGATGCAGCGTTTCCATTTCGCGCAGCCAACGATTGAGCTTCGGCGTCGTCACGCGCCGGTTCCAGATTTCGTAGGTCTCGAAGACCTTGGGCAGCAGCCGGTCGATGCCTCGGCCCGTCATTGCCGAGAAGCCGACGATCGGCACGTCCTTGACCTGGGCGAACGATGCTTCCAGCCGGTCGCGCAGCTTGCGCCACGCTTTGGTCGACTGCGACTGGTCGTCGGCCAGCAGGTCGGTCTTGTTCACGGCGATCACCAGGGCGCGCCCTTCCTCGATCACCCAGCCGGCGATGTTGAGGTCCTGCTTCTCCGCCATGTCGCCGGCATCGAGCACGACGACGGCGACGTCGGCCAGGCGGATCGTGTCGAGCGTGTCGGCCACCGATGCCGCCTCGAGCTTGGCGTCGATGCGGCTGCGGCGCCGCATTCCCGCCGTATCGACCAGGCGAACCGGCTTGCCTTTCCACTCCCATTCGACGCGGATCGCATCACGCGTGATGCCGGCTTCGGGGCCGGTCAGAACGCGTTCCTCGCCGACCAGCCGGTTGACCAGGGTCGACTTGCCGACATTGGGGCGGCCGACGATCGCCAGCAGCAAGGGCCGACCTTCCGCGATCTCCTCGGAATCGGATTCTGCCTCGTCGTCGCTCTCGTCTTCCTCGGGCATCGGTTCGATGAACCGCCCCAGCGCCTCGTGGAGGTCGCTCAGCCCCTCACCGTGTTCGGCCGAAACGGGGATCGGCTCGCCGAGACCGAGGCCATGGGCTTCCGCAAGTCCTTGCTGCCCGGCCCGGCCTTCGCACTTGTTGGCGACCAGGATCACCTTGGCCGACCGCTTGCGCAGCCAGCCCGCAAAACTCTCGTCGAGTGGCAGGATCCCGGAACGGGCGTCGATCAGGAACAGGACGACATCGGAGCTCTCGATCGCCCGTTCCGTGAAGCGACGCATCCGCGCTTCGAGCGCTTCGCCGCCAGCCGTCTCCCAGCCCGCCGTATCGAGCAGAGAAAAGGCGAGATCGCCGAGCTGTGCGGGCTGTTCGCGCACATCACGCGTCACTCCGGGCGTGTCGTCGACGATCGCCCGGCGCCGGCCAACCAGCCGGTTGAACAAGGTGGACTTGCCGACGTTCGGGCGGCCGACGATGGCTACTCTCGGAAGCCGGCTTTTCGACAGCCCGAGGTCGTCAACGGAGGGCAACGAGCCGCCCCGAGTCGGTCAGGACGTAGATCGTACGGTTGGCAATGACCGGCCCCAGCCGCACTCGGTCGCGCACGTCGATCTTGCCCAGCACCTCGCCGGTATAAGGCGAGATGGCGAGCAGGTCGCCGAGCGATCCCGCCACCAGCAGGCGGTCACCTGCCAATACAGGGCCACCCCACAGGGCGGGCCGCCGCCGCTTGTCGTCTTCGTACTGCGTGAGCGGCGTCACCCAGCGGACCTTGCCGCTGTCGCGCATGATCGCGGCGATGTCGGCCGTACTCGTCAGCACGAAGACGAAACGGCCAGCCACCCAGGGCGTCTGGCTGCCGCCGATATTGCGATCCCATTGACGCTGGCCCGAGCGCAGGTCGATGGCGGCGATCTGGCCGGCCGAGCCCATGGCGAGCACCATGCCGCGGTCGACGACCGGACGGCCGCGAATGTCGGTGAGATTGCCGAAGGCGCGGAGGTCGCCGCGCGAGCCGATCAGGGTTTCGTTCCAGATCGGCCGCCCGTTGTCCACGCGCAACGCCACCAGTTCGCCCGACGAGAATGGCGCCACCACCGTATCGCCCGAGCCGGCCGGGCTGTTGCCGCCGACATAGCCTGCGCTCTCCTGCAGGCCGGCGAACTGCCAGAGGTCGGAGCCGTCGGCGGCCGCCAAAGTCTGCAGCTTGTTGTCGATCGAGACCACGAAGACGCGGTCGGCGAAGACCAGCGGCGCGCCGCGCACCGGCGCGCTCACCGTCGAAACCCAGTCTTCCTTGCCTGTATTGGGGTCGAGCGAATAGACCGTCGCGAACCCGGTCGTCACGAAGAGCTTGCCGCCGTAGTAAGCCAGCCCGCCGCCGAACTCGTCGCTGTCGCGCGCCTTCTCCGGCTTCAGCGTCACCCGCCACAAGACCGCGCCGGTGTTGGCGTCGAAGGCCGAGATGGTGCTGCCGGCATCCTTGGCAAAGACCTTGCCGTCGGCCACCACCGGCGCCGTCGTCAGGATGCGGGTCGAGGTCGAACCGGCACCGACATCGGCCGTCCAGATGATCTGCGGCGAGTCGCTGACCGCGAGGTTGTGCATCGCATGATTGGCGAAGCCACCGGACTGCGGCCAGGATTCGTTGACCACCGGCGCCGGCAGAACCACGTCGACATTGGCAACGTCCTTGTCGGCCTCGAGATCGCGTCGGTCGCCGAGCACGGAGATGCGCTCCCCGGGCAGCGGCACTTTGCCCTTCTCAAACCAGTCGCAGCCGGACAGGGAGGCCGCCAGCAGGACAGCGGTGACGAAAAACCGCCGATCGACAGCACGCAACACACTTCGCATGGAACTACTTCGCCTCCGCCGCGCCATGGACACTGAGCATCGCCGAAGCGCGCTGCGCGGTGCCCTGCGGCGCCGCTCGGTCCTTCACGATTTCCGTCCAGAGTTGTCGGGCGACCTTGGCGTCGCCCTTGCCCATCGCCGTCATCGCCTGCAATTCGCGTACGCTCACCTGATACGGCCGGTCAGGCGCTGCCAGCGGCTCCAGCAACGCCATCGTCTCCTGTGCCTTCGGTGTGCCGACGCTCTTGAAGCCGGCGATCACCAGAGCGAGGTCGCTGAGCTCGCGGGCCGGCAGCGCAGGGGCGACTGCGATCAGGGACGTCACCTGCTCCTCCGGAGTAGCGCGCAACTGGGCAGCCACGAGGGCTGCCAGCGAACGGTACGGCTCGGGAGCTGCCGTTGCCTGCTTCTCGAGCTCGGCGCGCGCTGCGGCGGGATCGGTCGCAGCCTGGGCAACCGCCGCGGAATAGGCTGTACTGGCAGCGGCCCGCTGGGCCTGGTCGTACTGGCGCCACCCCACCATGCCGGCAGCGGCCACCACCACCACCACCGCGGCAGCCACCACCCAGGTTCCGTAGCGGTTCCACCATTCTTTCATCGCGTCCTTGCGGACGGCGTCGTCGATCTCATGAAACGCGGCGGAATCGGACACGCGTTGGGCTCCCGGATTATCGCGAAATATCAACAGCTTTTCAGGGGCGGTTCATAGCCGTCCCCCCGATTTTTGGCAAACCAGCCACCCCCAGGGAGAGAGCTTTACCCCCATTCACCGTTCTGCAAGAATTCGTGGCAACGCCATGACCGACACCGCAACGGCATGACCAACTTGTACCGCTTGGCCGATCAAAGGGCCCGGCGCCGGATTGTCTCATTCGACCGGCGAGAACTGTCCCGTCTGCTGAACCTTTACAGCATGCGCGTCGCGTCAGGCGAATGGCGCGACTATGCCATCGACTTCCGCCCCGGCATGGCGATCTTCTCGATCTTCCGTCACACCGCCGAGCAGCCGCTTTTTGCGATTGCCAAGGTCCCTGCCAGCGGCTCAGGGGGCGGCTATGTGGTTTACAACGGCCCCCGCAAGCTGGCCCACGGCGATTCGCTCGAGGATGTGTTGCGGG
>MKRV01000077.1 GCA_001897995.1 Alphaproteobacteria bacterium 65-37 | reverse complement strand
GCATGTCGCAGGCCGCCATGAGCTCCAGCCCGGCGCCGAGCGTGAAACCATTCACGCGACCGATCACCGGAACGGGGCAGTCGCGCAGGCAGCGGCAAGCCTCGTGCACGCCGGTGATGAAGGCGCGGGCCGCACCTGGCTCGTGCAGTTGCGCCAGCTCCTGGATATCCGCCCCACCGATGAAAGACTTGTCGCCCCAGCCAGTGACCACCAGGCCACGCAGGTCCGGCTCGGCGCCCAACCGTTCGACCGCCGCCACGAACTCGCGGATGACGGTGGAGTTCAGCGCGTTCAGCTTCGCGCGGTTGTCGATGGTGACATGCACGATCCCCGGGAAATCGGGTCGTGCATCGCGGTGGACGTGGATGTGGGTACCGGTGGACATTGCTGACGCTCGCTTCAAGGTGACGTTCTCCCTGGGGAGTTCGCCGGCGAAACAATCAGCTTCGGCAAAGATGATCCAAGACTAATAAACGCTGGCCGCCATAGGTCGGGCCTATGGCGACGCGAGGCGGGCTTTCCAGAGGCCCCCGTCCACCAGCCGTGCCGTGACCTCCAGGATGATCTTCTCGACCGCGCGCACGGCACGGGTCTGCGGCAACTCGGCATGGCCGCACAGGAAGACCGAGCGCTGCAACGACGGCGACGAGACACGCGCGCCGGACAGACGGCCTGTCGTCAGATCCTCGCGCACCGCGTTGTAGGAGAGCACGGCATGGCCCGCCCCGGCCGCGACCAGCTCCTTGATCTGCGGGATGGCATCCACCTCCACCACGACATGCAGCTCGGCACGGGCTCGGCGGGCGTAGTCGTTCAGCAACTCGCGCAGGCTGTGGGGACGTCCGGGAATGACGAGCGGAAGCTGGGCAAGCCGGGGGAAACGCAGCGACTTCGGCGCCAGACCACCGTGGCCTCGCTCGAAAGCATCGGGCGGACCGATGACGACGAGATCCTCCTCGACGAGGCGGCGCGCCTTCAGGCCGACCGTATCGGCCTCGCGAAAGACGAAGCCCAGGTCGATTCGCCCGGAGCGCAGCAGCTCGGACATGTAACCCGTATTGCTCTCGCGCACGCTGAGGGAAACGCGCGGCAGGGCGCGCAGCACCTCCTCCACCACCGGCCGCGTCAGCACCATCGCAACCGATTGAGGGAAGCTCACCGTGACATCGCCGATGATGACCGCCGCATCGCCGAGCAGATCCTCCCGCGCCAGCGCCGCCGATCGCAAAATCTGCCGCGCATGGCCGAGCAGCTTCGCGCCCGATTCGGTCACCGCGACGCCGCGCGGCATGCGGTGCAGCAGAGGGGACCCCAGTTCGCTCTCGAGATTGCGGATCTGGGCGCTCAGCGCCGGCTGGGCGATGCGCAGCCGTTCCGCGGCGCGGGATATCGAGCCTTCCTCGGCGATGGCGACGAAGTAGCGGAGGATACGGAAGTCCATCGACCCATAGTACAGACATATGGCAGCGATCGCGAATTGGGCTTTGTCTTATAGGTGGGTGCAGCGCAGCTTGAGCGCAGTGAGGGAGGAACAAGATGCGCATCACGAGGCGCGGCCTGTTGGCCGCGGGATTGGCCACGCCTGCCATTTGGTCCGCAGCAGCCCAGGACTGGCCCGCCGGCCGAACCTTGCGTGTGATCGTCGGCTATCCGGCCGGCGGCCCGACCGACCTGGTGGCGCGACTTGTCGCGGAAGGGCTGCGCGAGGCGATCGGCACGCCGGTCATCGTCGAGAATCGTGGCGGCGCGCGTGGCAGCATCGGTGCGGCCGTCGCGGCCAGAGCCGAACCGGACGGCACGACCCTCTGGCTTGGCCCCGTTCAGACGCAGGTTCTCAACCCGTTGCTGATGCGCAATATCACTTACGATCCGCTGAAGGACTTCGTGGGTATCGGCACGGTGGCGGCGCTCCCGAACGTGCTGGTCGTGAATCCCAGCACCCTGGACGTCCGCTCGGTGCAGGAGCTGATTGCGCGCGGCAAGCGAAAGCCCAACGAGCTGACCTACGGCACATATGGTCCAGGAAGCTCGCCTCACATGTTCGCCGTGGTGCTGCAGAAGATCGGCGGCTTCGAGGCGTTGCAGGTGCCCTACCAGGGCAGCGCGCCCGCTTCCAACGCCTTGCTGTCCGGCGAGATCAGCTTCCTGTTCGACAACATCACCACCGCGGCCGCCCAGGCTCAGGGCGGCAAGGTGCGCGCGCTCGCCGTCACGTCGCGGACACGCTCAACCGCCCTGCCCGACGTCCCGACGATGGCGGAAGCGGGCCTGCCGGGCTTCGATCTGAACTTCTGGTTCGCCCTCTACGCGCCCGCCCGAGTGCCACAGCCGATCCTGGGCCGGCTGCGAACGGCGCTGGATCGGGTGGTGGCCTCGCCGGAGCTCGTGCGCCAGCTCGAGGCGCGCGGTGCCGTGCCGTTCGTCACCCCTGCGGCCGACCTGCAAGGCTTCTTCGAAACCGAGGCCCGCAACTGGGGCGCACTGGTGCGCGACGCTGGGCTTCAGCCCGAATAACCCCGAGGAACGACAGGTCTGGGTCAGCCGGAGGCTTTCTTGCCGGCGACCCAGGTTTCGCTGACCTTGATCTCGGCGATCTTGTCCGGCTCGACCTTGTAGGGATCGCTCTCCAGGATCGTCAGGTCGGCTTCCTTGCCGCGCTCCAGCGAGCCCAGGCGGTCCTGCAGGCCGATCTGGCCGGCGGCATGGATCGTCACCGCCTTCAGGGCATCGGTGACCGACACCGCCTGCTCAGCCCCGACCACCGAATTGTCCACCAGGCAGCGCCGTGTGACAGCCGTCTGCACGAGCTGCAGCACGCCGATCCTGGTCACCGGCGAATCGGTATGGAAGGTGAAGGGAATACCCGCCTTCACGCAGTCGCCCGCCGCGTCCATCCGGTTGGCGCGCTCCGGCCCGAACAGCACATCGCGATAGGCCGCGCCGTAGAGATGGACGTGGTTCATGAGAAAGCTCGGCTGCACGCCCAGCGCCTTCATGCGCGCGATCTGGTCGGCTCGCGCGATGGTGCAATGCTCGATGCGATTGATGCCGGTCGCCGGATGGGCACCATAGACGGCCTCGATCGCGTCCAGCACTGCGTCGATCGTGGCATCGCCGTTGGCGTGGATGGAGACCGGCCAGCCGGCCGCCTTCACCTCGGCGACCATGCGCTTCAGTTCGGCCGGCTCCTGGTTCAGCTCGCCCTTGCCGCCGCTGAGATAGGGAATCGTCTGGGCCGCCGTCTTGGTCTGGTTGGAGCCGTCGCCGATGATCTTGATCGCATAGAACGACAGCAGGCTGTTCGGCACTTGCGTGGCCTGCGCGCCGCGGCCGAACTGGCGATAGGGTTCGCCCGTCGCCATCGTGGGAAACATCAGGCTGATGCTGATGCGGCACGGTGATTGCGCGGCGATCCGCTCGTAGCCCTGCAGCAGCTCGCCCGTCGCCGGCACGCCCGCCTCGTGCACGGCCGTGATGCCTGCCGCAGCATTGCGCTTCAACCAGTCGAAGGTTGCCTTGCCGATGAGTTGCGGCGTCAGCTTGGGCAGGCCGACCAGCATGCGGCGCAGCGCCGGCTCTTCGTCGACCAGGCCGTTCAGCTTGCCGCTGGCGTCGCGACGGAACCGCCCTCCTCCCGGGAGGGGGCCGACGTCGTCCGGAATCTTCGCCGCCTTCAGGGCCGCGCTGTTCACCGCGGCCGTGTGCATGTTGTTGTAATAGATCATCACCGGATGATCCGGCGCGAGCCCATCGAGCTCACCGATCGTGAGCTCGCCGCCCTGCAGCAGATTGTCGAAGCCGAAGAAGTAGAGCCAATCGCCTTTCGGCGCCGCCGCGGCCTTGGCCCGCACCGCCTCGAACACCGCCTGACGCGTGCGGTAGCGTGGATAGCCGACGTCGTCGAACAGCGAGGTGATGACGGCACCGACGCCGGTATGCTGATGCGGATCGATGAGGCCCGGCAGCAGCGTGCGGCCGGCCAGGTCGATGACGCGGGTCGACGCAGCCTTGAGGTTCATGACCTCCTGCTCGCTGCCCACGCCCACGATCCGGCCGTCGGCAATGGCTACGGCCCCGGCATAGCGGTCGGCGCCGGCCATCGGCACGATCGCGCCGCCGCGGAAAATCAAGTCGGCCGCCGCTACCGTCTGGGCTCGGGCGGAGCGGCCCACACCGAGAGAAGCAGCACCCGCCCCCGCCGTGGCCGCCGCGGCGATCAGAAAGCCGCGCCGCGTTCCGCTGTCTGCAGTGCGAGAGAGCTCGAAGCGAGAGAGGCCGACACGGGACAGATCGGCAAACAGCTCACTGACGCAACTACGACACATGACATTTCCTCAGCCGGTTCATTGTTGCCGGCACCTTAGATCGTCAGGGGTTCTGATCCCAGTTGGGATCGCTGCTGGGATTGATTGGCGGATCGGAGGCCAGCAAGCCCTTGCCGGGCACGTAGTTCACTTCCAGCCGGATCCCGTCGGGATCCTCGAAGACGATGAAATAGTAACCTGGCGCCCAGTCGCCCTCGATCGGCCCGCGATCGATATGGGCGCCCATCGCCTTGAGCTTCGCCGCCACCTTGTCGATGTCGTCGCGGGTCCGGGCCCGCAGGCAGAAATGGTGCAGCCCCACCCGGTTCTGGACGAATCGCGCCTCCTCGTGTTCGGGCGAGCAGCGCTGGATGCCGACCGCCGTGCGCCCGCCGACATGGTAGAGAAAATTGTTGCCGTCATAGACCTTGGCCATGCCGAGGAACGGCAACAGCTCGGCGTAGAAGGCCCGTGCCTTCTCCCACTGGCTGACAGTCAGGATGATATGGGCCATGCCGTTGACCTCGATCATGCCGGTCCTCCCCTTGGTTCGTCTCCGGGATGTGCTAACACGGCAAGCCTACACCCAATGCCTTGCACAGGAGACGCCAGGATGAGCGATAGCAACACGATTTCGGGCCTGCAGCTTCGGTCCCTGATCACCAAGGGCGGCGAGCTGCAGCTGTCCCTGGCCAAGGTCGATCTGCCGGAACCCGGGCCCGATCAGGTCCTGGTCAAGATCGAGGCGACACCGATTAATCCCTCGGATCTCGGCCTGCTGCTGGGCCCGGCCGATCTGTCGACGGTGAAGTCGAGCGGCAGCGGTCCCGATCTCAAGGTCACCGCCAAGGTGCCGGCGGCCTCCCTGCCGCTGCTCGCCACCCGTCTCGACGAATCCATGCCGGTCGGCAATGAAGGCGCCGGCACGGTCGTCAAGGCGGGCTCCTCGGATGCCGCCCAGGCGCTGAAGGGCAAGACCGTTTCGATGATCGGCGGTGCCATGTATGCGCAGTACCGGCTGCTGAAGGCCGTCGAGTGCCAGCCGCTGCCGGCCGGCACGACGGCCGCCGAAGGCGCGTCGTGGTTCGTCAATCCGCTGACCGCGCTCGGCATGACCGAGACCATGAAGCGTGAAGGCCACAAGGCCCTGGTCCATACCGCCGCCGCGTCCAACCTCGGCCAGATGCTGAACAAGATCTGCAACGAGGACGGAATCGGCCTGGTCAACATCGTGCGCAGCCCGGCCCAGGCCAAGATCCTGAAGGATATCGGCGCCAAGCACGTGGTCGATTCGAGCGCGCCGAGCTTCGTCGACGATCTCGTCCAGGCCCTGGTCGAGACCGGCGCCACCATCGCCTTCGACGCCATCGGCGGCGGCAAGCTCGCGAGCCAGATCCTCGCCGCCATGGAGGTGGCGATCAACAAGACAGCCACCGCCTACAACCGCTACGGCTCGAGCGTGCACAAGCAGGTCTATATCTACGGCAGCCTCGACACCGGCCCGGTCGAGCTCGCCCGCAGCTACGGCATGGCCTGGGGCGTGGGCGGCTGGCTGCTGACGCCGTTCCTGCAGAAGATCGGCCGGCCGGACCAGATCCGGCTGCGCGAGCGCGTGGCCAACAGCCTGAAGACCACCTTCGCCAGCCACTACACGCAGACGGTCTCCCTGCAGGAAGCACTCGATCCCAAGAACATCGCCGCCTACGCCAAGCGCGCCACCGGCGAGAAGTTCCTGATCAACCCGAGCAAGGGCTGATACGCCGGCTCTCTCAGAACAACGCAGGACAGGCCGGTGCCGCAAGCATCGGCCTGTTTCGTCGGTGGCTCTACTTGTCGAGCCAGAACGTATCGAAACGCACGACGTCGTAGATGCCGAAATATTCCTGCGGGCGATGGCCTTTCACGTAGTTGTACCAGCCATCGTTGATCTTCTCCCAGGAGACCGGCAGCAGCGGCGGATCCTGCTCCATGATCGCCTCCGCCTGCCGGATCAGCTCCAGTCGCTTCTTGGCGTCGACCTCCCGGTCGATCTGCGGCAGCAGCTCGTTGAACTTCGGATTGTCCCAGGACGAGTAGTTCTGCGGCCCCGACTTGCTGTACCACGCATTGAAGTAGTCCGACGGGTCGAGCAGGGTCGACACGATGGCGCCGATGGCGAGGTCGAATTTGCCGGTGCGTACATCGTCGAACCACACCGACTCGACGGCCGTGCGGATGTTGCACTGGACGTTGAGTGTCTGCTGCAGCATCGCCTGGATCGCTTGCGACCACAGCTTGAAGCTCGCGATTTCGCGCACCAGGTAGTCCAGACCGCCGATACCCTTGGCATGCCCGGCCGCGGCCATCAGCGCCTTGGCCTCCTTGACGGCCGCCGTCGGGTCGGCCTGGTACCCTAACCGCTTGCTGAGTTCAGGCAGCGGCGTGGCGAACTCCGAGAAGGGATAGATGAAGCCGCCGACCATCATCGGCGCGATGTCCTTCACCACGTCGACCAACACCGGCTTGTCGAGCACGAGATGAAAGGCCCGGCGCACCCGAGGATCGTCGAGCGGCTTCTTCTTGTTGTTCATCCAGGTGGCCTGAATGACGCTCTGATAGAAGTCGGTTCCCGACATGCCCTGTGTCGCCTTGACCCGCCGCTGCGATACGGGATCGAGCAGCCGGGCATAGTCGATGCGGCCGGAAAGCAGGCTGGAGCCGAGTTCCGGCGAAAATGGCAGGGCATGGTAGAACTCTATGCCGTCGAGATAGGGCAGGCCCTTGTTCCAGTAGTTCTTGTTCTTCTCCATCACCCAGACTTCGGCCTCGACCCGGCGCTGGCTCTTGAACGGACCGGTGCCCGGTATGTCGACGACGCGGCGCAGGTTGTAGCCGTTGTCCTCGAGAGTCTTCTTGCGCACGATGCCGTTCCAGCCGCTGGCGATCGCCGACATGATGAAGTTGGTCGGTCGCGGCTCCGCGAGCTTGAACTGCACCGTGTACTTGTCGGGTGCCGTGATCACCTCGACGGCGGCGAAGAGCGTGCTGCGGGGGATCGAGATGCCCTGCGGGGGCTTGGCGATACGGTCAAAGGTCGCCTTGACGTCCTCCGACGTGAAGTCGGCGCCGTCATGGAACTGCACGTCCTTGCGCAGCAGGAACGTATAGGTCTTGTTGTCCTTGGAGATCTCCCAGCTATGGGCCAGGTCGGGAATGATGGTCTTGCCGCTGTCGCGCGGATCGCGCCGCACGAGATTGTCGAACATGCATCCCTGGCTGCCCAGGCTGTTGATGGTGCCGGACTGGTGGAAGTCGAAATGCGGCGGTCGCGACGTGATGCCGTATTTCAGCACGCCACCCGGCTTGGCGTTGGGTTCGGGCGCTTTCAGTTGAAATTTCGATCCGTCATACTCGTTGGGAACGCCCTGTGCCCAGGCATGGAAGGGCAAGCCGAAGCCCCCTGCCCCGCCCATGAACCCCAGGGCGGTAGCCCCCTTGACGAACTGTCGACGATTTACGCGGGAACGCTGAGACACGTGGTTTGACATGTGCCGTTCCTCCCTTTTGGCCTTTTGCAGACCGAGCACTCTATGCTCTGATGGTTCGCCCATCTTGTTGGTGGGCCAAAACTAACACCACAAATCGAAGGGAGTCGATGGCGGCACAACCGATCCTGCAGATCGAGGACCTCCAGACCCATTTCTTCACCGCGGTCGGCACGATCCGCGCGGTCGATGGTGTGTCCTATGCCCTGAAGGCCGGCGAGACCCTGGGCGTGGTCGGCGAATCGGGCTGTGGCAAGAGCGTGACGGCGCTGTCCATCCTGCGCTTGGTGGCCAATCCGCCGGGGCGCATCGTCGGCGGCGCAGTGCGCTTCCAGGGCCGGAATCTGCTCGAGCTCAGTGAGCCGGAGATGGAGCGCCTGCGCGGCAACGAGATCTCGATGATCTTCCAGGAGCCGATGACCTCGCTGAACCCGCTGTACACGGTGGGCAAGCAGATCGCCGAAGCCGTCGCTCTGCACCAGGGGCTGAACAAGCGGGAGTCCTGGGATCGCGCCGTCGAGATGCTGCGGCGTGTCTCGATCCCCGAGCCCGAGCGCCGCGCCCACGCCTATCCGCACCAGCTCTCGGGCGGCATGCGTCAGCGGGTGATGATCGCCATGGCGCTGTCCTGCAATCCCAAGGTGCTGATCGCCGACGAGCCGACCACCGCGCTCGACGTCACCATTCAGGCCCAGATCCTCGACCTGATGCGCGAACTGCAGGAGACCTTCGGCACCGCAATCATCCTGATCACCCACGATATGGGCGTGGTCGCCGAGAATGCCGACCGGGTCGTGGTGATGTATGCCGGCCGCAAGGTCGAGGAGACCGATGCGGCGCGCCTGTTCGACAATCCCGGCCATCCCTACACGCGGGGGCTGCTGGCCTCGATCCCCCATCTCGACGCCGCCGCCGGCAACGGTGCCCGCCGCGCACGGCTGAATGAGATCAAGGGCCTGGTGCCGTCGCTGCTCAACCTGCCGCGCGGCTGCAGCTTCGCGCCGCGCTGCGGCCTGGCCAGCGACCACTGCCGGGAGGCCCGGCCCCCGCTCGAAGAACAGCGGCCGGGGCACTGGATCGCCTGCTGGCACGCCGACAAGGCCCTGGCCGGTGCCGCGATCGGGGCCGACTCATGACGCCGCTGCTCGAAGTCGAGGGGCTGAAGAAGCACTTCGCCATTCGCAAGGGGTTCTTCAGCCGCCCCTCGGGTCATGTCTATGCCGTCGACGGCGTTTCCTTTTCGATCGGTCGCGGCGAAACGCTGGGGCTGGTGGGTGAGTCCGGCTGCGGCAAGTCCACGGTCGGGCGCACTGTGCTGAGGCTGCTGGAGCCGACCGACGGCACGATCAAGATCTCGGGCCAGGACATCACCCGGCTCGATATGCAGGGCCTGCTGCCCTACCGACGGCGCCTGCAGATGATCTACCAGGACCCTTACGCATCGCTCAATCCGCGCATGACCGCCGGCGAGATCGTCGGCGAACCGCTGATCGTCCACGATCTCGGCACGCCGGAAGAACGTCGGCAGCGCGTCGCCGCCCTGTTCGATCGCGTCGGCCTGCGGCCAGAAGCCGTCGACTCCTACCCGCACGAATTCTCCGGCGGCCAGCGGCAACGCATCGGCATCGCGCGCGCGCTCGCCCTCAACCCCGAGCTGATCGTGGGCGACGAGCCGGTGTCGGCGCTCGACGTCTCGATCCAGGCGCAGATCATCAATCTGCTGATGGAGCTTCAGGACGAGCTCAAGCTGTCCTATCTCTTCGTCGCCCACGATCTTGCCGTCGTGGAGCATATCAGCCACCGGATCGCCGTGATGTATCTCGGCCGCATCGTCGAAATGACCGACCGGCGCAGCTTGTTCGAGATGCCGCTGCATCCCTATAGCGAGGCGCTCCTGTCGGCAGTCCCCGTTCCCAAGTCGAGCGCCCGGGGCCGCAAGCGAGTGATCCTGACCGGCGATGTGCCGAGCCCGATCAATCCGCCGACCGGTTGCCACTTCCACACCCGCTGCCCCTATGTCATGCCGCGCTGCAGGGTCGAGGTGCCGGCCTTGCGCGAGGCCCTGCCCGGCCACCTCGTGTCGTGCCACCTGCACGACGCCAAGGTCACCTTCCCTCTGGCTTCGGCCGCTTAGACCGAGCCGCGCAGGCGCGGGTCGAGCAGGTCGCGGATGCCGTCGCCGAGAAGATTGAAGGCGAGCACGGTGACCGTGATGGCAAGGCCGGGGAACAGGACCAGCCACCAGGGGGGAACCAGGCCGGCGTTCAGGGAATCGGCCAGCATGTTGCCCCAGGTCGGCATCGGCGGCGGGATGCCGACGCCCAGGAACCCCAGCGACGCCTCGATCACGATTGCGACGCCGAGATGCGTCGTAGCGAGAATCAGATAGGGCGCCACGCATTGCGGCAGGATATGCCGGAACATCAGCCGCTTGTGCGACGCACCGATGCCACGCGCCGCCTCGACATACTGCATTTCCTTGAGCGACAGCACCACCGATCGAATGACACGCCCGCCGAATGGGATGCGCGTGATGGCGATGGCGACGATCACCGTCGTGATCCCGCCGCCCAGCGCCATGGCGATGGCCATGGCCAGGATCAGGTCCGGAAAGGACTGCAGGAATTCGATGACACGCTGACTCACCATGTCGAAGCGGCCGCCAAAGTAGCCGCAGGCCAGCCCCCACAGCGCCCCCACCGTGGTGCCGAACAGCACGGCGCCGAGAGCCACGGTGAGCGAGGTCTGGCTGCCGTAGATGACGCGACTGAGCGTGTCCCGACCGATCTGGTCGGTGCCGAACCAGTGCTTCCCGTCGGGCGGCTTCTGCATGGCGCGGAAATCCGACTTGAGCGGCGGATAGGGCGCGATCGCCGGCGCCGCGACGGCCATCACCACGATCAGGGCGGCCACCACGCCCCAGAAGGCGGAGAACGGTGCGCGACGGAAGAACGTCCCGAAAGCGCGCCAGACCGAACGCCGGCGGGCTGGCAGGGCAGCTACCGGATCGGTGACGGTCGCCGTCATTGATAGCGGATCCTCGGGTCCAGGAGGGCGATCGTGACATCGACCAGGATATTCAACCCCACGAACACGACGGCGTAGAGGAACACCAGGTTCTGCATGACGAAGACATCGCGCTCGTTCACCGCCGTGAACATGGCGTAGCCCAGTCCCGGCGTGGCAAAGGCGCGCTCGACCGGGATCGATCCGGCCAGCACCAGCCCCAGCAGCACGCCGGACAGGGTGATGACCGGCAGGAGGGCATTAGGCAGCGCATGCAGGGCGATCACCAGGCGGCCGTTCAGCCCCTTGGCGCGGGCCGTGCGCACGTAATCCTCGCGGATCACCTCGAGCAGGCTGGAGCGCGCCATGCGCGCTATGTAGGCCGCCTGCCCCAGGCCGAGAACGACGGCGGGCCCGATGACGATCTGCAGATTGCTCCACGGATCGGCCAGCAGCGAGACCCCGGCCATCGGCGCGCGGTAGCCGAACCAGAAGAGCAACCCCAGCACGATCAGCATGCCGACCCAGAAGCCCGGCACGGCGATGAACAGGATGCTGGTGAAGCGGGCCACGCTGTCGGCGACACTGTTGGGGCGCAGCGCGCTCACGATCGCCACCGGAATGCCGACCACCCACGACAGCACCACCGAGATGAGGGCGATCTCCGCCGTCAACGGCCCGCGCCGCATGATCATGTCGGCGACGCTCTCGGAACGGAAGAATGAGCGGCCAAAGTCGCCACGGGCGATGTCCTTCACCCAGGTGAGGTACTGCACCCACAGCGGATCGTTCAGACCCAGCTCGTCCATGTAGTGATTGCGTTGCTCATCGGTGAGCTTGGTCATGCCTTCGGCGCCGAAGATCGCGACCAGCGGGTCACCCGGCAGAATGCGCATGATCACGAAGACCATGATCGATACGCCCACGACCGTCAGCGCGCCGAACACCAGCCGTCGCGCGACATAGCTGTACATGGCGTCGCCTCCCCGGGCGTCAGTCTGTGTTCCGCCTTCGTGGAGCGGATTATCCGGGGATTAGGCCATATCCCGCGCCGGGGCGCTATGCCGTCTTCGCCACCTTGGCGGCATCGTGACCATAGAGCCAGGCGATCGCGTCCAGCGAGCGATCGCCGGCAACGGCCATCTCCGCGTCACGCTTCTCCTGTGCCGGCCCATCGGTGAGGTGGAAGCGCACGCGGTTGGTGGAGCTGGCCTGTTGCAGGCGCGTCGCGCGCGGCTTGCGCTCCGCCTCGTAGCGGCCGAGGGCCGCCGGCAGGTCGCCCTTCATTGCTGACAGGATCGAGACCAGCGCCCCGCCATCCTCGATCGCCTGCGCCGCGCCCTGCGCCATCATGGGCAACATCGGGTGGCAGGCATCGCCCAGCAGGGCAACGCGGCCGCTGATCCAGGTCGGCAACGGCGCGCGATCATGCAGCGCCCAGACGAAGGTCTCGGGAAACGCCTCGATCAGGCCGCGCACCGTCGGATGCCAGCCCTCGTAGCGGGCCAGCACGTCGGCAACCTGGCCCTTATCGGTCCAGGATTCGCTGGTCCAGTCGCCGTGCTCGACGACGCAGACCACGTTCATGTACCGCCCGCGCGAGACCCAGTAGTGCACGCAATGCGCCTCGGGTCCCATCCAGTTGTGCGAGGCGACCTCGATGTCGAGATGGGCAATGCGCTCGGCCGGGATCAGGCCGCGCCAGGCGACGCAGCCGGTGAAGCGCGGCTTCTCCTGTCCGAAAGTGAGAGTCCGCACCTGCGAATGAATGCCGTCGGCGCCGATCAGCAGGTCGGCTTCGCAGGCCTGGCCGTTCTCGAAACGGGCGACCACTCGCTCGCCCTTCTCCTCGAGGCCAACCAGGCGATGGTCGCCATGCAGGCGCTCCGGCGGCATCGCGTCGGCCAGCAGAGCCGCGAGATCGCCGCGATGGAAATGGTAATATGGTGCGCCAAAGCGCGTTTCGACCTCGGGGCCGAGCGGGTTGCGCTGCAGGGTGCGGCCGTCGTCCCAGCGCTTCTGATGCACGGCGGCCGGCCGTACGCCGTATTTGTCCATCGCTGGCCGCAGCCCCAGGCGATCGAGCAGGCGCGACGCGTTGGGACTGATCTGGATGCCCGCGCCGATCTCACCGAAGCGCGCCGCCTGCTCGTAGACCTGAACGTCGAACCCCGCCTTCAGCAGACCAAGTGCGGCCGACAGGCCGCCGATCCCGCCCCCGACAACAGCAATCTTCATCCAAGCACTCCCCGCCACACGGCGTCGCCGTCGTCGCAGGCGTCGCCACGCCAGGCGATATGGGTGTCGGGGCGCACCAGCACCAGTCGCGCCTGATAGATCGAGGCGAGATATGCATCGTCGACGATCACCGTCTCGAGCGGCACGGGCGCAGTGTCGATCAGCGGCGACGGATCGGCATCGCCGAAGCGCAGCAAGGTGAACCAGGGTCCGAGATGATCGTACAGGGCCGAACCGTCGCGCAGGAACGTGCTGGGCAGTCGCGCGCCCGGCGCCATGGTCGGCTCATAGACCAGCGGATCGCCCTCGACCCCGTCGTAGCGATAGCCGAACTCGATCCCCCAGCTTTCATTCTCCGCATTGCCGAGCGCCGCGATGGCGCGGCCGAGCGCTACGGGATCGGTCATCGACTCGTAGAGCTCGGCGATCTTCAGGCGCACGGCGGTGTGGCGCTCGGAGGCCAGACGATTGCGCAGGCCGACCGGCCGACGCTCCCGCTCATAGGAGGTGAGCAGGCCCGGCCCGGCATGGCCGCGGAGCGTGGCCGCCAGCTTCCAGCCGAGATCGACCGCGTCGCCGATCCCGGTATTCATGCCGTAACCGCCGGTCGGGATGTACTGGTGTGCCGCATCGCCCGCCAGGAACACCCGGCCGCTGCCGTAGCTCTCGGCCAGCACGAGATGCGTCACCCAGGGATTGGCGACCAGGATCTCGCGCGCGAAGGGACGGCCTGCCCAGGCATCGAGCACGGCATCGGGGTCGATCGCCGCGGGATCGACGCCGGGCGGCGGCCGCGTCTGCAAGGTCCAGGCGTCCTTGTCGTCCTGGGCGATCAGCGTTCCCTTGGCGGTCTGATAGTGCCAGGCAATGCCGAAGGCCTGCAGCAGGTCGTGTGCATCGGAGCGGAAATGCACCATGTAGCGTTGCGCGACCGCGGGCCGGCCTTCCAGAGCGATGCCCAGCTTGCTGCGCACGCGGCTCGAGCCGCCATCGCACCCCACCAGATACTGGCAGCGCACCTGCTCGGTGGCGCCCGCTTGGTTGTTGCCGGGCCCGTTGTCCCCCGTCTCGGCGACGCGCAAGGTGACGAGAACGCCGTCGCCATCCTGCTCGAAATCCTCCAGCGCCACGCCCCAGCGGGCATCGACCAGCGGATGGCCGACGGTGGCATCGCGCAGCACCGGCTCGATCAGCACTTGGCTCACGCGCATGGCGGGCTCGCGCGGCTGGGTGCCGTCGTTGCGTGCCAGGATCTCGGCGCGCTTCTCGACGACGCTGGGGTAGCGGAAGCGGTGCAGCTCGCGGCCGCCCTGCTCACGCGCCAGCGAGGTGATCCACGACACGTCGAAATTGTTGGCCTCCGGCACAGCGACGGCACGCAGCCGGTCGGCGAGCCCCAGCCGCCGGAACAGCTCCATCGAGCGACCGTTGGTGATGTCCATCTTGGGATGCCGGGTGGTCGAGCCGTTGCGTTCGACCATCAGGCAACGCACGCCGAGATGCGCCAGGGTGCGGGCCAGGGTCATGCCGACCGGTCCGCCGCCGGCGATCAGGACGGGCACTTGCTTCATGTCAGGCCCGCTTCGCCGCCGCTTCCTTCTCGGCCATCTTTTCCTTGAGCTGCTCGGGCGTCAGCCGGACGATGTGCTCGTTCTGATGGCTGTAGATGTCGTACTTCTTGACGTCGAGGTCCTCGAGCACGATCTCGCGGTTCATCACCTTCTGCTTCCATTGCAGATGCTCGGCCTCGGCCGCGTGGAACTCCGGCATCACTTCTCTGGCGAAGAGGTCGAGCGAGTCGCAGATATCCTGATGGCTGGTCTTGCCGGCCTGGTTCAGCAGGATCACCTGATCGACACGGCTCGCCTGGAACTGGCGCAGCTTCCGGCGGATCGTCTCCGGTGAGCCGATCAGGCCCGATTCCAGCGCCTTCTTCTCCTCCGGCCCGCCGCGCCAGGCTTGATACTCCTTCCAGAGGTCGGAGGTGCCAGGCGCATCGACACCTTTGCGGCCATAGTAGCTCAGCGCGAAGATGAAGAAAGTCCAGCCGGCGGCCTTGGCTTCGGCCTCCGCGTCGGTGGGGGCGCACATGAAGCCCGAGACCATGGCGACGTTCGGGTTGCTGGGATAATCCGCGAGCTTCCGCGAGTTGTTCAGCAGGTTGTTGTAGTACTTGTGCACCCAGGCGCGCGCCGCTTCCGGCGTGACGAAGGTGAAGCCCAACGCGCCCATGCCCCATTCGCCGGCCTTGCCGATGGTCTGGATGTTGGAGCAGGCGACCCAGAGCGGCGGATGCGGCTTCTGGTAGGGCTTGGGGATCACGTTGCGCGCCGGGAAGTCGTAGTACTGGCCGTGGAACTCCCAGCTCTCCCGCGTGAACATCGGGACGATCGCCTTCACGGCCTCCTCCCAGCGCTCGCGCTTGTCGCGCACGCGGATGTTGAAGGGATGGAGCTCGGCCGGTCCCGCCGCTTCGCCCATGCCGAGTTCGACCCGGCCACCGGACAGGAGATCAAGGGTCGCCACCTTCTCGGCCACGCGATGCGGCTGATTGGTGGTGAGCTGGATCACGCCGTGACCGAGGCGGATGCGCTTGGTGCGCTGGCTGGCGGCGCCCAGGAACACTTCCGGCGCGGAGGAATGGGAATATTCCTCGAGGAAGTGATGCTCGACTTCCCAGGCATAGTCGTAGCCCAGCCGGTCGGCGAGCTCGATCTGGGTGAGCGAATCCTGGAGGAGCTGATACTCGCTCTTCTCGTCCCACGGCCGCGGGAGCTGATGCTCGTAGAAAATACCGAACTTCATGGCGAACCCTTACGCTGGCCCTCAGGCTGCTTTGCAGAACGCGGAAATGCTCTGGACCAGCTTGGGCACCATCCCCTTCGGAAGATCGTGGCCCCAGCCGGGATAGGTTTCGATCTTCGCCCCCGGCACCAGGCTCGCGACATCGCGGCCGCACTCGACGGGCAGCAAGGGATCGTCGGCGCCATGCAGCACCAGTGTCGGCACCTTCACGGTCTTGAGAAGCTCCGTCCGCGGTCCCGACGCCAGCACCGAGAGATACTGCCGTGCTGCGCCTGCGGGATAATAGCGGCGGTCGATATTGCGCTCGACCAGCGCCCGCAGCTCGGCGGGGTCCGGCGGATAGCCGGGGCTGCCGATCACGGTCCGCAGTTTCATGCCATGGGCAATCAACTGCTCGCGCGCCGGACCTTCGGGCGCCGCCGACAGCATCGCCACCGCCTCGGGCTTGCCGGTCGGCAGGCCGGGCCGGCCGCTGGTCGACATGATCGACACCAGCGACAGGGTGCGCGATGGATACTTGGCGGCGAGAATCTGGGCGATCATGCCGCCCATCGAGGCGCCGACCATATGGGCGCGATCGATACCCAGCGCATCGAGCAGGCCGACCGCATCGGCCGCCATGTCGTCCAGCAGATAAGGCGTATCGACCTTCTCGCCCTTCATCAGCCTGGCGAAGGCGCCCATCAGGTCGGGCAGGCCCCACTTGCCGAAGTCGGTCGACAGCCCGACATCGCGATTGTCGTAGCGCACGACGAAGAAGCCCTTGGCTGCCAGGCCCTCGCAAAGCGGTTCGGGCCAGAGCGTGAGCTGCGCGCCCAGTCCCATGATCAGGAGCAGAGCCGGGTCGCTCTTCTTGCCGAAGGTCTCGTATTCGATCTCGATGCCGTTGGCCTTGGTCTTCGTCACGCTTCCTCCGTTCCAGCAGACCTCAGTATGTGCCGCGCTTGGCGGCCCACCAATAGGCCAGGGGTCGACGCAGCGGCCCCATCGGCTTGCCGAGCGAAAGGGCGGGGAGAAGAATCGGCAGCACCGCAGGATCGATCCTGCGGCGCAGGGCGCGGGCATCACCCAGGAGCGAGTCGCGTTCCGGCCCCTCGCCCATCAACCAGGCCGCTGCCACGGCATGGGCGGCCTGCTGCGAGGTTGGATCGGTCGCGCCCAGCACCGCGAGTTCGAGATCGGCCAAGGCATGGCCCGCGCGCATGACATCGAGCGGACCGTCGATTTCCTCCTCGCGGGCGTCGATCAGCGCCCGCAACCTGTCGGCGGAGATGCCGTGCCGCCGCACGATTTCGCTGAGCGATTCAACAATGGGCTGAGCCCTCGGCTTGCCGTGGCCCGCCGCCTCGGCGACAGCCTCGCGCCACCATTCCAGGCGAATGCGCGCCAGCATGGGCTCGCGCGTGACAGTGCGCGTTCGGGCAAGCTCATGGTCGAATGCCAGCAGCGCCAGCAGGCCCGCCCGCTGCGGCTCCGGCGCGAACAGGGTGCCCAAAAACCGGTCGCGATCATGGTCGCGCACCAGGTCGAGCACATAGCGGTGCGAGACATCGGGTGCCCGGTAGGGCTGAGGATCAACAGGAGACATGTCGGGGATAACGTCAGGCCTGCGACCGTTGAACGCAGGAGAGTATGAGCATACAATATGCCGATTGGAGATTCTCTAGCTCCATCAACAAGATAAAGGGAATATTTGATATGGGCGCCATATTTACTTCGCTGGGACGGACCGTTTCAGCAGGTGTCGTGCTGCTCATTCTGATCGTGGTCGTCGCAGGTGCTGCGACAGGACAGATGACCCGTATCGACCACGCCTGGGCCGCCTTCTTCATGCGCTGGCTGCACGTGCTGAGCGGCGTGATGTGGATCGGCCTCCTCTGGTACCTGAACTTCGTGCAGGTGCCCACCATGCCGAAGATCCAACCGGTGGAGAGCCGCACGGCCATCACCAAGTTCATCGCCCCCACCGTGCTCTTCTGGTTCCGCTACGCCGCGCTCGCCACCGTCGTCACCGGGCTGCTGCTGGCCTTCATGAACGGCTACATCGTGCAGGCGCTGACCTTGCGGCCCGGCTTCATCATGATCGGCGTCGGCATGTGGATGGCGTTGATCATGGCCTTCAACGTCTGGTTCATCATCTGGCCGAACCAGCAGAAGATCCTGGGCCTG
The DNA here is from genome assembly GCA_001897995.1 of Alphaproteobacteria bacterium 65-37. Classification (GTDB taxonomy): domain Bacteria; phylum Pseudomonadota; class Alphaproteobacteria; order Reyranellales; family Reyranellaceae; genus Reyranella. The sequence goes on along the minus strand of MKRV01000077.1, from coordinate 10,463 downwards.
GTCGATGCGACAGCCGAGGAAAAGGCGGCGGCCGCTCCAAAGGCGCTCTATGCCAGCCGCTTCAACACCATGTTCTCGGTCGGCATGCTCTACTGCATGGTGGCGCAGCAGAACGCCCCGATCTGACACGCCGACATCCCGGCACGACAGACGGCGCCCGATAGTGGGCGCCGTTTTTTTGCGTGCGGTGTTTTCCGGCCCTATCCCTACTTCCGCGCAAAGGCGAGGCCGATGCCGGCGCCGATCAGCAAGCCGCCGGTCAGGCGGTTGCGCAGCCGGGCACGAGCGCGCAGCAGGCCGCGCAGCCTGCTCGCCAGCAGCGCCCACGTCCCGTCGAGCAGCACCGCCACGACCAGGAACGTACCGGCCAGGACCAGAAGCTGATGCCTCGCGTCACCGGCATCGGCCCTGACGAACTGCGGCAGGAAGGCTGCGTAGAAAATCAGGGTCTTGGGATTGGTGAGCGAGACGGCGAAGCCGCGGATGAAGATCGCCGGCAACGCACGCGGCTCGGCGGCCGTGGCCTGGAGATCCGTCGCCGCCGATCGCCAGATGCGCATCCCGAGCCAGACGAGATAGGCGACGCCCAACCAGCGCAACCCGTCGAAAAGCTCCGCCAGCAGGCCCAGCACGGCCGAGGCCCCCAGCACGACCAGCGCCAGCTGCACCACCATGGCGCTTGCCGTCCCGGCCACAGTCATGAGGCCATAGCGGGCGCCGTGGGCCACGCTGTTGGCGACGATCAGCGCCACGTTGGGTCCCGGAATCGCGATCAGCAGCGCAGAGGCGGCGACGAAGGCGACGTAGAGATCGAGCGACATGCTTGCCTCCTGCAAGGGCCCGCTTCCCTACAGCGGAATGAGCGCCGCGGCCACCCGCCGGCCTTCGGCCAGCAGCACGTTGTAGATGCGGCAGGCCGAGCCGGTATCGACCACCTCGAGCGCCATGCCTGCGGCCTTGAGGGCGGCGCGGATGTCCGGCGTGATGAAGACGGCGCGCGGGCCACAGCCCAGCACGACCAGTTCCGTGGGCGTGGCGGCCGCCTGCAAGGCCGCCAGGGAGGCGAGCGACAGGTCGGCCGCGGCCTTCACCGGCCACGGCAGGGTTTCTGCGGGCGTGACCAGCACCGGCTCGTGCCATTCGCGCTCGCTGATCAGGAAACGGCCGGGGCCGTAGCTGCGGATGTACTGGACCTGCGACGGATCGGGCGTCGGCAAGGTCTTGTCGGCCGGCCCCGGGACCGGCGGCTTCACGCCTTGGCCTTGTCCGCCTTCTCGTCTGCCTTCTCGCCTTCATGCCGGAACTGCTCCGGCCGCAGGTTCAGGTAGACGAGGCCGGCGCAAGCGATCCAGATCGACGAGTAGGTGCCGACCACGATGCCCCACAACATCGCCACTGAGAAGCTGTAGAGCACCGGCCCGGCGAACAGCACCAGCGCCAGCACCGCCACGAACACCGTGACCGAGGTCATCAGCGTACGGGCCAGCGCCTCGTTGATGCTGACATTGAGGAGCTCGACCAGGCCCATCTTCTTGTAGCGGCGCATGTTCTCGCGCACGCGGTCGAAGATCACGACCTTGTCGTTGATCGAGTAGCCCGCGATGGTCAGCACCGCGGCGAGCGCCGTCAGGCTGAAGTCGAGCTGGAACAGCACGAAGATGCCGAGCGTCGTGATCAGGTCGTGCAGCATGGCGATCAGCGCACCGACGCCGAACTGCCATTCGTAGCGCACCCAGACATAGATCACGATCGCGGCCATGGTGGCGAGCGCGGCCAGGATGCCGCCATGCATCAGCTCGTCGCCGATCTTGGGGCCGACCGATTCGGTGCCGCGCAGGTCGTACTTGGCGCCGATCGCGTCCTCGACCAGCTTGATCGCCACCTGCTGGCACCATTCGGCGCGCTGCTCGTGGGTCATGTCGACCGTCGCCGTCTGCGTGTTGCCGCGCGGCAGCTGGCGATCGAGGATCGTCAGGCCGACGCGGCTCACGGCATCGCGCCAGTTGGCGCCGTCCAGAGCACGCGGCGCGGTGAAATCCACGTTGCCGGTCTCGGGCGCGCCCGGCTTCACCTGCCAGCCCTCGCCCGCCCGGGCCTGCATGATGCGCTGGGCGCCGGCCACGCATTGCGGGCCGCCCTCCTGGCGCTGGATGCGGATCAGGGCGGTGGTGGGATCACCGAACTCCTGCAGCGAGACCTCGCCGACACCGAGACCGCCCACGACATGGCGCAGGTCGTCGAGATGGGCCGGCCCTTCCTTGGCACGCACCTGGATGGCGATGCCACCCTTGAAGTCGATGCCGAAATTCAGCCCGACGAAGAACACCCCCAGCAAGGCGATGATGTTGATGAGGGTCGACCCGACCAGGGCGAGCTTGCGCTTGCCGATGAAGTCGATGTTCGTCTTGGCCGGGACGAGATGGAGGGGCTTCCACAACATGGCAGGATTCAGATCACGATTTCGGTGGGCCGCCGCCAGCGCACCCAGGTGGCCAGAAGCATGCGCGTGAAGACGGTCGCGGTGAAGAGATGGGTCAGCAGGCCCAGGGTCAGCGACGTCGCAAAACCGCGGATCGGCCCCGAACCGAAGCCGAACAGCAGGACGCCGGCAATAAGGGCCGTCAGATTGGCGTCGAGAATGGCCGACAAGGCCCGTTCGTAGCCGGTGGCGATCGAGCTGAAGGCCGACCTGCCGAGCGATTTTTCCTCACGGACACGCTCGTAGATCAGCACGTTGGAATCGACCGACATGCCGACCGTCAGCACGAGGCCGGCGATGCCGGGCAAGGTGAGCGAGGCGCCCAGGATCGACATGCCGGCGATCACCAGCAGCAGGTTGACCAGCATGGCGAGATTGGCGAAGCCGCCGAACAGCGGCCCGTAGGCGATGAACATGAAGAGCGCCACCATCGCCGTGCCGACCAGCGCGGCCGTCGTGCCGGAACGGATGGCGTCGGCGCCGAGGTCGGCGCCTACCGTGCTCTCCTGGATGATGCTGAGCGTCGCCGGCAGCGCACCCGACCGCAGCAGCAGCGCCTGCTCCTGGGTCTGCTGGGTCGTGAACTGGCCGGTGATGATGCCACTGCCGCCGCAGATCGCACTCTGCACGACCGGGGCGCTGATGATCTCGCCGTCGAGCTGGATCGCCAGCCGCTTGCCGATATTGGCGCGGGTCGCGTTGCAGAAGGCGCGGCCACCGGCGCTGTTGAAGGTGAAGCTGATGATCGGCCGGCCACCCTGCTGCTGCTCGAAGGTCGACTTGGCGTCATCAAGATCCTCGCCACCGACCACGACGCGCTTCAGCACCGGCAGGCATTGCGGCTGGTAGCGCCGGCAGATCTGCTCGGGCGTCAGCCGCGGATTGGCGTTCTGGATCTCCTCCCAGGCCTTGGGATTGGCGCGGCGCAGCTCCTGCATGCCCTCGCGCGTCGGCACCAGGAAGGTGGTGGGCGGCAGGCTCTGCGGAATGTTCTGGCCGGTCGCTGCCACGTCCTCGTTCACGAGGTGGAAGGTGAGCTTGGCGGTCTGGTTGATCTTGCGCTTGAGGTCGGTCGTATCCTTGATGCCCGGCACCTGCAGCAGGATGCGCTCGTCGCCCTGGCGCACGATGGTCGGCTCGATCGTGCCGGTCTCGTCGACGCGCCGGCGCAGGATCTCGATCGACTGATCGATCACTTCCTTCTTCTTCTTGGCCATCTCCTGGTCGGAATAGCCGACCCGGATGGTGTCGCCGCTGCCCGAGACGACCAGCGACGGATCGACGGCGCGGATCGCTTCCAGGGCCTTCGAGCGCTGGGCTTCATCGCGCAGGGTGATCACGACATTGCGACCACCCTCGACGGCGACTTCCTTGAACTGGACCTGCTGCTTGCGCAGCTCGCCGCGCACCGAGTCCGACAGGTTGGTCAGCCGCTCGGTCATCAGGCTGCGCAGGTCGGCTTCCAGCAGGAAGTGGGCGCCGCCGCGCAGGTCGAGGCCGAGGTTCATGCGGCTCTGGGCGTACCAGTTCGGCAGATGGTCGAGCACGACCGACGGCAGCAGGTTGGGCAATGCAAACAACACCGCCAGAGCGGTGACGGCGATGATGCCGATGGTCTGCCAACGCGGAAGATTGAGCATGTCGACCTACTGCCTGCCTTTTGCGGCTACTTCGTGTGCGGCTACTTCTTGCCGCCGCCGAACAGGCTGCCCAGCAGGCTCTTCCGCTCGGATGCCGGCGCGGGCGGCGGGAGCAGCGGCTTGTCGTCCTCTTCGCTCTCCTTGGGACCGCGCACCGACTCGCCACGTGCCACGATATCCGTGATCGTCTGCTTGATGATCCGAACCCGCACGCCCTCGGCAAGTTCCACCTGGACCTCGTTGTCCGAGATCACCTTGGTGACCAGGCCGATGATTCCGCCGCCGGTAACGACGCGGTCACCGCGCTTCACGCCCGCCAGCATCTCGCGCTGGGCGCGCACCTTGGCCTGCTGCGGACGAATCAGCAGGAAATAGAAGACGACGAAGATGAGGATGAGCGGAAAGAGCTGGACGAGGAAGTCGCCGCCGCCGCCACCTGCACCCTGTGCCCATGCTTGGGAAATGAACATCCTTCCGCCCCCTGAATCCTTTTGAAGCCTTTCCGGCCGTCGAAAAAAGCGCGCGGACTATAGCGGTCTTGCCCCGCTTTGCAATGCAAGCGCGGGACGATATGGTCGCCCCCTTTCAAGCGGCCGGCAACGATGGATCAAGACCTTAAAGCCCTCATTTCACGCATTGCGGAAGCACTCGATCGCCTGGCGCCCCCGGCGCCCCCCAGCGCCGACATCAACGAAGCCGAAGCCTACGTCTGGCACGCCGCCGGCCACCGGCTGGAAGCCGTGCCCAAGGTCAACCGCGTCAGCATCGACCTGCTGGTCGGCATCGACCGCCAGAAGGAGATTCTGCTGGAGAATACCCGTCGCTTCGCCAAGGCGCTGCCGGCCAACAATGCCCTGCTCTGGGGCTCGCGCGGCGCCGGCAAGAGCTCGATCGTGAAGGCCGTCCACGCCCATGTGAATCGCGAGATGGGCGGCCCGCCGGGCCCGCTGGCGCTGGTCGAGATCCATCGCGAGGATATCCCCTCCCTGCCGGCGCTGCTCTCCCGGATCCGCACCTCCAAGCGGCGCTTCGTGGTGTTCTGCGACGATCTCTCCTTCGACGGCCAGGATGCGGCCTACAAGTCCCTGAAGGCGGTGCTGGAAGGCGGCATCGAGGGTCGGCCGGACAATGTCGTGTTCTACGCGACGTCGAACCGCCGCCACCTGATGCCGCGCGACATGATCGAGAACGAGCGCTCCACGGCAATCAACCCGTCGGAGGCGGTCGAGGAAAAGGTCTCGCTGTCGGACCGCTTCGGCCTCTGGCTTGGCTTCCACAACGCCGACCAGGACACGTTCTTCGCCATGATCGAAGGCTATGCCGAGTTCTACAAGCTCGGCGTGCCGGCCGAGACCCTGCGCAAGCAGGCGGTCGAATGGTCGGTGACCCGCGGCTCGCGTTCCGGCCGCGTGGCCTGGCAGTTCGTCCAGGAAGTCGCCGGCGAGCTCGGCAAGAAACTGGAGTAGCCTCAAGGATCAGCCCCCAGGAGTGGCCATGCCCGATCCCGAAGACGTGCTGTTCTCGCCCGCCGTCAAGGCAGAGCAGACGCGTCTGGGATCGCGGGCCCAGTTCGAAGGGCGGACCTGGAACACGGAGATCACTGACGATCTCCGTCAGTTCCTGGCCGTCATCGACACCTTCTTCTTCGCCACGGCCAGCGCCGACGGCCGACCTTATATACAGCATCGCGGTGGGCCGCCGGGCTGCCTGAAGCCGATCGGCAGCCATACGCTGGCCTTCGCCGATTTCGCCGGCAACCGGCAGTACATTTCGCTCGGCCATCTGCGTGAAAACGACCGCGCCCACATCTTCATCCTGCATTTCGCCACCCAGCAGCGGGTGAAGCTGTGGGGCCGCGCCCGGATCGTCGAGGGCGATCTCGAGCTGATGGAGCGGCTGGTCGATCCGCGCTACCGGGCCCGGCCTGAGCGGGCCATCGCCTTCACCATCGAAGCCTGGGACATCAACTGCCGCCAGCATATCGTGCCGCGCTACAGCGAGGCCGAGATCGCCCCGGCCGTCGACCAGCTGACGCAGCGGATCAAGCAGCTCGAAGCGGAAGTCGCGCGGCTGAAGGGCGAGAGCTGACGCGAGGGCTGCGTCGCGGCCCTACTTGCCGAGCTTCTGTTCGATCCGCCGGACCAGCTCCACCAGCCGCGGCCCGAGATCGCGCGTGAGCTGCTCCTCGTTGGTCGCGTAGCTCGGCACCGTGAGGTTAAAGGCAAGCTGCATGCCCATCACCGGGTGCTTCATCGGCACCGCGACCGCCGCCAGCGTGGGCCGCCAATCGCCGGCGACGATGCAGAAGCCCAGCCGGTCGATCTGCCGGTAGGCTTCCTTCAGGCCAACCTCGTAGGTCTGCCACTCCTCGGGCATCGCCTGCTGCAGCCGATGCTCGATGAACATGCGCTCGGCGTCGCCGTGGGCATGGAGCAGCGCCCGGCCGATGGCCGTCCGCAGCAGCGGCCGCGTCGATCCGATGCCCGGCTTCGTGGCATTGGTCTCCTTGCCTTGCGACGTCTCGACATAGACGACCTGCAATCGGTCGCGCGCCCCGACTGAGACCGGCCCATGGGCGTAGCGCGCGAGATCCAGCAGGTCTTCGGCCGCGATCTGCCGGATGGTGAGCTGCGAGAGCAGCGGGTAGCCCAGGGAGAGCACCGCCGGTCCCAGCTGGTATTTGCCGGTTTGGCGATCCCGCCGCAGGTAGCCGAGCGCGATCAGGGTGAAGGTCAGCCGCGAGACCGTGGGCTTCGAGAGACCAAGTCGTTGCGCGATGTCCTTGTTGCCGAGCCAGGGCTCTCCGCCGCTGAAGCAACCCAGGATCGCCAGCCCGTTGGCGAGCGTCGACGCGAAGGACGGATGGTCGGCCAACGCCGCCGCGTCGATAGCGGAGGGATCGCGCTCGTCGAGGGGCATTGGATCAGACACGCGAATGTCCTCCCCCATGGTCGTTGACAGACCTGCCGATCGACCATAACGATCGCCTAGACCGATATATTGAATTGAGTTCCACTATCTTGAACACATTACATCCCATCCGGCTGACCGTTCAACCGAAAACCGGCGAAGCGCCGCTCTTTTCCTTCGCCGTCGTGGCCGACACCCACGTCAACGAACGCGACGGCAGCTCCAGTTCTCCCTGCGAGACCAATGCCCTGGCGAACGACCGCGCACGGCACGTCTTTCACGACATTGCCGCCATGGATCCGGCGCCGAAGTTCGTTTTCCATCTGGGTGACATCGTCCACCCCGTCCCCTCGGTGCCGACGTTTGGCGACGCCGTGGCGCGCTTCAAGGAGCTCTCCTCGCCGCTGCGCGTGCCCCTGCACGTCCTGCCGGGCAATCACGACGTCGGCGACAAGAAGATCGACTGGATGCCGGCCGACCAGATCTGCGACAGCTACCTCGAGACCTACCGCAAAGCCTTCGGCCGCGACTATTACAGCTTCGACGAAGGCAATCTCCGCTTCGTGGCGATCAACTCGCTGCTGCTCAATGCCGGCCTCGAGGACGAGCGGCGCCAGCGCGAATGGCTGGAGGAGCAGATCGGCTCGGCCGAGGGCAAGCGCGTGTTCCTGTTCATGCACTATCCGCCCTATGTGCACACGCCGGACGAACGCGGCAGCTACGACAATATCGACGAACCGGCGCGTGGCTGGCTGCTGCAGCAGATCCGCCGCCCCAACGTCGAGGCGGTGTTCGCCGGCCACGTCCACAATTTCTGGTACGACCGGGTCGGCTCGGCCGATTTCTACATGCTGCCCTCGACGGCGTTCCTGCGGCACGACCTCACCGAGTTCTATCGCGTCGCGCCGGCCGTCGAGTTCGGCCGCGGCGATGCCGAGAAGTTCGGCTACTTCGTGGTCGACGTGTATCCCGACGGTCACGTGGCTTACTCGGTGCGCACACACGGCCAGCAGATCAAGGCCGGCGAGGCGCCGCCCCGGCCGCAGCCCGTGCATCTCGCACATCCCAGGATGTCGACCTTCGACAAGGTCGGCGTCGAGCTCCGCCATCCCTGGGCCGAAAGCCAGCAGATCACGGCGACCGGCGGCGTGCAGGAGTTCGGCCGCAAGTGGGCACGCAACGACTACCCATTGCTGGCGCTTTGGGAGATGGGTGCCCGGCTGTCGAAGATTCCCGATATCGATCTCGCCGATGCCGCGCCCCGGGCGCGCATGGAGCTGATGGCGCGTCTCGGTCAGCAGTTCATCGTCACCAGCCTGGGCCGACTTCGCACCTCGCTCAGCCGCGAAGAAGCGGTTCGTGCCGGCGTGGCCGCCCTGGAAGTGAACGCAACGCTCGAGACGTTCGATCGGCAGCGCGAAGCCTTGCGCGCCTGGCGGGCGACGACTGGCGTGCAAGTCTTCCTGTCGAAGATCCACACCTTCGACGACTCACATTTCGACGGTAAACACTTCAATCACTTCGTGAAGGCAGGCTTCACGCTCGCAGACCTGAACGGCGCGCGCGACGTCTTGCGCGAAGCCCTGAAATCCGGCGCAATCGACGGCGTCACCGTGCGCGTCGAGGCCGACGAGGACCTGGTCGTGGCCGGATCGCGCCTCGCCACCTTCGCTGAGGAAACAGGGAGCCTGGTGCTCGCCTCCCTCAAGACCAGCGGCGCCAACCTGGCGACCGAGCGGGCGGACGATCGCGAGATGGTGGCACGCACCGCCCAGGCGATGGTGCTGTCGAAGGCTTCGGAGCGCGTGCGCTACGTCTTCGACACCTTCATGGATGTCGATCGCGGCTATTTTCCGCGTCACGCCTTCATCGACCGCCGCTTCGATCCGCGCCCGGCGGCGCGGGCCTTTGCCATCATCAACACGCTGCTGTCGTCGGCCGGACGTCTGGCGCTCAAGCCTGTCAGCGGCGGCGTCGCTTTTTCCGCAAACGGCCGCCCCTTCGAGTTGCTCGATGGCGAGGCCGCCGAGATGCATGACCGCGTTCGGGCGGCCCCGACGCAGGTCGTCGTCCATGACCTGGTGACGGGGATGCGCCACCACCGGGACGAAGGCCTGGCCGCCCTGGCCCGGCAATCGACCCTTCGTCAGGTCCTGCTGCTTCAGATGCCCTGACCTTTTCACGGCCGTCGAGGAGAAGAGCCATGCCCGTTCGCTGGGGATTGCGTGTCGCCGTCGTCGCCTTCGCGGCCATCGTCATCGCCTCCACCGGCGCCTCGGCCTATCCCGACAAGCCGGTGAAGCTGCTGGTGGGCTATGCCCCCGGCGGCTCGACCGACATCGTCGCGCGGGTGCTGGCACCTGTGCTCAGTGCCAAATGGGGACAGCCCGTGGTGGTCGAGAACAAGCCCGGCGCCAGCGGCATGGTCGCCGCCGAGCAGACGGCACGCGCCGTGCCCGACGGATACACCCTGCTTCTCGGCTACACGCCCGAAGTGTCGATCAACAAGCTGGTGTTCCACTCGATGCGCTACGATCCGATTGCCGACCTCACGCCGGTGATCCTGGCGGCGGCCGCGCCGCTGGTCCTGGTTTCGGGGCCGAAGCTGGCGGCGGGCGACCTGCAAACGTTGCGCGCACAGCAGCCCCCGGGCGCCAGGCTGAGTTTCGGCTCGCCCGGCATCGGCGGCCAGCAGCACATGGCGGGCGAGATGCTGTGCAAGCTCACGGGCCTGCCGCTCATGCATGTGCCCTATCGCGGCACCGCCTTGGCCGTGAACGATTTGCTGGGCGGGCAGATCGACCTGTTTTTCGCCACGACGCCGCCGCTGCTGCAGCACATCAAGTCCGGCAAGTTGAAGCCGATCCTCGTCGCCGGCGACAAGCGCGAAAAGGTCCTGCCCGACGTTCCCACCGCCGCCGAGGTCGGCTTGCCGGCGCTTCAACTTGCCAACTGGTTCGGCGTCTTCGCACCCAAGGGCTTGCCTGCACCGTTGGCCGAGAAGATCGCTGCCGACGTGATGGAGGCGCTGAAGGATCCAGCGGTCGCCGGCACCCTGGAGGATCAAGGCCTGACGCCGCAGTCGCTCAAAGGCGACACCTTCCGGAAGTTCATCGCGGCTGAGATGGTGAAGTACGAGGCGATCGTCGCCCAAACGGGCATCCGCGCCGAGCCCTGAAGCAGATGGCTCTCGTCGGATACACAATGCGCTAGGCACGGTCCTTGCTTCCCGGGTCTCCAGACACCGGAGCCTCGAATGACCAAGACCAAGACTGCCGCTTTAAATCGCCGGACGATCCTTGCCGCAGCCGGCGCCGCGACCGCAGCGCTTGCGGCTCCCCGCCTGCTGCGCGCCCAAGGCAAGGAACTCGTCGTGGGCGGCGCGGCCAGCCACAAGAATTTCGTCGAGACCGTCATCGCGCCGGCGGTCGAGA
>MKRV01000076.1 GCA_001897995.1 Alphaproteobacteria bacterium 65-37 | reverse complement strand
ATGAACTGCATGCCCATCATCATCATGCGGGCCACCCAGAAGAACAGGATGTCCCAGCCGGTGACGAGCACGCTGGTCGGGTAATACTTGGCAAGTTCGGGCGTCTTGTCCGGCCAGCCCAAGGTCGAGAACGGCCACAGGGCCGAGCTGAACCAGGTGTCGAGCACGTCGGGGTCGCGCTCCAGGGCGACGTCCTTGCCGTAATGCGCGAGCGCCTCGGCGCGGGCCTCCACCTCCGACAAGGCCACGAAGACCTTCTTGTCCGGGCCGTACCAGGCGGGAATCTGGTGACCCCACCAGAGCTGTCGCGAGATGCACCAGGGCTCGATGTTCTCCATCCAGCGGAAGAAATCGTCGCGGCCGCGCTCGGGCACGAACTTCACCCGGCCGTCGCGGGCAGCGGCGATCGGTGCCTCGGCGAGCTTCTTGGCGTCGGCATACCACTGCTCGGTGAGATAGGGTTCGACCGGCACGCCGCCGCGATCGCCGTACGGCACTCGGTGGGTGTGCGGCTCGATCTTCTCGACCAGGCCCATTTCCTCGAGCTCGGCCACGATCTTCTTGCGGGCGTCGAAGCGGTCGAGCCCGCGGTACTTCTCGGGCGCGTTGTCGTTCAGCCGCGCGAACTTGTCGAAGATGTTGATGGCGTCGAGCTGGTGACGCCGGCCGACCTCGAAATCGTTGAAGTCATGGGCCGGCGTGATCTTCACCGCACCCGACCCCTTCTCCGGGTCGGAGTATTCGTCGGCCACGATGGGGATCTTCCGGCCGACCAGCGGCAGGATCGCCTGCTTGCCGATCAGGTGCTTCCACTTGGGGGCGTCGGGATGCACGGCCACGCCGGTGTCGCCCAGCATGGTCTCGGGCCGCGTCGTGGCGACGATGATGTGCTCGTCGCTGCCCTCGATCGGATACTTGAAGTACCAGAGGTGCCCCTTCACTTCGCGCGATTCGACCTCGAGATCCGAGATCGCCGTCAGCATCTTGGGGTCCCAGTTGACCAGCCGGTTGTCCTTGTAGATCAGGCCGGCCTTGTAGAGATCGACGAAGACCTTGAGGACGGCGCGCGACAGGCCCTCGTCCATGGTGAAGCGCTCGCGGCTCCAGTCGCAGGAGGCGCCCAGCCGGCGCAGCTGGCTGGTGATGGTGCCGCCGGAATAGGCCTTCCACTCCCAGACCTTGGCCAGGAATTCCTCGCGGTTCAGCAGCTTCTTGTTGGCGTCGCCCTTGGCCGAAGCGCCTTCGACGGCGAGGCCGATGCCCTCCTGCTCCAGATTGCGGACAACGACCATCTGGGTCGCGATGCCGGCATGGTCGGTGCCGGGCTGCCACAGCACGTCATCGCCCTTCATGCGCCGCCAGCGGATCAGCACGTCCTGCAACGTGTTGTCGAGTGCATGGCCCATATGCAGGCTGCCCGTCACGTTGGGCGGCGGGATGACGATGCAATAGGGCTGCTTCGGCGACTCCGGGTGCGCCTTGAACGCGCCGGCCTTCTCCCATTCGGGGTAACGGCGGGCTTCGATCTCCTTGGGGTCGTAGGTCTTGTCGAGCATGTCTTGCCTTATAACGAAAAACGCCACGGTTAGGCGCCGTGGCGTTCGATGACGGGGGGCGCCTGGGGTCAGCGGCGGGTCAGCCGGGAAATCTCGCGTTCAACATAGCGCTCGACCATCGGCGGCAGGTTCTGATCAAGCCATTCCTTCAGCATGGGCCGCAGCATCTCCTTGACCAAATCCTCGATGGTCTTGCCGCCATTGCCCAATGCCGGACCGGGGTCTTCGGCCGCCGGCAACGGAACGCTGTCGCGAACCGCCTGGTTGAGGCGCGCAAAAGCCGAGCTGGCGACACCGGCGACCCCTGCCCCGACCAGCGATCCGTCGACCGGAGCATCGACGGACGGCTGCGGCATGTCGGCGGCCTTGGCCGGGTCGATGCGCGGCGTTTCTGGAGCGTTGGCCGAACTCATGGTCGGTTCCTCGACGAGATCCGTCAGCAGTAGAACATCGTCGCGCGATGTCGCGGCAGGAGGCGCCGCGGGACGCGGGGCCGGCGCGGCTCCAGGCTGCTGACCGGTCACCTGAGCGCGCGCTTCGTCATCGGAAATGATCTTGCGGATGGACGCCAGGATGTCGTCCATCGACGGGTCGTTGGGAGGCCCTTTGGCGGCACTCATCTTACCGGTTCATCGGTGCGCTTCCGGCTACCCCGGTCGGATTGACCGACGGCAGGATGTTGCCGGTGCCGGACTCGCCGCTGCTGCCCCAGCCGATCCAGCGTGAGCCGACGTCCTTGTAGTAGCGCTCCTCGTCGTAATACTCGACCGGCAAGGCCAAGGTACGGGCGGTCAGGCGGCCGATGCCGGACAGGACGCCATAATAGGAGACCTGCGTGTCGCGGCGTGCCTGGATCAGGTTCACCTGGGCGTTCAGAAGTTCCTGCTCGGCGTTCAACACGTCGAGGGTCGTGCGCGAGCCGACCAGCGCTTCCTGCCGCACGCCGTTCAGCGCGACTTCGTTGGCGCGAACCTGCGATTCGTAGGACGTCACCCGCGAGCGCGCCGAGTCGAGCTGGCGCCAGGCCCGGATGACATTCTCCGCCACGGCGCGGCGGGCACTGTCGAGCTCGTTGCGGCGCTGCGCCACCAGCTCGCGTGCCGACCGGATGCGCGACCATTCGCTGCCGTTCTGGAAGATCGGAATGGTCGCCTGGAGGCGGAGCGCATAGGTGTAATAGCGGTCGTTGGGCACCTGCAGGTCGAACTGCTGCTGCAGGGCGCCAATCAGGTTCACCTGCGGCAGGAGATCACCGACGGCGCTGTTCACGCCGTAGTTGGCGGCGGTGATGCGGTGCGCCGCCGAAACGGCCCGCGGGCCGGCGTCCATGGCCAGCCCCACCGCCTCTTCTTCCGAGGATGGCAGGCCGCCGATCAGGGGAATTTCGCCGAGCTTGCCCGGGCGCTTGCCGATGGTGCGCTGGAACGATGCTTCGGAAATGCGGACGTTGGTCTCGGCCGCCACGAGATCGGCCTTGGCCGCCTCCAGTCGCGCCTCGGACTGGGAAACGTCGGTGATCGTGAGCTCGCCGACCCTGAACCGCTCGCGCGTGGCGTCGAGCTGCTGGACCAGCACGCGCACGTTGTTGCGGCGCGCGTCGGCGATACCGATGTTCTGCACCAGGTCGGCGTAGGACGTGACGGCCGCCAGCAGCGTCGTCTGCTCCGTGTCGGCCAGCGCCGCACGCTGGGCCTGGATGTTGGCCTGGGCCTGCTTGGTGTCGGCGACCGTCTTGCCGCCGCGGAAGATCGGCTGGGTGACTTGCAGGGTCGTGAACTTGCCGTTCAGGTCGTAGAAGGTCTGCGCAACGCCAGGCCGCGCCGTGTAGGAGTCCAGCGCGACCTTGTTGAATTCGACGTTCAGCGTGACCCTGGGGCGCCAGTTGGCGACCGCCTGGGACAGCGTCTCGTCGGTCTGGCGCAGGATTGCCCGGCTGGCCAGCAGGTCGGGGTTGCTGTTGTAGGTCGTCGACAGAGCCTCGATCAGGCTCTGCGACCACGCGTTGGACGCGCCGCCGAGCCCAACGGCAAGGGCGCACGCCACCGCATTGCGGGCGTGCCTCAACCTGGGCCGGATACGCATCGTTTTACCCTCATATGTGGTCCGCACCCTAACACCGGCCCGAAGCGTATTGATAGCCCGTTCCACACGGGAGAATCATGCACTCGTATTGCTCAGAAAGTGAACTTGGGCGGCGGCGTGAAGCCAGGCAGCGGCGACGTTCCGGCATCGAACAGCGGACGCCCCGAGGCGACACCGCCCTGCTTCACGAAGAGATGGGCGACGCCCAGCGATCCGCTCGGGTCGCTGACCACGGTGGCCAGCCGGCCACCGTCGGCGAGCTGATCGAGAACGGCGCGCGAAACTTCGCGCACGGCGCCTTCGATCAGGATCACGCCGAACGGGCCGGAGGCAGTCGCCCCCAGCTCGGGCAGACCGACGACTTGCTGGATATTCGTTATCCCGAGTTCCTGCCAGGTCTGCTGCGCGGCCGTGGCCAGTCCGGCTTCGTTCTCCACCGCCACGACGGACTTGACCAGACGGGCCAGCAGAGCCGCGCCATAACCCCGACCCGACGCAGCCACCATGGCCTTCTCCTCGGCCTGCGGCTGCAGGCTCTGGATCAGGCGGGCGAGCACCATGGGTTCCATCATGAAACGGCCGTTGCCGAGCGGCACGTCGTCGTCGGCATAGGCGACCGACTTCAGGCCGTCCGGCAGGAAGCGCTCCCGCGGCAGCTCCCCGACCGCCGCCAGGAGTGCGACATTCGTGACCCGATTGGGCCGGAGCTGGCCTTCGACCATATTGCGTCGCGCGAGCGCGAAATCCGTCATGGGCTGCCTCTATATGTAGCGGTCCTATATAGGCAAGGGCCGCTGGCAGCGCAAAGGGCGGCACGTCGCGGCCTGCTTGACCGCTCTGTCACAGCGCGCGTATAGCAGCCCGCGCAACTCGTGCGGCCTGGTGGCAGAGTGGCTATGTAGCGGACTGCAAATCCGTCAATGCCGGTTCGATTCCGGCCCAGGCCTCCACAAATTCTGCGGTCGAAGGGCCTTGCGTGAGGAAACACGCTCTGCCACAACACCGCCCCTCGCGGGGACCTTGCCGCCCCCGCGACGTGAATTCTTCCGGAGTAGCTCAGCGGCAGAGCAGGCGACTGTTAATCGCCGGGTCGCAGGTTCGATCCCTGCCTCCGGAGCCATATCAGGGCCGCTCTCTTCGGAGAGCGGCCCTTTTCGCTTGCGGGATGCAAATCATCGGGGTGCAAGTCATGGCGTCAGTTCCTCTGCCCACCGAGAAGGCCGAACTCGTCGAGCGCACCGTGGCGTTCCAGGGCTATTTCCGGGTCGCCCGCTATCTCTTTCGCCATACGCTCTATCAGGGCGGGATGAGCGGCGCGATCAAGCGCGAGGTCTTCGAGCGCGGCCAGGCCGCCGCCGTCCTGCCCTATGACCCGATCCGCGATGAAGTCGTGCTGATCCGTCAGTTCCGGGCAGGCTCCTATGTCGCCGGCCGCCATCCGTGGGGCTGGGAAACCGTCGCCGGCATCATCGAGGACGGCGAGACGCCGGACGATGTGGCGCGCCGCGAGGCCGTCGAGGAGGCCGCGGTCACGATCACCGACCTGCTGCCGATGGGCACTGTCATCCTGAGCCCCGGCGCCTGCTCCGAGACCTGCACCAGCTTCCTCGGCCGCGCCGACACCACGGGGGTCGGCGGCATCTTCGGCCTCGCATCGGAAAACGAGAATATCCTGGTGAAGGCCGTCCCGTTCGCCGAAGCGCGCGGCCTGCTCGATCGCAACGAGGTCGACAATGCCGTCGCCGTCATGGCGCTGCAGTGGCTGGCGCTCCGCCGCGACGAGGTGCGAAACCGCTGGCGCTGACGGTGACGCTATCCGGTTGCATGGTCCCCTCCTCCCTGTCTACGGTCCGCGCGGGAGTGCGCGCAGGGTCACGAGAGCGAGCAGGTCATGAACGTCCGGTCGGGTTTCATCGATAGCATCGGCAACACGCCGCTGATCAAGTTGCGCGCCGCGTCCGCGGCCACGGGTTGCAACATCTACGGCAAGGCCGAGTTCCTCAATCCCGGTGGCTCGGTCAAGGATCGTGCCGCGCTGGCGATCATCGAGGATGCCGAGAAGAGCGGGAAGCTCCGCCCCGGCGGTGTGATCGTCGAGGGCACGGCCGGCAACACCGGCATCGGCATCGCGCTGGTGGCCAATGCCCGCGGCTACCGGTCGGTCATCGTCATGCCCGAGACGCAGAGCCAGGAAAAGAAGGACATGCTGCGTCTCTGCGGCGCCGACCTGCGCCTTGTGCCCGCCGTGCCCTACGCCAATCCGAACAACTACGTCCGCTACTCGGGCACCCTGGCCGACGAGCTTGCCGCGAAGGAGCCGGCCGGGGCGATCTGGGCCAACCAGTTCGACAACACGGCGAACCGCGACGGCCACTACCGCACGACCGGGCCGGAGATCTGGAACCAGACCGACGGCAAGGTCGACGGCTTCACCTGTTCGGTGGGCAGCGGCGGCACCTTGGGCGGCGTGGCGCGCGCGCTGAAGGAGCGCAATCCCAACATCAAGATCGCGCTCAGCGATCCCATGGGCTCGGCGCTCTACAACTGGCATGTCAAAGGCGAGCTGAAGGCCGAGGGCAATTCGGTCACCGAAGGCATCGGCCAGGGGCGCGTCACCGCCAATATCGACGGCACGCCGATCGATTTCGCCTACCAGATCACCGACGAGGAGGCCCTGCCCGTCCTGTTCGACCTGATCGAGCACGAGGGACTGGTGTTGGGCGGCTCGACGGCGATCAACATCGTCGGTGCCATGCGGCTGGCGCGCGACCTTGGCCCGGGCAAGACCGTCGTCACCATCCTGGCCGATGGCGGGCAGCGCTATCAGTCCAAGCTCTTCAATCCTGTCTTCCTGCGCGAGAAGAACCTGCCGCTGCCCCCCTGGATGAAGTGAGCCTGCTTTCATGAGCCGGGTCGTCGTCTGCGGTAGCCTCAACATGGATGTCGTCGTGCAGAGCAAGCGCCTGCCGGCGGCCGGGGAAACCCTCCTGGGCGCCGAGGTCTCCTTCCTGCCCGGCGGCAAGGGATTGAACCAGGCGGTCGCAGCGGCCCGTGTCGGCGTTCCCACCGCCATGGTCGGTGCCGTCGGCAACGACTCCTTCGCCAACAGCCTGCGCAGCTTCCTGGCCGACAACGACGTCGACAGTTCCGGTGTCCGGGAAGTCGACGGACCGGCAACCGGCGTCGCGCTCATCCAGGTTGCCGACGGCGACAACTCGATCACGGTCGCCTCCGGTGCCAACATGCATTTCAAGGCGGCAATGCTGCGCCATGCGCCGCAGCGCGACGAGGTCTGGGTCGCCCAGTTCGAGACGCCGCTTGCCGCCACCGAGCAGATCCTGGCGCGCGCGCGCCGCGCCGGTGCCCGCACGATCCTCAACCTGGCCCCGTTCGCGCGCCATCCGGCCCGGCTGCTCAAGTCGGTCGACGTCGCCGTCGTGAACGAAATCGAGCTCGGCCAGGCGGCAGGCGTGAAGCTTTCTTCTGCGAGCGCGCAACGCAGCATCGCGGCAGCCTGCGAGAGCCTGCGCAAGCGCGGCGCCCGGGCGGTCATTGCCACCTTGGGCCCGCGCGGCGCCCTCGTGGTCAGCGCCAACGGTATCGAGGCCGTTCCGGCATTCAAGGCCAAGGTCGTCGACACGACCGGCGCCGGAGATTGTTTCGTCGGCGCACTGGCCGCTCGCATGGCGGCCGGCGCGTCGCCAGCCGAGGCGGCGCGCTATGCCAGCGCGGCGGCGGCCTGCGCCGTCGAGCGTCTAGGTGCCGCACCATCGATGCCGAGCGCTCGCGAAGTTGCGGCCCGGCTGGCGAAAGCCTAAATCCGATTCATGGTCGAAGAGCTCTTCAGGCATGACGCCTACCTCAAGGAAACCGACGCCACCGTGACCGCCGCCGAGGAACGCGGTGTCCGGCTGGATCGCTCGATCTTCTATCCCACCGGCGGTGGACAGCCCGGCGATACCGGTCTGCTGCGCTGGGAGGGCGGCGAAGCCAAGGTCACGGACACGATCAAGGCCGACGGCAACGACGTACTGCTGGTGCTGGCGCCGGAGGCAATGCGTCCGGCCGTCGGCACCACGGTGCACGCGGTGCTGGATTGGGAGCGCCGCTATCTGCACATGCGCATGCACACTGCCCTGCATGTCATGTCGGCCGTGATCAAGGGCAACGTCACGGGAGGCCAGGTCGGCGTCGACAAGAGCCGCCTCGACTTCAATCTCGAAGGCGACGTGCCGGCCAAGGAATGGGTCACCGAGGAGATCAACAAGCTGATCGCCCTCGATCGTCCCGTCACGCCGCAATGGGTCACCGACGAAGAGCTGACCGCACGCCCCGAACTGGTGAAGACCATGAGCGTGCGCCCGCCGATGGGCGCCGGCCGGGTCCGCCTGCTGTCGATCGAAGGGATCGACCTGCAGGCCTGCGGCGGCACGCATGTCGCGCGGACCGGCGAGATCGGCCGTGTCGAATGCACCAAGATCGAAAACAAGGGAAAGATGAACCGGCGCTTCATCATTGCGCTGGCCTAGAGGAAACGGACCATGGATTACGCAAGACCCGACGCCCTCGTCAGCACCGAATGGCTGGGCGCCCGCCTCAACGCGCCGGATGTCCGCATCGTCGACGGCTCCTTCTATCTTCCGGCGCAGAAGCGCGATCCCAAGGCCGAGTTCGCCGAGCAGCATATTCCCGGCGCGGTGTTCTTCGACATCGACGACATCGCCGACACGTCGAGCTCGCTTCCCCATATGCTGCCCTCGCCGGAGAAGTTCTCCTCGCGCGTCCGCAAGCTCGGCCTGGGTGACGGCGCCAAGATCGTGATCTACGACACCACGCCGATGACCGGCGCCTGCCGCGTCTGGTGGATGTTCCGAGCGATGGGCCACAAGGACGTGTCGATCCTGAATGGCGGCCTGCCCAAGTGGCTGGCGGAAGGCCGGCCGGTGACCGACGATCCGACGCCGCCGCGCGACCGCCATTTCACCGCCCGCCTCGACAACACGCTGGTGCGCTCGATCGATGACGTGCGCGGCCTGATCGAGAGCAAGCGCGAGCAGATCGTCGACGCCCGGGCGGCCGGCCGTTTCCGCGGCGAGACGCCGGAGCCGCGCGCCGGGCTGCGCGGCGGTCACATGCCGGGCGCCTTCAACCTGCCCTACAACGAGCTGCTCGACCCCGAGAGCGGAACGATGCTGCCGGCCGACAAGCTGGCGGCGCGCATCGCGGCCTCCGGCATCGACCCGGCCAAGAAAGTCACGGCAAGCTGCGGCTCGGGAGTCACGGCCTGCGTGATCGGTCTCGCGCTTTACCTCACGGGTTCGCCGGAAGCGGCGATCTACGACGGCTCCTGGACCGAATGGGGCGGCCGCGCCGACACACCGATCGTTACCGGTGCCTGAGCAGGACCTCTGACCTGTTCTCCCATCAACCTCCCCCGCGATCGGACGGCCGGCTGCCGGTCACGATCACGCATCTCGAGATGGCGCCGTCCGACTGGACGCGCCGCGGCGAGGCGCCTGACCTCGCCGTCGCCATCGAGCACGTCACGGCGCCGACCGCCGCGCTCTACCGCGACCTCTACGACCGGGTCGGCCGGCCGTGGCTCTGGTACGAGCGCCGGCTCCTGTCGGACGAGGCGCTCCAGACGTTGCTGGAGCAGCCGGGGCATGAGCTTCACGTCGCACGCGAGGGCTCCGATCTCGTCGGCTACTTCGAGCTGGGCGATCGGGAACTCGTCTTCTTCGGATTGACGCTCGACTATGTCGGCCGACGCATCGGCCCCTGGCTGCTCGACCGTGCCGTCGAACGGGCGTTCGCGCTGGGCTGGCCGAAGATCCTGCTCAACACCAACTCGCTCGATCATCCGCGGGCGCTCGACACCTACCGCAAGGCGGGCTTTCGACCGCTGCGCCGCGAGGAAAAGGAGCTGCGCGACCCGCGTATCCTGTGGCCCGACGTCTATCGCTGGCCGCCAGCTTGAAGCCTGTGCCATAGTTGGAATCATGACCGCTAAGAAAACTTATACCCGCCCCGACACCGTTTTGGCCGTGTCAGGCCGCGATCCCGACAGCAATTTTGGCATCGTCAATCCGCCCGTCTATCACGCGTCGACGATCCTCTCTCCGACCATGGAGAAGTTCGAGAACCGCATTCCGTTCGAAGGCTTCGGCTATGGCCGCAACGGCACGCCGACGCAGAAGGCGCTCGAAGACGCGGTTGCCGCCATCGAAGGCGCGCATCGGTCGATCGCCGTGCAGTCCGGCCTCGGCGCCGTGACCGGCGCGATCGTGGGCTTCCTGAAGACCGGTGACCACATGCTGCTGACCGACAATGCCTACGGTCCGGCGCGGCGCTTCGCCAACACGACGCTGAAGAACTTCGGCGTCGAGACGACCTACTTCGATCCGATGATCGGCGCGGGCATCGAGAAGCTGATGCGGCCCAACACCAAGGTCGTCTATCTCGAGGCGCCGGGCTCGCAGACCTTCGAGGTGCAGGATGTCGATGCCATCGCGGCGGTCGCCAAGAAGGGCGGCGCGACAGTGATGATCGACAACACCTGGGCGACGCCGCTCTACTTCAAGCCGTTCGATCATGGTTGCGACATCTCCATCCATGCCGGCACCAAGTACATCGTCGGCCACTCGGACGCGATGATGGGCATCATCTCCTGTGCCACGCGCCCGCTGTTCGAGGTGGCGAAAACGGCCTGCCAGTCCTTCGGCTTCCACGCCGCGCCCGACGACTGCTATCTCGCCCTGCGCGGCCTGCGCACCATGGGCGTCCGGCTGCGCCATCACGAGAAGAGCGGCATCGAGGTCGCCCACTGGTTGAAGACGCGGCCCGAGGTCGACAAGGTGCTGCATCCCGCCCTGCCCGACTGCCCCGGCCACGACAACTGGAAGAAGCAGTTCAAGGGCGCCTCGGGGCTCTTCTCCTTCACCCTGCGCGACGGCTACAGCAAGAACGCGCTGGCCGCGATGCTGGACGGCATGGACATCTTCGGCATGGGCGCCAGCTGGGGCGGCTACGAGAGCCTGATGATCCCCGCCCATCCCGACCAGTATCGGACGGCGGTGCCGTGGCCGCAGGGCAAGCACCTGCTGCGCGTGCATATCGGCCTCGAGGATGTCGAGGACCTGAAGACCGACTTGGCGGAAGGTTTCGAGCGCCTCAACCGCGCGCATAACGCCTGAGGCTTGGGGGGCTGCGGCTTTGGGGCCTGAGGCCGCAGCTCAGTCCTTCCGGCAATCGGCGCAGAGGCCGGTCACTTCCAGGGTCATTTCGCGCGCGGTGAAGCCGCGGCGCTGGGCGGCGGTGGCGATGGCCTCGGAAAGGCCGTCGCCTTCGAGTTCCTCGGCATTGCCGCAATCGCTGCAGATCAGGAAGAAGCCGCGATGCGCCTCGCCGGGATGGCTGCAGCCGACGAAGGCATTCATGCGCTCGATGCGATGGATCAGGCCGTGCTCGATCAGGAAGTCGAGCGCCCGGTAGATCGTGGGCGGTGCCGAGCCGAGATCTTCGTTGCGCAGCTGGTCCAGCAGGGCATAGGCCCCGACCGGCTTGTGGCTCGACCAGACGAGTTCCAGCACCCGCCGTCGGAGCGGCGTGAAGCGCAGGTCCTTGGCGGCGCATAGCTGCTCGGCCGCGGCCAGCGCGTCCTCGACGCAGTGCTTGTGATCGTGTGAGTGGCTGTGGGCAGCGGCGTGCCCGGCGATGGCAGCTTTGGCCGGTTTCTTCACGATCTGATTTCTTCCAGATGGTCCCGATTTGCCAAGCGATGTTACGGCGATTATACGCGCCGTTCCCTTCGAAGGCCAAGGCCCGCCATGCCCACCACCTACGAACAATCCGAGATCGAAGCAGCCCTCGCCGTCATCAAGTTCGACGCTCAGGGCCTCGTGCCGGCGATCGCCCAGCAGCACGATACCGGCGAAGTGCTGATGATGGCCTGGATGGATCGCAATGCGGTCGCGGAAACCATGCGCACGGGCCGTGCCTGTTACTGGTCCCGCTCCCGCCGTGCCCCCTGGCGCAAGGGCGACACGTCCGGACATATCCAGAGCCTGGTCGACTTGCGCGTCGATTGCGACGGCGACACGCTGCTCGTGCTGGTCGAGCAGACCGGCGTCGCCTGCCACACCGGCAGGCACAACTGCTTCTTCCGGGCGATCCGCGACGGAGCGCTCGAGGATATCGCCCCCGTCATCGTCGACATGGACAAGATCGGGAAGGATTGAGTTTGACCGTCAGCGTTGGTTTTTCGCGTCGTGCTTTCCTCGGTGCCGGCCTGCTCCTTCCGCTCGGCGCTTGCGACAAGAACATCTTCGGACCGCCGCGGCCGCCGCGGGTACCGGAACGGGCCGAGCGACTGTTCCGGCTGATCCAGAGTACCGGCACCGACAACATGCTGGCGCCCGAAGCCCTGGCGCTGATGGGCGTCACCAACGAGGGCCGCTACATCCCGGCGCGCCAGCTCGTGGCCGAGGGCAACGACGGGCGCTACGTCGTCAGCCTGCTGACCATCCGCAAGGTCAACGAGTTCATGTTTAATCGCCGCCGCGGCGACCTGCTGATGCTCCATCTCAGCGATATCCGCTTCAACCGCCTGCAAAGCGTCCGCTATCCACGCAACGGCAAGCCCACGGTCATCACCGACGCAGCCTATGCCGACGACGACTTCGAGCAGCAGCTCACCTTTTGGTTCGACCGCATACCGGGCCGGTAGTATTGTTACGGTGAGATGACGATCGCCGTCTCGCCTTCCCCCTCGCCACGCAGAACGCTCACGGTCTGCGGCGGCGCGCATGCGCTGCACGACGGCTTCACCGACCTTCTGAACGTGCTCTATCCGTTGCTGCAGGCCCAGTTCGGCCTGAGCTACGGCGCGATCGGTGCACTGAAGACGGTCTATTCCGGCGCCATGGCCAGCGGGCAGATCCCTTCGGGGATGCTGGCCGAGCGCTTTGGCGGCGTGCGCGTGCTGGCGCTCGGCACGGCCCTGATCACTGTCGGCTACTGCGTCGCGGGCCTCAGCGGATCGCTCTATGGCGTGATTGCCGGCCTGTTGCTGGCGGGCCTGGGCGGCAGCACGCAGCATCCGATCGCGTCGAGCCTGGTGGCCGCCGTCTATCACGGACAGCAGTCGCGCACGGCGCTCGGCACCTACAACTTTACCGGCGATGTCGGCAAGGTGGCGCTGCCGGCGCTGTTCGCCATGATCGCCGCCGCGCTCGGCTGGCAGCAGGCGATGATCGTCATGGCCGCCCTCGCCCTGCTGGGCGCCGGTGCAATCCTGGCCACGCTGAAGCCGATCGTGCTGCACGGCAAGGCCGAGGCCTCGAAGGTGGTCGCCGGCCAGGATCGGCCCTGGGCCTATCGACTGCTGTTTGCCATCCACATCGCCGACGATCTGGTGCGCAGCGGCTTCCTGATCTTCCTGCCCTTCCTGTTGAGGGCCAAGGGCGCCGACCTGCCGACCATCGGCCTCGGCCTGTCGCTTCTTTTTGCCGGTGGGGCGGCCGGCAAGCTGGTGATGGGCTGGATCGGGCAGCGCCTGGGTGTCGTGCCGTCAGTCGTGCTCACGGAAGCCGCGACCACGGCGCTGATCCTGTGCCTGCTGCCGCTGTCGCTCGACCTGGCGCTGGTGCTGCTGCCTGCCGTCGGCCTGATGCTGAACGGCACCTCGTCGGTGCTCTACGGCACCATCCCGGAATTCGTCAGCCCCGAGAAGCGCACGCGCGCCTTCGCGATTTTCTACACCGGCGGCTCGGTGGCGGGCGCCACCGGGCCGCTGCTGTTCGGCCTGCTGGGCGATGCCGTGGGCCTGTCGACGGCGCTGATCGCCGTCGCCGCAGTCGCCCTCACGACGGTGCCGATGGTCTGGATGCTGCGCCCCGCTTTCCGCGAAGACTCCTAATCGCGAAGACTAGGCCCCGTTCCAGACCGGGCCCATGGGCTTCAGCTTGATGCCCTTGCGCAGGTGCTTGTAGGGCATGTCGAGCGGATCGGTGATGTGTGCCCCGGTCGACTGCACGACCAGGATCGTCTCGGCGATCGGCTGGAAGTCCGCCCGGAAATGCACCGTCGACTTGAGGCCGAGGATCGGCACCTTGGACGGCTCGACGCCGACATGGCGGAACATTTCCTGGTCGGCGGCCTGCACGCGCTTGCAGGCGAGCACCGCCGACACGCCGCTGGCCTCGTCGGTCACCAGGGCCATCGGGCCGATCTGGAACTTGGCACCGCCGTAGAAGGGCCCGGTCCCGGTGAACCTGCCGTCGCCCACCTTGACGACCCGCCAGTCGGCTTCGATAGGCTTCTCGCCGCCATAGCCCACCACGGCGCCGATGCCCCGGCGCATGACGTTGCCCTCGCCGGCCTCGACCGCCGCCTTGGCGGCTTCCTCGTCGACCAGCATGCCGATCACCGCCCCCTTGGCCTTGTGGCGCATCAGCGCCGCGAGGAGGCCGATCGTGTCCGACGTGCCGCCGGCACCGGGATTGTCCTGAACGTCGGCCAGCACGATGGGTTTCTTCGCGCCCTTGGAGAGCTCGATCGCCCGCACGGCCGCCTGGTCCGGCGTGAGAAGCTCGCCGTCGAAGGCCTTCTCGTGCGCCTTCACCATGGCCGCGAGCTTGTCGGCCGCCGCCTCGACGGCTTCCTTGTCGTGTCCATAGACCACGAGGGCGGGGCCGCACTGGGCGATGTCGGCGGGCGGAAAGCCCGGCGTATGGGTGACGCTGACGATTCCCTGGTTGTGGCTCTTCTCGCCGGCTTCGAGTTCGCCCACCAGGTCGAAGATGCCCTTGGCCGGTTCGATGAAGGTGCACTGCCAGACCAGCGGGATCAGGAAATCGAGCTGACGATAAGCGCGATAGACCGGCCGCTTTTCCTTCAGGAGCTTGTCGAGCAGTTCGATGGCCCGCCGGCCCGTCACGGCCATGTCGATATGCGGATAGGTCCTGTAGCCGACCAGCGCAGTCGCGAGCTTCGCCATGTCCGGCGTCAGGTTGGCGTGATAGTCGAGGCTCGCCACGATCGGCAGATCGTTGCCGACAACGCTGCGGATACGGCGCAGCAGCTCACCTTCGCCGTCCTCGGTATTCTCGGCGACCATGGCGCCGTGCAGGTCGAGATAGACCGCATCGAAGGGGCCGTGCTTGCGCAGGTCCTCGTCGAACAGCTTCCACATGCGCTCGTAGGCATCCTCAGTCACGTACGAGGCCGGCGCGGCGGCGGCCCAGGCCAGCGGCACGATCTCGTGGCCGAGTTCCGCGAGCTTCTTTACGGCACCGGCGATCGGGATGTTGTAGCCCTCGACGCCCGGGATCATCTCGGCGCCGCGCAGAAGCGGCGGCCAGGCATCGGCGCGGACAAATTCCTCCCAAGTGGCCTGCTGCGGCGCAAACGTATTGGTCTCGTGCTGAAAACCACCCACTGCTACTCGCGCCATCGCGCCCATCCCTCTTTGCCGGTCGTTGATCGGCCGACCATAGCACCCACGGGCTAGATGCGCCCTGCTTCAAGACGAAAGGCACGGCCCGCCGTCTCGGCGAAGGTTTCCAGCGTCGAGGCCTTGGCGCCGTCGCGCGCGACCGACGACATGCCGGCCAGCGCAATCGTCACCACATCGGCAAGCTCGTCCGCCTTGGCCGGGAACTCCGTCGCAATGAAGTCCCTCATCTGGATACGGCTGGCGACTTTCAGCGCCGCCGCCAGCGCGCATGCCTCGGGGTCACTGCTGTTTCGGGTGCCGTCAAGGACGAGGCACCCTGCTCTACCATCGTGCTCCGGATAGATCCGTGCGGCTTCGAGCAAGGTCCGCTCCATCACGTCGGTGACGGAGCCGCCCTTCGCCCGTGCATTGCCGAAGACGTTGGCCTTGCTTGCCGTGTAGCGTTCGAGTGCTCGCTGGAACAGCCCGGCCTTGCTGCCGAAGGCGGCGTAGAAGCTCGGCGGCTTGATCCCAAGCTCCTGGCCCAACTCGGCCACGCCGACAGCGTCGTAGCCACGGCGGTGGAACAGCTTCATGGCCCTCTCGACCGCCTCGTCCAGATCGAAGGATCGCGGGCGGCCGCGCAGGACGGATTTTTTTATAGCGCTCACTAAATTAATCCTTGCGCGTCAGCTATCGCCACATATATAGCGACCACTATAAATATCAAGGAGGCCCAAATGGCCGATCTCTCTGGCAAGAACATCCTCGTCCTGGGCGGCAGCCGCGGCATCGGTGCAGCGATCGTCCGGCGCTTTGCGGCAGGCGGCGGCAAGGTCGCCTTCACCTATGCCGGCTCCAAGGACGCCGCAGCCACCCTCGCCAAAGAAACGGGCGCGGAAGCCATCCACACCGACAGCGCCGACCGGAAGGCCCTGATCGCGACCGTGGCCGGTCGCGGCGCCCTCGACGTGCTGGTCGCCAATGCCGGCACGGCCATCCTGGGCGATCCTCTGACGCTCGATCCGGATGCCATCGACCGCCTGATCGACGTCAATGTCCGGGCGCCCTACCACGCCGCCGTGGAAGCGGCGCGCAAGATGAACCGCGACGGGCGCATCATCGTCATCGGCTCGGTCAATGGTGATCGCATGCCGTTCGCCGGCGGCGCGGCCTATGCCCTCAGCAAGTCGGCTGTCCAGGGCATGGTGCGCGGCCTCGCCCGCGACTTGGGCGAGCGCGGCATCACCGTCAACAGCGTGCAGCCCGGCCCGACCGACAGCGACATGAACCCCGCCGACGGCCCGATGGCCAGCCTCATGCACAGCTTCATGGCGATCAAGCGCCATGCCCGGGCCGACGAGATCGCCGAGCTCACCGCCTACCTTGCCGGTCCGCACGGCGCGATGATCACGGGCTCGATGCAGACGATCGACGGTGGCTTCGGCGCCTGAAATCGCTCAGGCCATGTAACCGCCGTCGATGACGAGCGGACTGCCGATCATGAAGGAGGCGGCCGACGAGCAGAGCCACAGCACGCTCTCAGCGATTTCGTCGGCCGAGGCGATCTTGCCGCGCGGCGTCTGTCGCACGATTTCCGAAGCCGTCGCAGCGTTCTGCATGGCGCGCGCCACCGGCGGCGTGTCGACCCAGCCGGGACATATGGCGGTGATCCGAAGCCCCGTCGCAGCATATTCCAGAGCAGCACTCCTGGTCAGGCCGAGCACGCCGTGCTTGGCCGCAGAATAGGCCGCGCCGCCGGGAAACGGATAACCGCGCAGGCCATCGACCGACGAGTTGTTGACGATCACGCCCCCGCCGCCCTTCAGCATCAGCGGAATCTGATATCGAAGGCAGAGGAACACCGACGTCAGGTATCCATCGATCGTTTTGCGCCAGGCCTCCTCGGCGGCGTCGCCCACTTTCGAGAAACGCGCACCACTGCCACCGTTGTTGAAGGCGTAGTCGAGCCGGCCGTGCTTGCTCTTGAGGGCGGCGCAGAGTTTCTTCACCGACTCCCCTTGAGAGACGTCGCACTGCATCCACTCAACGTCGGCAGTGCCACCGAGCCCACGCAGAGCCGATTGGGCACGTTTCTTGTCGCGGCTGGCCACGATCACTTTGGCGCCCTGGCGTGCGAAGGCCTCGACCGTGGCAAGGCCGATGCCACTGCTGCCACCCGTCACGAGGGCGACCTTCCCCTGCATTTCCGGATAGCGCACCGAACCGCCTTCAGCTCTTGTTCGCGGCATCTTCGATCGAGCGCAGAAGCACCGGCCAGTATTCCTCGCCATGGCCCAGCTCGATCGCGCGCTCCATTAGCTCGCGCGCGACGTCGGCGCCCAGCGCCGGCACGCCGGCCTCCTCCGCCATGCCGATGGCGTAACTCAAATCCTTGAGCGCGTACTTGGTCGAAAAGGCGCGCTCCGGGAACACGCCCGGCAGCATCGCCTTCATGCCATGGTTGCGCAGCGCGAAGGAATCGGCCGACCCCTTGGTCAAGGTGTCGAACAGCACCTTGCCGTCGACTCCATTGGTGCGCGCGATGGCCAGTGCCTCGGCGAGCGCCACCACGGTCTGAAACAGGATCATGTTGTTCAGGATCTTGACGGTCTGCCCTGCGCCGGCCTCGCCGCAATGCGTGACCTCGCTCGCCATGTGGCGCAGCAGCGGCTCGATCCGCTCGAAGGTCGGCGGGGTGGCGCCCACCATGATCGAGAGCGTGCCGTCGATCGCCGCCTGCCGTGTTCGCGCCACCGGCGCATCGGCGAAGGCCGACGCCCGGCCTTCGAATTCAGCGTAAAGGCGCCGCGCCAGCAGCGGTGGCGCCGTGCTGAGGTCGATCACCGTCCAGCCGAGCTTCGCCTTGCTGCTGAGCCCGTTGGGGCCGAGGCAGACTTCCTCGACTTCCTTGCCGCCCGGCAGGGACAGGAAGATCGTGCGACAGCTCTCGGCGATCTCGTCGACTGAGGCGGTTTTGACGCCATCCGCGGCCAGCCGCTGCAGGGGCGCCTCGCTACGGTCGGCCGCCAGGACCGTCATCCCGCTCTTGCGTGCGAGGTTGCGGCACATCGGCTCTCCCATGGTGCCGACGCCGATGAATCCGATCTTGTCCGTCATGTCAGTCCACTATGAAAAGTTTGGCGCCCTGCTCCGTGCGCGAACGATGGGCCAGCGTGCCGTCCGCCACCTGATAGCTCTGGCCGGGCTTCAGGACGACCGTGCGGCCGTCGGCCAGCTCGGTCGACAGCTCGCCCTCCAGGACGAGCAGCACATGGCCCTTCTGGCACCAATGGTCGGCGAGGTAGCCTGGCGAGTATTCGACCATGCGCACGCGAATATTGTTGAAGGTGCGTGTGCGCCAGAAGGCCTTGCCGGTTTCGCCGGCATGCTCCGTGCGCTCTACGCCGTCCCAGTCGGTCGTACCGAAAGGTATGTCGAACATCAGCATGTTTCAGCCTCTAGCATGAAAATGGCCGTCAGCCCCAAGCCGCCAGGGCTTGTTCGAGACTGGCCGGTCCGCGATAGAGCATGGCCCGCCAGCCGCAGGCCCGCGCCGCGTCGACATTGGCCGCCGCATCGTCGACGAACAGGATCGACTGCGCCACCGTCACGCCCATGCGCGTCTGGGCATTGGTGAAGAACACGCGCTCCGGCTTGGTAACGCCCAAGGCCGCCGAATAGATGATCTCATCGAAGTGGGCGCCCAGGCCGAGCTGGTCGCGCAGATAGGCGGCGCGGTGATGTTCCTGATTGGAAGCCGCGAAGCAGCGACCGCCCGTGCGCCTGCGCCAGGCGTCGGCCTGCGCCAGGACACCGCGGTCGATCATGGAGTCCTTCTCGAACCAGTAGGCGACGAACTCCTCGAGACGATCGGCGAGCCCCTTGGGTTCGAGGTAGTCGTGCAGGGCGACATAGAGATCCAGACGCCCTCGGACGACCTCCTGGAAATCGCGATGGAAAAAGTCGCGCGCCATTTCGTCGTGATCGAAGCCCCAGTCGTCCTTCAGGGCCGCGTACCAGGGGGTAGGCGCACCTGGGTAGCCGAGCGAGATGACGCCGTCGATATCGAGGGCGAGGACGGGACTGGAACTCATGGTCCGGCATGCTACAGCAAGGGCCGCGTCGGAAGGAAAGTCCTTTGCAGCTCATCGTTCCTGCCCTCGACCATCTCGACGAATACATTGCCGCCCTGAAGCGGGGCTGGTCGTCCGACAATATCGCGCCTGAGGAGACGGCGCGGGAGGAGCTGGAATTCATCGAGGAGGATCCCACCGGCTTCATTGCCTCGCTCGAGGATCGCGAGGCCAAGGGGGACCCGATCGCCCTGCCCGACGGAACCTTCGTCGCCCGCTTGCCGGGCTACCGGCGCTGGATGTGGGACGACGGCTTCTGCGGTTCGATCAGTTTCCGCTGGCAGCCAGGCACGGCCGAGTTACCGGCCCATTGCCTGGGCCACATCGGCTATGCCGTTCCGTCCTGGAAGCGCAATCGCGGCTATGCGACGAAGGCCTTGGGGATGCTGTTGCCGGAGGTCGCCAAAGAGGGCTTGCCGCACGTCGATTTGACGACCGATCCCGACAATCTGCCCTCACAGCGAGTCATCACGGCCAATGGCGGTCGGCTGGTGAAGCGCTTCACCAAGGTTGCCGCCTATGGCGACAACCTCGAAGCCTTGCTGTTCCGGATTCCCCTACCGCCCGCCTGACCGCACCACAGTCTCCGCCATGGCCGCGAGAACGGCGAGGCCGCGAGCCTTCAGGCCGCGTGAAGAATCACGGCCGCCGATCTCGCCTTCGAGGACCAGGGTGATGAAACCGTGCATCGTGGCCCAGGCGAAATCGGTCATGCGCTGGCGGACCTCGCCGGAAACCTGGGTGTCTGCCGACTGGAGCGCGGCATCGACCGCGGCGGCCTGCAGGCGGCGGATCTCCGCAGCGCCGTCAGCCACTTCGAGATGGTTGGCCTCCCGGCTGAACATGAGCTGGAAAAGAACCGGATTGGCGGCTGCAAACGCCATATAGCCCACACCGAGTCCGACGAGCTGTGCTGCCGCCCCGCCATCGGCCCGCTCGGCCTCGGCCGTCATGGCGGTACTCAGCTCCTTGAAACCGCGCTGTGCCAACTCGGCGAGGAGATCGTCCATCGAGGCGAAATGATGCGCCGGCGCAGCATGCGACACCTCCGCCCGCCTTGCGCATTCTCGCAAAGTGAAACCGCGAACCCCCTTCTCTTCGAGCAGCTTGCGGCCGGCAGCGACCAGCGCCTCGCGCAGGTCGCCATGATGATAGCCTCGCTTGGGACGATTCATTCCATACAGCCTCCGTCCAGATCGTATGCCGATAATCTTGACGATGGAAGGAGGCCAAAATCCGGATGACGTTCCGCTTTGCGCGTGGCTAGCTCGCCCAAACTCTGGAGAATGCCCGTGACTTTCGAGACTTGGGCCGCCTTTGCCGCGGCGTCGACCGTGTTGTTGATCATTCCGGGACCGACGGTGTTGCTGGTCGTGTCCTATGCCCTGGGCCAGGGCTGGCGGACGGCGCTGCCCATGGCGGTGGGCGTCGCGCTGGGGGATTTCACGGCCATGACGCTCTCGATGCTGGGCCTTGGCGCCCTGCTCGCGACATCGGCCACCCTGTTCACGATCCTGAAATGGGTCGGTGCCGCCTATCTCGTCTATCTGGGAATCAAGCTCTGGCGGGCGGGCGGCACCCTCGACGCCGCACCGCGCACTGATGCCGTTTCTGCGGCCAAGATGCTGGGTCACGCCTGGCTGGTGACGGCGCTCAACCCCAAGAGCATCACCTTCTTCGTTGCCTTCCTCCCCGCCTTCCTCGATCCCACCGGTGATTTTTTCACTCAGATGCTGGTCTTCGAGACGACTTTCCTGCTGCTGGCCTTCGCCAATGCCTTCGGTTATGCGCTGGTCGCCTCGCGCGCCCGCCGCTTTGCCTCCAACCCGCGGGCGATCGGTGTCGTCAACAAGGTCGGCGGCGGTCTGCTGGTGGGCGCCGGTGTCGCAACCGTGAGCTTCGCCGGATCGCGGAGCTGATCGCCAGTCACTTTCGCCGGTGGAGGATCATCCCACCGTGATGAAGGACGCCGTCGACGAAATCGCCGTCGGCGGTGAAGCCGGTATCGTCGACATAGTCGATGTGATCGCCTTTGATCGTGTAGCGCCCCTGATAGGCTTTCTCCCGTGTGCCGCGCGCTTCGACATAGCGTCCGTTCGGCAGCAGTTCGTGGCGAACGTTGCCGTCGGCGGTCACCCACATGCCGACATAGGGTTGCGATGCCATCGCCTTGCTCCGCTCTTCGAAGAGTTCACCCAGGGTTTGCGCGGCTTCGATGGCGCGCGGAAAGCCGGCGGGAACGGTCGTCAGATAGACGATCTCTTTCAGCTCTTCGGCCGTGACGCCATGGTTGAGCGCGTAGCCGGCATGGACTTTGAGAAAGGGTCTGTGTCCGAGAGCTGCGAAGGCCGCGACCGCGGCGATCTGCCGGGTGCGATGATCGAGCCCTGGACGAGCCCAGACGTCGCCGAGCGCGTAACCGGCAATCGCATCCGCCAGGAACGGAAAGTCTCGGCGCAGCCCCTCCAATGTCGGCTGGGCCTGTCCGCCATTGAGGGTCCGCACGATGGCCTCGCCGCGCGCGATCCGGTCGTCCTGGGCGAGTGCGGGAACCGCGGCAAACAAGGCACCGGCTGCCGTGCATATCGTTGTCATTGCGAAGCTTCTCATGGCTGCGCCTCCTAGTTCGGGCTGGCGGTAGGACGGACGACGATCTCGCTGACATCGACATCGGCAGGTTGCTCGATCGCATAGGCAATGGCCCGCGCCACGGCGTCGGGACCGATCGCGATTCGCCGGTAGTCCGTCATCAGGCGCGCTGTCTCGGCGTCGGTGATCGTGCCGGCGAGTTCGCTTTCGACGACGCCGGGCGACACTACCGTGACGCGGATGTCGTCGTTCTCCTGGCGCAAGCCATCCGAGATCGCCCAGACCGCATACTTCGTGGCGCAGTAGACCGCCGCGGTCGGCACGACGATATGGGCGCCGATCGAGGCGACATTGACGAAATGCCCCTCGCCGCGTGCCTTCATGACCGGCAGCGCCGCCGCAATTCCGTTCAGGACGCCCCGGATGTTCACGTCGATCATGCGGTCCCACTCGTCGGTCTTCAGCGCGGCGAGCGGTGACAGCGGCATCAGGCCGGCGTTGTTGATCAGCACGTCGATCTGCCCGAACTCGGCGATGGCGTGGGCCACGAACGACTTCATGTCCGATCGGTCGGCGACATCGAGCGACCGGAAGCGCGCGATGCCGCCCGTCTCCGAAATCGCCGCCGCCAATGCCTGGAGACGGTCGGTTCGCCGCGCTCCCAGCACGACGCGGCTGCCGCGGGCGGCCAGGAGACGTGCCGTCGCTTCGCCTATTCCGCTGCTTGCGCCGGTGATTGCCACGACTTTGCCTTCGATACTCGTCACAGATCCCTCCTGGAGCTGGCCGGTGACCATTGACCGGCCGCCCGAAAGTGCCGGATCGACGCGCGAGACCGGTAGACCGGAACTCCCGACTTCTTGCACAATCCTCCAGATCAGAGGGGCGACCGAAACGATGCAGTCCGAACAGTCGAAGGTCATCGCCCGTGAATTCGCGGCTCTGCTTGGACGAAACACCAAGGAAGACGGCGTTCATCCAACGGCAATTCCCCGCCTGTCGCTGATCCGCTCTTCGCGTCCGACCGAGCCTCTGCACGCAGTCCATCAGCCGGCAGTGTGCTTCGTCGCGCAGGGGCGCAAGCAGGTGATGGTAGGCGACGCCATCCACGTCTACGACGCGGCACAGTATCTGGTCGTCTCGGTCGAGGTGCCGATCGTCGGCCAAATCCTGCAAGCCACGTCGGCTCGCCCCTATCTCTGCCTGCGCCTGGACCTCGATCCAGTCGCCATCGGCGCGTTGATGCTCGATGCCGGTATCGCCCCGCTACGCGACCGGGCGCCGGCGTCGGCTCTGTCGCTCAGCCCCATCTCGGCGGATCTGCTCGACGCCGTCGTCCGGCTGACAAGGCTGCTTGAGGCACCGGAGGAGATCGCCGTACTGGCGCCACTGTTCGAGCGTGAAATCCTCTACCGGCTGCTGATCGGTGACCAGATCTCGCACCTTCGCCACATTGCACTGGCCGAAGGCCGACTTCAGCAGGTCAACCGCGCGATCGCCTGGATCAAGGAAAACTTCAGGGCTCCCTTCAGCGTCGAGGCAGTCGCTTCGGAAGCCCGCATGAGCACCTCGGCATTCCATCAGCATTTCAAGGCGGTCACGTCGATGAGCCCGCTGCAATACCAAAAGCAGCTGAGGCTCCAGGAGGCGCGCCGCCTGATCCTGACACAGACCAGCGATGCTGCCGAATCAGGGCACGCCGTCGGTTACGACAGCCCTTCGCAGTTCAGCCGGGAATACAAACGGCTGTTCGGTGCACCGCCGGCCCGCGACGCGGCAAAGCTGCGCGCTGCGCCGCGCTGGATGCAGATGCTTTAGACGTTCAGCGCTCGGGCTCGCTGACGAAGGCGACCTTCGAGAGCCCACCCTTGGAAGCATCGGCCAAGGTCTGAGCGACATAACGGTAGGGCACGGTCTGGTCGGCACGCAGATAGACTTCGGGCTGCGGCCGTTGCTGGCCGGCCTCGGCGAAGCGTGCAACGGCGTCCTCGCGTGTCAACCGCTCGCCGTTCCAGAACAACCCACCCTGGGCATCGATTGCGAACTCGATCTTTTCGGGTTTCTGGATGTCGGACTTCGCCGTCGCCCGCGGCAAGTCGAGCTTCACCACATTGGTGAGCAAGGGCGCGGTAACGATGAAGATCACCAACAGCACCAGCACGACGTCGATCAACGGCACCATGTTGATCTCAGCCATAGGCTGCGAGGAAGATTTGCGATCGAAGCTGCCGAACGCCATGGTCGCCTCCCCTTAGTTGACGGCCGTGAGCGGCACGCCCGCGCGGGGGCGGCCGGCCTGCAGGGCGCGGCCCATGGACAGGAAGGTCAGGAGCTCGAACGCGAAGGCATCGAGCTTGGCCGTCAGCACGCGATTGGAGCGGGTCAGCCAGTTGTAGCCCATGACCGCCGGCAGGGCGACGGCCAGGCCGATGCCGGTCATGATCAGCGCCTCGCCCACCGGGCCGGCCACCTTGTCGAGCATGCCCGAGCCGCTCATGCCGATCGCCACGAGAGCGTGATAGACGCCCCATACCGTACCGAACAGGCCGACGAACGGCGCCGTGGCGCCGATGGTCGCAAGCATCGTGAGCCCGTTCTCCAGCGCCGTCGTCTCCTCGTCGAGCACCTTCTTGATGGTGCGCGTCAGGAACTCCTGCTCGCCACCCGCCTCTTCCAGCTTGGCCGCACCGAACTTGGCATGATGAGCCTGCGCGTGCAGGGAATGCGCCGTCAAATGACCGAACGGCTCGCGGACACCGTGCACGCTGAGCTCGTGCTGCACGGCCTCGAGCGAGGTCGCGCTCCAGAAGAAGTTGAGGAACTTCTTGCTGCGGCCTTGGCGTACGACCTGGCTGACCCCCTTGTAGACGATCAGGTACCAGGAAATCGCCGACATCACCGCCAGCACGCCCAGCAGGACCTTGGCGACAATGTCCGCCTGCGCAATGAAGTGGCCGAAGCCCAAACTCGATGCATCGCCCATGAGATGCTCTCCTACTGCAACACGAATCTGATCGGAACAAGAACCCATACCGCCTGCGCCAGGCCGCCCTCCGAATAGGGACGGAACTGTGCGGCGCGTACGGCGCTGATCGCGGCCTCGTCGAGCGCGGCATGGCCTGACGAGGCTTGAAGCGATACCTGGCTCGGCCGTCCGGCGACATCGACCAGGACGCGCACCGTGGCCGTGCCCTGCTCGCCCGCGCGGCGGGACCGTGCCGGGTAGACCGGATTGGGAGGCACGAGATAGCCAAGTTGCGAGGCCTGGACCGTGCGCGGCGCGGCAGGGGCAGCGGGAGCCGCCTGCTGGGGCGCCGCCGTGTCCACCGGGGCCCGCGGCTGGGGCGGCCGCTGCACCGGCTTGGGCGGCGGCGGCTTCTTTTCGGGCGGCTTTGGCGGCTCGGGCGGCTTCGCCTCAACGGGAAATTCCGGCGGCGGCAAGTCGGGAGGCGGCGGATCGAGTGCCGTCGCCAGTTCAGGCTTGGGGAACTCGGGCGGCGGCGGTTCGTCGAGCGGGATGTCGGGCGGCGCCGGTTCCGCCGCCGGCACCATCCGCACTTCCATCGGCGCGATATCGCCGACAACCAGCTTCACCGGCTCGACCTGGGTCAAGGCCCAGCCGCCGCCGACATGGAAGAAGATCACGAAGGCCAGGAGGCCGCGGCGCGTCCAGGGCGACAGCGGCTCACGCGACGGTCCGGGCTGGCCGCCAGGCAGGGTGGGAATCGAAGGAGCGGGCGTCGTCACATCGTCCCCTAGAACTGAACAGGCCCGAGGGCGAGCGTCACCGTGACGACACAGGCGACGGCGAAGATCGCGATGCCGACCGTTCGGCGGCGGTGCGTCTCCCACCACAGGATAGCGCCGCTGATCGACAGGAAGATCATGCTGCCGGCCAGGCTGTCGATCAGAAGGATCCAGGGGATCGGCATGGTCACCCCTTTGTGCAGATTGGTCAGCGTCGCGACGAAGCCGTTCTCAGTCGTCCGGGCGCTCGCCGACTTGTTGCCTACCCAGTATTCGACCTGCACGACCTTGTTGGGGCCGCCGAAATTCAAGGTCCAGCGCTCCGGCTGCATCTGAGGCCGGGAGGAGTCACCCTGCCCCGCGCCCCGCTCCGCCCATGGCACCGGCCGAGCCCTTTCGACTCGCGTGCTGTTGGCCGGCCGATCGAGTTTCAGGTTTTGCTGCAGCCACACCGCCAAGGCGTCGATCGTTTCAGGACGCGGATCGGGCAGCGTGATCGTCCGCTGCGACTGCTGCTGGTCGGGAAGCTGAAGCTTCAGTGTGGCGCGATGGTTCAGCCAGATCCCGCTGAAGCCGAAAGTCAGGCCGAGCAGCGCGCCCCATAGTCCGAACCAGCCATGAGTGCGCCGTACCCAACGTACGAACGTCAGACGGCGATTGACCTTGTTGCTTCCGAGGGCAGTAGCGGCGGCGGTGCCCATCAGGTCTCGCTCCACTGGCGAACTAGGTTGTGATAGCAGCCGATCAACGATCGTCGTGCGATCTCATCGGCGTTGGTCTGGTTGAGACGCTGGATGGCATTGTCCATGTCGTGGAGCAACGCGCGTTGCGTGTCGTCGCGGATCAGGCTCTGCACCCAGAAGAAACAGGATGTCCGCACCCCGCGCGTGATCGGGGTGACCTGATGCAGGCTGGTCGCCGGATAGGCCACCATGTCGCCCGCCCCAAGCTTGACGCTGTGGCGGCCGAACGTGTCCTCGATTTCCAGCTCGCCACCGTCATAGTCGTCGGGATTGGTCAGGAAAAGCGTCGCCGAGACGTCGGTGCGCAACTTCTGGCCAGTCTGCGGATTGATGCGGACACTGCCGTCGACATGGGCGCCGAACTTCATACCCTCGCCGTAGCGATTGAACATCGGCGGGTAGATGTTGTTCGGCAGCACGGCACTGATGAACAGCGGATGGCGTTCAAGCGCCGACACGACGATGCGCTGGCAGGCCACGGCAACGTCGGAAAGCTCGTCGATCTGCTGGTTGAATTTTACCGGTGCGCCTTGGTAGCCGGCGGTGACGCGCCCATCCACCCACGAATTGGCGCGATCCAGCCGCTCGCGCAGACTGACGATCTGCGCGGCATCGAGCACATTGGGAATGCAGACCAGCATGATCGAGCGGTGGCCCCTTCCTTACAATCTGTAGTTGAGGGTCAGCATCGCCGTGGTGCCTGCGCCGGGCACCGCACGACCGCCGTCCGACGCGATGACACCTTCGTAGTACATCGTGTTGAACAGGTTGTAGACGTTGAGGCGCACTTCGTACTTCGGCTGCTTGTAGGCCGCCGTCAGGTCGAAGCGTGTGTAGGCCGGCACGACCACTGTGTTCTGGTTGTTGGCGTAACGCTGGCCCATGTAGAACAAGCCACCGCCGAACTCGTAGGTGTCGTTGATCGTGTAGGTCGTCCAGAGGTTGGCCGTGTCCTTGGGCGTGTTGAGCGGCACGTTGCCAGTCGTGTTGGCGGCAGTGCCGTTCAGGATGCGGCCATCGAGATATGCGTAGCCGCCGAACACCTGCCACTCCGGCAGGATGCGGCCGGCGAAGCCGACGCGGGCGCCCTGCACCTGGATCTGCCCCGTCGCCGAGAACGTGCCGTCGGGGTTGGTCGTGCGAGCATTGTTCTTGATGATGCGGAACAGCGCGCCGTTGAGCGAGAGATTGCCCTTCAGGAGCTCGTACTTGGCGCCCAGTTCGAAGCCTTGGTTGGACTCCGGCGGAAGCTGGGTCGTACCGGTCGTCGAGGTGAGCTGTTCGAGCGACGGGTTGAACGAGGTGCTGTAGGAGAAATAGTAAGACTGCTCGGGCGTCGGCTCGAGGATGATGCCGGCGCGCACGCTCGTGAAGGTATCGGTCTGCGTATAGTACGGAACCGTCGTGTTGCCCGCGGTGTTGGCCGAATTGATCGAGTTGCCGATCTGCGCCGTATAGACGTCCCAGCGCACGCCGCCGACCAGTTTCAACCAAGGCATGACCTGGATCGTGTCGTTGGCGTAGATGCCGAGCCCCAGGGCCTGCGACGAGGCGTAGTTGCCGGGCACCGACGGAACGTTCGCCGGGGAATCGCCACCCGTCGTAAAGCCGGCCGGCACACACCCCGGTGAACCGGCAGGCAAAGCCGTGCCGTTGCAGGTGCCGGTGCGGCTGAACGACTTGTTGGTGTAGGACTCGTAGTTGAGATCGAGGCCGGCCAGCATCGTATGCCCGACCGGGCCAGTGTTGAATTTGGCCGTCAGCTCGGTCTGGTTCTCGACCGTGATGTCGTTGATGTTTCGGTCACGGCTGAGCTGGCGGACGTAGAGCTGGTCGAGTGGCAGGCCGCTGACGACGGGCCCGCCTGTCCAGGCGGCGGGCGCCGCGACGAACGAGCCGTTGGCTGCGAGCGAGCCCACGAAACCACCCGACGTCTCGCGTACGCTCGTGTTCACCCAGACGAACTCGGTCTGGTTGCGTAGGCTGAGGTTCTGATTGAACTTGTGGTCGACCGTGGCGTTGAGCGCGATGACGTCCTGCGCCGTATAGTCGTTGTTGAAGCCGTAGGCCGTGTTGCGCGGCACATTGAGCGGATAGCCGTTCAGGTTGGGCACGCCATAGGCCACCTGGTCTTTCCTGTGCTGCAGGATCGCCGACAGGGTGACTTCCGTCGGTGTGCCGATGCCGAACTTGACCGACGGCGCGATGCCGAAATCGAGGACATTGCTCTGATCGAGGGTCGAGGCCTTGCCGGCCTGGAACATCATCGAGACGCGTGCCGCGTTGGTCTCCTCGAACGGCACGTTGACGTCGGCAGTCGTGCGCACGAGGCCGTTGGTGGTCGCCGACAGGCTGAGTTCCGTGGCCTTCTGAAGGAACGGCTTCTTCATCACCTGGTTGATGACACCGCCGGTCGAGCCGCGGCCGAACAGCATCGAGGACGGCCCCATCAGGACCTCGACCTGCTCCAGCGCGAAGACGTCGCGATAGTACTGACCGCGGTCGCGCATGCCGTCGAGATAGATGTCGGTACGCGCCGAAAAGCCGTTCAGATTGATGTTCGTGCCGATATTGCCGCCCTCGGCCGAACCGATGGTGACGCCGGGCACGTTACGGACCGCCTGCTCGAGGGTCGTGACGCCCTGCGACTGCATCAGCGCCCTGTTGACCACGACCACCGACTGCGGGACGTCCATCAGATTCCCGGCCCCCAGCCGGTTGATCGAACCGCGCGTGGTCTGGAAGTCCTCGCTGGGACGGTTACCGGAGACCGTGATGGTCTGCATGGTCGCCGGCGCGCCCGTCGGGGCGCCGCTCGGATCACCAGGCTTGTTTTCAGTCTGCGGCGGAGCTGCCGGATCCGGAGGTGTTGTCGTGTTGGCCGGCGACTGCTGGGCCATGGCGCTGGGGGCTACGAGCAGTCCAAGAAGGGCCGTCGTTGCCGGCATACGCTTCGCCATGAAATCTCCCCTGAAATGAACGCATTCCCCCTCAAAATCGGGCGAATGCAAGTCATTATCACGGAAGGAAAACGACATTGAGAATGAATCGCATGCAAATTGCGGAGGCTGCCTTGCATTTGCATGACACTCACTATGAATTTAGCGGATCAGAAAGGTGAAGGCGTTGGGCAAGAGCAAACGCGCCGTTCCCCAACTTGAACGGCGACCCCGCCCATCTCGGTTCGCGATGGGCATTCAGCATCTTATACGCTGGCGAGAGTGGCGCGCCCGGTTGGATTCGAACCAACGACCTACCGCTTAGAAGGCGGTTGCTCTAATCCCCTGAGCTACGGGCGCCCATGCGAAAATCCTAG
>MKRV01000075.1 GCA_001897995.1 Alphaproteobacteria bacterium 65-37 | reverse complement strand
CGTTGCCGGCGCGCTGATCGCGCCAGCCGCCCTTGCCCTGGTACGGGCCCTGTTTCCCGAGGTCATTGCCTTTGGCCGCGCCATGGCCATCTGGGGCGGCGTATCGGTGCTGGGCGCCATCCTGGGCTTCGTGTCGTCCGGCATGGTCGCCAGTTTCGTCTCCTGGCGCTGGATGTTCGCCGTGCCGATCGCCGTGTCGACGCTGGGCCTGGTCGCTGCCGCAACGCTGCTGCCCTCGGCCCGGCCCGCGCCGGACGCGGCGCGCCCCGGGCTCGATCCGGTCGGCGCGCTTCTCGCCACGGCGGGCCTGGTCTCAGCAAGCTATGGACTGATCGCCAGTCACGAGAAGGCCTGGACATCGGCGCAGGTGCTTGCCCCACTGGCGGCCGGCAGCCTGCTACTCGCGGTCTTCTTCCTGGTCGAACGCAGGGTGAAGACCCCGCTCCTGCCGCCAGGCTTTCTCCTCGACCCGGCACGACTTGCCGGACTGTCCGGCATGCTCCTTGCCGCCGCGGGATCGCTGCTGATCGAATACGTTCTGCTGATCTATCTGCAGCAGGTCCGTGGCTGGAGCGCGTTCGAGACTGCCGTCTCGTTCCTGCCC
This sequence comes from Alphaproteobacteria bacterium 65-37, assembly GCA_001897995.1. GTDB lineage: Bacteria > Pseudomonadota > Alphaproteobacteria > Reyranellales > Reyranellaceae > Reyranella. The sequence continues at coordinate 7,188 of MKRV01000075.1, read as the reverse complement.
TTCGCCGCCGCCTTGATCGGCATCAACCTGATCGCGGTATCGATCGTGGTCCGCATCGGCGCCGGCTTGGCCACCGCCGCCGGCTTCCTGACCGGTGCCGCCGGTCTCGCCTGTCTCGCCACCTTGAACAACAGCACCTCGTTCGCGGGCGTCCTGTTGCCCGGCCAGGTCCTGCTGGCAATCGGCATGGCGCTCTCTTTCGCCGGCGCGGCCGTGCTGTCGACCCGGAACGTTCCACTCGATCGGATGGGTCTGGCCGGCGGCGTCATGAACACGGCCATGGAGCTCGGCCCGACATTGGGCTTCGCCCTTCTCATGGCCGTCGCCGCCACGCGCACCGATGCCGTCGAAGGCTACGCCCTTGCCTTTGCGACCGCGAGCGCGAGCTGCGTCATTGCCGCCGCCATCGTCTATGCCGTCGCCGGCCGACGGCCTCTTGAAGGAGCCAAGCATGACTGACGTAACGGCCTTTGCACTCTCGGCCGGAGCCATCGGGATCGGCGCCACCGCCTTCATGGATCTCTGGACGGCGGCGCAGAAGCACCTGCTCGGCATCCCCGCACTCGATTACCGCCTGGTCGGTCGGTGGCTGGGCCATATGATGCGTGGCCAATGGCACCATCAGGCCATCGCAGCGGCACCGCCGATCGGCGGTGAAAAAGCGCTGGGCTGGCTGGCACACTATGCGATCGGCATCGCCTTCGCTGCCGTGCTGCTGGCCGTCTGGGGACTGGGCTGGGCCCACACACCGTCGCTCGCGCCAGCCCTTGTCGTCGGCCTCGTGACGGTCCTTGTCCCGTTCCTGGTCGTGCAGCCGGCTTTCGGTGCGGGCCTTGCCGCCTCGCGTACACCCCGCCCCGGCGCCGCCCGTCTCAAGAGCGTCGTCACGCATCTCTCCTTCGGGATCGGTCTCTTCGTGGCGGCGAAGGGTTGGGCCTGGTTGGCCGGCGGCTGACGAGCCTGCATCAGGACAGGAACACCCGTTCGTGCAACTCGTCGGCCTTGTCGCGCACGATCTGCTGGGTGTCAGCCAGAAAGACCGCCAGGGAAAACATCAGCTCGAAAGGCGGATTGGCATCTGCCTCCAGAAAGCCGAGGAACGCCCTGATCTGATCCTCCAGATTGCCGCGCCGATAGGTGGCAACCCGCGACACCAGAAGCTGCTGCAGGTTGGCGAGATCGAGCCGGTCGTGCGAGGTGAAACGCAGCCTTTGTTGCGCTGCATTGGCTTCGATGGCCAGCAGCGGCGGATGCAGCTCGAAGAGATTGTGGGTGAGCCGCAGCCGCAGCACGTGGTCGGCATAGGTCAGCGAAAAGGCATCCTGCAGGCGATCGCGATCGGCCTCAGGGAAGCGGCTGCCTTCGATCCCCGACACGGCACCGGCATGGACGAAAGCCACGCCCTCGAGCTCGAAGGCCTCGCGGCGGTCGAGCCCGAACGGCGCCATCCGGTTGCGCAGGCGCGCCAATAGCGGTGCCGTCGCTCGATGGATTTCGAGCGCCGCAGCAGGCAAGGGCATCGCTTTCTTGAACAGCCACATCGGATCTTTCCGCAGGGCTACCCTAGCACGCGCCGGCCTTTACGTCTTCGCGCCCGACATGCGACGGTGCAGCCCATGACTGCTTCCGCCCCCTCCTCCATCGACATGCTGCAGCGCCTGGTGGCGTTCGACACCACCTCGCGCAATTCGAACCTCGACCTGATCAAGTTCATCCAGGCCTATCTCACCGACCACGAGGTGCCGAGCACGCTCGTGCCCAACGAGGACGGCACCAAGGCCAACCTGTTCGCCACCATCGGGCCCATGGCCGAGGGCGGCATCGTCCTGTCGGGCCATACCGACGTGGTGCCGGTCGACGGCCAGCCCTGGACGACAGATCCCTGGACACTCACCGAAAAGCCGGACGGAAATCTCTACGGCCGCGGCACCTGCGACATGAAGGGTTTCATCGCAGCCTGCCTCGCCCATGTGCCGGCCCTCAAGAAGGCCAGGCTCAAGGTGCCGATGCATTTCGCCTTCAGCTATGACGAGGAGATCGGCTGTCTGGGCGCGCATGCGCTGGCCGAGAAGCTGGTCGGCAACGTCCCGCGTCCGCAGGCCGTGATCGTCGGCGAGCCGACCATGATGGGGGTGGTCAATGCGCAGAATGCCGGCGGCGGCATTGTCGCCACCTTCACCGGCGTGGAGGCACACTCCTCCATGACCCATCTCGGGGTCAGCGCCATCCATTTCGCCGGCGACTTCATCCACTGGCTGAACGAGCTGCAGATCGAGCTGGCCCAGCGCAAGCGGACCGACCTCGACACCGTGCCGGGGCATACGACCATCAATGTCGGCATCGTCACCGGCGGCACGGCCGGCAACATCCTGGCGCGCGAATGCACTCTGAACTGGGGGTACCGCACCTTGCCCGGCGACGACCCCTGGGAAGTCCAGCGGCGGGCCGAGACGTACATCGCCGAGTTGCTGTTGCCCAAGATGAAGGCCAAGCACCCCGACGCCGACATCACGTTGAAGCGCCGCTCTTTCGTGCCCGGCCTGCTGCCGCAGGAGAACGAGGAAGCGGCCAAGCTCGCCCTGCAATGGACCGGCGGCAACCGCACCTATGCCGTGCCCTATGGCACCGAGGCCGGCATCTTCCGCAGCCACGGCATCCCGACGGTGATCTGCGGCCCGGGCGATATCTCGCAGGCCCATCAGCCCAACGAATTCGTGGCGCGCTCGCAGATGGACGCCTGCGATGTCTTCATCGGCAAGATGATCGGCTGGGCCGAGCGGCAGTAACTGAGCTGCCGCCCGACGCAGGGCCGCCTCACCCCTCGGTACGGCGCGTCGTCTCGTAGAGGAACCAGACGCGCTGTTCGGTCTCGTCGATCCAGTTCTCGATGAGACTCGCGGTGGCGACGTCGTTGTGTTCGTCGCAGAGCTCGTGGAGCGTGCGCATGTGGGTGCAGAGCTGCTTGTTGTCGTCCTGCAGCTCCGCCAGCATGTCGAGCGGCGTCACATAGTCGGCATCGTTGTCGAGCAGGCGCTGCAGGCGCGAGATGTGCCCGATCGAACGGATGGTGGTGCCGCCGAGCTTGCGCACCCGCTCGGCCGCGGGATCGATCATGGCTTCGATCTGGGTCGCCTGATCATCGAGCAGCAGATGGTAGTCGCGAAAGTGCGGTCCCGAGACATGCCAGTGGAAGTTCTTGGTCTTCCAATAGAGGGCGGCAATATCGGCCAGCAGCAGGTTGAGGCCGCCCGCCAGATCCTTGGTGGCGTTTGCGCCGAGGTCGGTGGGCGTCGCAAGCGCGAAGGTCTTGCGTGACTTCGGATCCTTGCTCATGGCCAGTGCACTCCTGCAGGTACGAATGACGGAAGCGACCCTAGCGTGCTTTCGCGGTGCAGTGAACCACCCCCAACTAGAGCCCGGCGCAGACCGGCCGCTCGACCCGCAGCACGCTCTCCTGGCCGAACCGCCGAAGGTAGGCGTCGATGATCGACGTCACCTTTGCATGATGGGCGGGTGCGTCGAAGACGACGAAGGTCACCCGCTTGCTGCGCTCCCGCACGATGCGGCCGGTCGATCCGCGATACTGACCGTCGATCTCCGATGCGCTGAGCCCAGCCGGGAAGTGCGGCGTCACGGTCTCGCTGACGAACGCCGCCCATTCGACGTCGCTCACCTCACCGCCGCCCGGCTTGCCCCGGCCGAAATAGAGATCGACCTCGAGCGCGGGCTTGAGCGGCGGCGCACAGACGAGCGCCCCGCTCGGCTGGGCGCAGGCCGACAGCAGAAGCGCCGCGGCCAACGCCATGAAAGCCTTGACGACCGAGCGGCTCACGTCAGTTGAGGAACGGCACCGCCATGCCCTTGGTCACGGCGGGCCGTGCATTCACGATATCGTACCAGCGCTTGACGTTGGGGAAATCGGCCAGGTTCACGGTGTGCCACTCGTGACGCGCCGCCCACGGGAAAATCGACATGTCGGCGATGGTGTATTCCTCGCCGGCGACGAAGGCCTTGGCGGCAAGCTGCCGATCGAGCACGCCATAGAGGCGCTTGGCCTCATCGACATAGCGCTTGATGCCATACTCGATCTTGGACGGTGCCGCACGCAGGAAATGATGCGCCTGCCCCAGCATCGGCCCGAAGCCGCCCATCTGCCACATCAGCCACTGCATCGCGTCGTAGCGCGCCACACCCGAGGCCGGCAGGAACTTCGACGTCTTGTCGGCGAGGTAGATCAGAATGGCCCCGGACTCGAAGAGGCTGTACGGCTTGCCGCCCGGACCGTCGGGATCGAGGATCGCGGGAATGCGGTTGTTGGGGCTGATGCGCAGGAACTCCGGCTTGTGCTGTTCGCCCTTCGAGATGTCGACCTTGTGGACGCTGTAAGGCAGCCCGCATTCCTCGAGCATGATGGAAACCTTGCGGCCGTTCGGCGTGCCCCACGTATGCAGTTCGATCATCTCTCGCTTCTCCCCCTTGTTTCGCGAAACGGCTCAGGCCCAGCTGTCGTCGTCCCCTCCGCCGTCGTCGTACGATGCTGTATCATAGTCGTTACCTGAATCGGACGACTGATCGTAGGCCTGATCCTGGTACGTCTGATCCTGGTTCTGCTGATCCTGGGGGGGCGATTGCAGCGTGTCCGGCGGCGTGAGTTCCGCTGGCGCCTGCGGCACGGCCGCCTGCTGGCTGCTGCCCCCTTGGCTGAACGGGTTGGAGCTGCCCCCCATCAGATTGCGGATGCCCTCGAACAGCAAAGCGCCGCCTGCGACGCCCGCGGCTGTCGCCATTGCGGTGCGCAGGAAGCCACCGCCCGCCGGCGGCTGCGACACGGCCGCCTGCAACGGCGAGCGCGTTGAAGGCACGGTGGACGGAACCGACGGACGCAGCCCTTGCGATTGCGGTGCGGGCGATTGCGGTGCCGGCGATTGAGCTGCCGACGGTTGCGCGGGTGGCGAGGCCGAAGGCGCGGCCCCCCAGGGACCGATCTTGGGGGCGCTCCCGAGGAAGCCGCCGCCCGCTGCCGCGGCAGGTGCCGCTGCGACCTTGGCTTCGAGTTCAGCGATGCGCTCCTGGGCTGCCTTCAGGGCATGCTCCTGGACCAGCACGGTTTGAACGAGCAGATAGGACGATGCCGGCTGGCGCGCCGCGAGATCGCGGATCAGCACTTCGGCTTCGGCATCGCGTGGCTGTGCTTCGAACGGCTGCAGCCGGTCGAAAAGTCCCGTGATGAGTTCACGTTCTTGATTCTGCATGACAGTGCCTCCTGCCCCTTCGGTTCAAGGGGCACCGCCAACGTGGTTGTCCGTCCTTCGGGCGTCAAGAGCAACGCGACGGCTTAGATGACACCCTTATGAAATTCCTATGCGGCTGCGTCCGTCGTCATTCCGCCACTTTGCGGTACGAGCGTTTGGCGCTGACTTTGCCGTCCCTCATGGTCATCACATCGCACGCCTGGAATCTCAGAGGCGTACCGTTGGCCGACGTGCCGACCACCAGCAACTCGAGAACGATGAGATCCGGACCGAAGGCCGAGCGCACCAGCTCGTAACGTACATCGGGTGTCGCCTTGAAGGTGTTGGCGATGGCGGCACGGACCGCGGCTGCCCCTTCGAAGCGTGTTCCCCACGGCTCGGGACCTCTGGGAATTTCCCAAAGGCAGTCGTCGGCCATCAAGGCCATGGCGCCGTCGACATCATGATCGTTCCACGGTTTCAGGAACGTCTCGACGAAAGCACGATCGTAGGTTTGCATCTCGTTGTTCCTCCTGTCCGGTGCCGTTCAAGCCGTCCGCGTGAAATCCATGATCCAGTTGGTTTCCCAGTCGCCGCCATCGGCCGGAGCGAAGGCCTGTTCCCAGCGCGCCGAGATCGGCGTGATGCGCGACCAAAGGAAGCGCACACGGACGGCTTGGCCGTCATGGCGGTCCTCGCCTTCGAACGTGCCGATGCCGTCGACGAAGCGGCCGTGCACGGGCGGAAAGATCTCTCCGGGATGGCGGCTGTCGAGCCAGTAGATCGACCAGGCATCGCGTGCGGGGTCGTAGGTCCTGAGGCTCACGCCGCTATAGCGACCTGCCGGTAGGTGGATGTCGCCGTCGTCCACGTTGGCCAGCCCACCCAGGATCTTGTGCATGGAGCAGGTGCCCGGAAACTCGATCCAGTCGGTGCATCCCGCCATGCGGCGGTGCAGGTAGCGGTGATGGACGTTCCAGGATCCGACCAGGAAATCAAAGGCGTTGCGTTGCGACATGACTGAGCTCCCGTTGCTCTGTTTTCTGGGAGTTCAGGTTTACGCCTCTATAGCTGACAGATTACGTCAGGATTTTCTGCTAGCCTGACAATCATGCGTGGCAGCCGCCTCCTCTCCATCCTGATGACCCTGCAGACCCGCGGGCGCACCACGGCGGAAGCGCTGGCGGCCCAGTTCGAAGTGTCGGTGCGCACGATCTACCGCGACATCGACCAGCTGAGCGCCGCCGACGTGCCCGTCTATGCCGATCGTGGACCGGGCGGCGGTTTCCAGCTGCTCGACGGCTATCGCACGCGGCTGACCGGCCTCTCGCCTGCAGAGGCGGAAACCCTGTTCCTGGCCGGTCTCCCCGGCCCTGCCGCCGAACTCGGCCTGGCCGAAGTGATGGCGGCGGCCGAGCTCAAGCTCACAGCGGCGCTGCCTGAAAAGACGCGTTCAGGCGCCCGACGGATCGCCGCCCGCTTTCACCTCGATCCGGTCGACTGGTTCCGCAGCGCCGAGAGTGCCAGCCTGCTGCCGACGCTCGCCAAAGCGGTATGGAACGAAACGATCGTCGAGATCCGCTATCGCCGCGGCGACGGATCCGTGGCAAGGCGGCTGAAGCCCCTCGGCCTCGTCCTCAAGGCCGGCACCTGGTACTGCGTCGCCGCCGTCGGCGAGCCGCGCGACGCTCCGCTGCGCACCTATCGCGTCGGCAGCATTCTCGAGCTGACCCCGACCGACAAACGCTTCGAGCGGCCGAAGGACTTCGACCTGGTGCGCTATTGGACCGCTTCGATCCGTGCCTACGAGGTCGGCGTCTATCGCGGCCGCGCAACCCTGCGCGTGTCGCGATTGGGCCGCGAACGCCTCGACCCGTTGGGTACTGCCGTCCAGCAAGCCGCGCGCGAAACGGCACGACCGGCCGGCATCAGAGGGTGGATCGAAGTGACGATCCCG
>MKRV01000074.1 GCA_001897995.1 Alphaproteobacteria bacterium 65-37 | reverse complement strand
CAGTGCGGCCGTTCATCGTATCGGAGAGCGCTTCCGGTGTGCCGCGATAGGGCACGTGCACGGTCTCGACGTCGGCGGACACCTTGAATTTCTCCGCGTTCATGTGCGTGCCGCTGCCCGTGCCGGCGGAGGCGTAGGTGAGCTTGCCGGGTTCGGCCTTGGCTGCCTTCACATAGTCGGCCGCCGTCTTCCAGCCCCTCGCAGGCGAGGCGACCATGATGTTGGGCAACTGTGCCAGCAGGGTGACGGCTTGCAGGTCCTTCAGCGTGTCGTAGCTGAGGTTGGGATAGATCGAGGGGTTGACGGTGTGCGCCGAGGAATTGGCCAGTAGCAGATAGCCGTCGGGCGGCGCTTTCGCGACCTGGGCCGCCCCGATCGTGCCGCCAGCACCGGGCTTGTTCTCGACGATGACGGGCTGTCCCAGGCTCTTGGACATCGATGCCGCCACGGCACGCGCCACGACATCGGTCGCGCTGCCGGCGGTGAAGGGCACGATGATGTGGATCGCCTTGTCGGGAAAGGTCTGGGCGCCGGCCGATGGCATGGTCAAGGGAGACAAGAGAGCCACAGCGACAGCGACCAGACCTTTCATGACTTCCTCCCGTTTATGTCGCCGCTATTTCGCGGCTGACGCTTCTTACGTTCAGACGTCCCAGGATGCGCTCGCCCGAGGCGGCGAGCGCGGTGCGTACCTTGCCGATATCCGGCCCGACGAGGGCGCCGTTGCGCTTGGCGAAGCGGCCGGCCACCAGCACGTCGCGCATGCGCGCGCCCGAGCCCTGCATCACGACGGAGGCGACTGGATCGTGGACCGGCCACAGGGCGAGCGGCCCGAGCGACATCACGGCGATGTCGGCCTGCTTGCCGGGGGTGAGGCTGCCGATGCGCTCGCCCAGGCGCAGCATCGCGGCGCCCTCGGTCGTGATCCAGGCCAGCGCTTCAGCCGCCGGCACGGTCGAGGTCGGCGGAATGCCGCCACTGCGGCTGCGCTCGGCGGCGTTGTCGAGGGCACGCTGTGAGGCCAGCGCCATCCGCGCCACGGTGAGGAGGTCGCCGCTGATCGCCGATTCGAGATCGACACCCAGGGACGGGGCCGCACCGAGCGCCCGAAGGCGGCCGGTGATGGGATGGCCGTGGCCCTGGGTCATCTCGTTCTCCGGCGTGATCGAGAAACTGGCGCCAAGATCGACGAAGCTCCGGAGCTGCTCATCGGTGAGGTTGTTGCCGTGGACGATGTTGATGTGCGGGCCGACCAGGCCCTCCGCCATCAACCTCTCCCAGCCGCCGGGCGTCCTGGCGTCGCCGCCGCCCTGATGCATGGAGGCGACCAGTCCCATTTCGAGGGCGAGTGCGAAGTCGTGGCGGCTGACGTCGAGGGTCGAATAGTGCGGACCCAGCACGGCCATGCCGAGCGTGACCAGCGCGGAACGGTCGGCGAAGGGGCCTTTCAGCAGCCTCTCGATCTCGGCGCGCGGGTGCGGGACCTCGGAGAAATGCGGCTCGCCGGGCTTGGGATCGGGCTTGGGCGAGCCATGGAAGAAGGCCGCGCGGATGCCGCTTTCCTGGAGACCGGCGATCGCCGCGTCGGTATGCGCCGGCGTCGGATTGTTGTGACACCAGTCGACCAGGGTGGTGACGCCGTGATCGAGCTGGTTGAGCGCCCCGGCCAGGGTGGCGATATGGATATCCTCAGGCTCGAAGACGGTCGCCAGCCCGGCATGGACGTGCCGGAAATACTCCAGCAGGGTCCAGTTGGACGCCACCGAGCGCAGCGCCGTCTGCCAGGTATGCATATGGGCGTTGATCAGTCCCGGCAGAACGAAGTGACCGCTGCAATCGATCGTCTCCGCGCCGTTCTGCGGATCGGGGCCTTGCAGATCCGGCCCCACGGCAGCGATGCGGTCGCCGTCGATCAGCACGTCACCCTGCGGCAGGACACCGAGCTTGGAGTCCTGGCTGACGACGATGCCGGATTTCAGCAGCAGCCGTCGTGCCATGGTCAGTGCAGCCCGTCGCTCACCTCGACCTTCTCCGATTCGAGTTTCATGCCGGCAGACCGTGCCAACTCGAGCAGGAGGACGGAGAAGTCGATGTCGCCGGGATATTGATGCGAAAGCGCGGCGACGCTGTCGCGCGTCACCGAGGCAGTCGGCATCACCACGCCCAGCGCCTTGGCCGCCCCCATGCCGAGCTCCATGTCCTTCAGCAGCAGCTTCGGCGTGAAGGTCGTGGTGAAATCGAGGTTCACCAGCGCCGGCGTCTTGTACTTCGTGTACATCGACCCGAGCACGCTCTGATTGATCGATTCCAGGAAGACATGGCGCGGGATGCCGGCCTTTTCGGCGAGCAAGGTGATCTCGCACAGGGACTGGATGATGACGCCGAACATGGTGTTGTGCGCGATCTTCCAGATGCGCGAGAGTTCGCCTTCGCCGACATACATCGCGGCCCGGCCCAAGGCGGCGAGAAGTGGTTGCACGGCGTCATACTCGGGCTTGGGCCCCGAGGCGACGACCAGGAGCTTGCCGGCCTTGGCGACCTTGGCATTGCCCGAAACAGGCGCGCTGAGATAGGCGATCCCGAGCTTGTCGAGGCTCTTGCGGATTTCGGCCGAGCCGGTGTCGGAAATCGACGACATATCGACGACACGCTGCGGCCGCGCCTTGCCCGACAGCACGCCGCCTGCACCAAACAGGATGTCTTTCAGGTCGTCGGTCGTGGACACCATCGTGAAGACGGTGGCACAGTGCGCCATGGCGGCCTTGTCGGTGACCACCTCTGCACCGAGCTTGGCCAGCGGATCGGCTTTCGAGGTTGTGCGGTTCCATACGGAGAGACCATGACCGGCCTTGATCAGCCGGGCTGCCATGGCTTCGCCCATGCGGCCGAGGCCAATCCAACCAATGGAGTGCGTTGCTTTGTCAGTCATGTCCACGACACCTCGAAGCGTTTCCCCTCGATCGACTTTTTCTCAGTCTGGTAGGCGTCGGCGGTTCTGTCCATCGGCCGTCGCGCTCGGACTCGCGGTCGGCGCATTGTCGGCCTTCTCCTCGGCAGCCTCGGCGAACATGGACGATGCCGCCTACTGCCAGGCCCTCATTAAAAAGTACCATACCTTCGCGCCGGCCCATCGCTCGGAGATGGCCGGCACGGTCGATGTCAATGTCGCGATCGAGCAGTGCCGCACCGGCAACCCTGCCGGCGGTATCCCGGTGCTGGAGAAGAAGTTGCGCGACGCCAGGCTCGACCTGCCGTCGCGCGACGCGGCGGCGCCCGCGGCTAAGCCCTGACCGGGTCGATCGGGGTCACGATCCCTTCGGCGGCCTCGATCACCTCGCCGGCATCGAGGCAGAGATCCTCGCGGTTACGCATCGACATGATCTGAATGCCGGTGCGCAGCTTGCCATGGCTGCCGACCGGCACGGCAAGGCCCGGCAGGCCGAGCAGCGGGGCGAGGAGGGCGGCACGCAGCGAGTCCAGGACCTCGGTCTGGCCGCTCGGCGTGACGTCGGCGCCCTGCTTGGGCGGCAGGCCGCAGAGCGTCGGCAGGATGACCAGCGGGTACTGCTGGAAGAAGGTCATCCAACGATAGGCCAGTCCCTCGCGTTCGGTGAGGGCCGCGACATAGGTCGCGAGATCGACCGGCTTCTTGACCTCGAGCCAGGCCTTCATGGAGGCGATGCCGTCGGCGTCGCCCGTCTTCTGCATGGCCGGCCAGAGGCTGCCCAGCACGTCGGTGACACAGATCTCGTGCCACAGCTCGATGCCGCGCTCGATGTCGGGCGGCAGCACCTCGTCGACGGCGTAGCCTGCGGCCTGCAGATGCTTGCCAGCCTGACGCACGGCCGCGACCTGCGCGGGATGGTTGGTGCCGCCCGGCACTTCCGGCACGAGGGCGACGCGAATGGGGCGGGCCGGCGGTGGTCCTTGCATCGGCACGTCGTTCCAGCGCCAGTCGCGGCGGTCGCCGCGCGCCATGACTTCGAGGGCGAGGCGGGCATCGCGCACCGTGCGGGTGTGCGGGCCTTGCACCGCCATCAGCACGGCGCCGATCGGCCGGCCGGTTGCCGCCGCGGTCGGATTGAGGGAGGGGATGCGGGCGAAGCTGGTACGCAGGCCGACGACACCGTTGCAGTAGGCCGGGACGCGCACCGAGCCGCCGATGTCGTTGCCGTGCGCGATGGCGCCGATACCGGTCGCGGTCGCGGCACCGGCGCCGCCGCTCGAGCCGCCCGGCGTCACCGAGGGATCGCGCGGATTCAAAGTGCGGCCGTGCAGGACGTTGTCGGAGACGATGCGCATCGAGTAGGCCGGCGCATTGGTGCGGCCGATGATGATGGCACCGGCATGCTTGAGGTTGGCGACGACGGGGCTGTCTTCCTGGGCGATCAGGTCCTTGAGCGGCACCACGCCGTTGTCGGTCGGCAGGCCCTGCTGGTCGACGTTGATCTTGGTCGTGACGGGCACGCCATGCAGCGGCGGCAGGGCATGGCCGCGCGCCTGGGCGGCATCGGCGGTCTCGGCCAGGGCACGCGCTTCCTCTTCGAGCACGCGAACCACGGCGTTGATGGCGGGGTTGACCTTGTGCAGGCGGCCCAGGACCGAATCGACCGCATCGCGCGCCGAGGCCTGGCCTGTTCGGATCAATCGCGCCAGGTCGGTCGCGTCGTACTGCCAAAGCTCCATGATACTCCCTCGCTCAACTCTTCTTGGACTCCATCCCGAAGAAGATCACGTTGCCGTCGAGATCCGCAACGTCGAAGTCGCGCAGGCCGTAATCGTAGTCCTTGGGTTCCTTGAGCACTTTCGCACCGCGCGTCTTCAGGTCCGCGTGGAGCGCGTCGACATCGTCGACCAGGATCGACATGGCACCGTGGCCCGGCTGACGCGGCGTCGCGCTCGCTGCGATCAGATGGAGATCGACCTTGCCCGAGCAAAGGCCGGCATAGAAGACCGGCGTGCCGTACTCGAAGGCGACATCGAAGCCGAGCTTGTCGCGGTAGTAGGCGAGGCTCGCCTGGATGTCGCGAACCGTCATGACGGTCGTGCTGCTCTGCATCATGGGCGCTTCTCCCTGGCGGGTTGGCTCTTGGTGGCGTGATCTTTGGTGACGTGTTCTCTGGTGACATGGCTCTGGAACGCCAGCAGCGCACTCGATGGCTGCACGTCGCGGCGGCGCACGAAGACCGTCTGCACGCGCGACTCGACGGGTTTCAGGCGATGCGCCCGGATGCGGGCGCCACGCCAGGCAGGGCCGATCAGGGCGCGCGGCATCAGGGTGATGCCGAGGCCGGCCGCGACGGCACCAAGGATCGCCTCGAGGGTGCCGAACTCGAGACGGCGCAGCCCGACGATGCCGCGATGGGCCAGGACCTCCTCGAGGCGCTGGCGATAGGAGCACCCGGCGCGCAGGATCACCAGGCGCAGGTCCGGCTGCTGCAGCGCTGCCGTGATGGTCTCAGCAGTGGGTGCGCTCAGCAGTGCCAGCTCCTCCTCGAAGGCCGGCGTCGACACCAATTGCGGATGCGCGACGGGACCGCAGACGAAGGCGCCTTCCAGCTCGCGGCTGAGCACGCGCTCAACCATCTCGGCCGTCGTGCCGGTGCGCAGCACAAGGTCGACGCCAGGATGGGCGTGGGCGTAGGTGGCAAGCAGCGGCGAGAGACGCAAGGCGGCCGTCGTCTCCAGCGAGCCGATCGTCAGCGTGCCGCGCGGCGCGCCGTCGTCGCGGGCGGCGCGGCCAGCTTCGTCGAGCAGGGCGTCGACCCGTGTGGCGTAGGGCAGCAAGCGCTGACCGGCCGGTGTCAGTCGGGCACCCGAGCGGCTACGTTCGAACAGGGCGACGCCGAGCGCCGCTTCGAGACGGCGCACGCGCTGCGTGACGTTGGATTGCACGGTGTTGAGCTCGCGTGCGGCGCGGCCCATGCCGCCGAGACGCGCCACGGCTTCGAAAGTGGTCAGATCCTTGGCGTCCATATGATCAATTTATCAGATGGGTCCGATCAAATTAAATCGCTTTTTGTGATGCCAAGGGGCTCCTAGATTAGCGCAAACAGCCACGGGAGCTTCCTCATGAACTGGCAGGACCGCCGCCTTCTCGATCTCTTCGGCATCGAGCATCCCATCCTGCAGGCGCCCATGGCCGGCATCACCTCGCCGCAGCTTGCCATTGCCAGCTCGGAGGCGGGCGCGCTCGGCTCGATCGCCGGCGCCATGCTGAGCCTCGACGGCCTGCGTCAGGAGTTCCAGATGGTGAAGCAGGGCACCAGCCGGCCCTTCAACGTGAACTTCTTCACCCACAAGGCGCCGACGCCCGATGCGGCGCGCGACGCGCGCTGGCGCGAACGGCTGGCACCCTACTATCGCGAGTTGGGCGTGCCGGCTGACGCCAAGGGGCCGTCGCGGGCGGCCTTCGATGCTGCGGCCTGCGATCTTGTCCTGGAATACCAGCCCAAGGTCGCGAGCTTCCATTTCGGTCTGCCCGACCGCGCGCTGATGCAGAGGCTCAAGGCGGCCAGGATCCTGGTGATCGCCTCGGCGACGACGGCCGAGGAGGCGCGCTGGCTGGAAGGCGAGGGCGTCGATGCCGTGATCGCCCAGGGGGCGGAGGCCGGCGGCCATCGCGGCATGTTCCTGAACGACGATATCACGCGCCAGGCCGGCACGATGGCGCTGGTGCCGCAGGTCGTCGACGCCGTGAAGGTCCCGGTGATCGCCGCCGGCGGCATCGGCGATGGCCGTGGCATTGCCGCCGCCCTGGCGTTGGGCGCGGCCGGCGTGCAGATCGGCACGGCGTTCATGCTGACCCCCGAAGCCAAGACCGCGCCGATGCACCGCGCGGCGCTGAAGCAGGCCAACGACAACAGCACGACCTTGACCAACGTGTTCACCGGACGACCCGCTCGCGGCATCGTCAACCGGGTGGTGCGCGAGGTCGGGCCGATGAGCCCCGACGCGCCTTCCTTCCCGTTGGCGGCCGAGGCCATGCAGCCGCTCCGGGCACCCGCCGAGGCCAAGGGTTCGACCGACTTCACGGCCCTGTGGAGCGGCCAGGCGCCGACCCTGGCACGCGAGATGCCGGCAGGCCAGCTGGTCGCCGCGATGGTGCGCGAGACCGGTGTCGCCTTCAGCCGCGTGTCAGGATGACGGCGTCGATCAGCCGGTCGACGAAGCCATGCGTGATCGGCGCATGGCCCATCAGCAAGCGATAGAAGAGCGGCCCGAAGATCAGGTCGAGTGACAGCTCGATGTCGTCGGGCGCGGCGATCGATTTGTCGGCGACGCAGCGTTCGAGCAGGGCGCGCGTGGCGTCGCGGTTGCGCGCGATGAACTCGTTGCGGAAGGCCTTGGCGAGCTCGGTTTCCGATTGCGCGGCGGCGACCATGGCGGCGACGCTGCGGCCGGTCGGCGCCGTGAAGGCGTCAGCCAGGGCGTGCAGCTGCGCGCGCAGCGCGGCAAGCGGTGCGCGCGGCGATTTCACGGCGTCGCTGGCGCCCGTCGCCTCCAGGAATGCAGCCATCGCCACGGCCGGCGCGTTGGGCCAGTAGCGGTAGATCGTGGGCCGGCTGACCTCGGCCTTCTGGGCGATCGCCTCGATGGTGACGCTGGTGAGACCGCCACGCTCGAGGAGTGCGCGGGCGGCCGTCAGGATGGCGGCGCGAGTGCGGGGGTCGCGCGGGCGTCCGCGCGGTGCGGGAGAAGAAGAGGCTTGACGGGGCATGCATTAACGTTACGATACGTAACGTAATATAACACAGGTGATGCCATGGGCGCAAAGCAGACTGAGAAGGGCCGCGCTGTCGGCCTGACTGTTCAGCCGCACCTCACCGTGCACGACGCCAAGGCGGCGATCGATTTCTACGTGAAGGCGTTCGGCGCGGTGGAGCAGTTCCGGCTGGTCGAGCCCTCGGGCAGGGTCGGCCATGCGGAGATCAAGATCGGCGACAGCCTGCTGATGATGAACGACGAGTACCCCGACTTCGGCGCCCGCTGTCCGGCAGCGATCGGGGGCTCGCCGGTGATGTTCCGGATCGAAGTCGCCGACGCCGATGCCGCCGTGGAGCGCGCGGTGGAGGCGGGGGCCACGGTGGTGCGTCCGGTGAAGGACGAGTTCTACGGAGACCGCATGGGCATGGTCGCCTGTCCCTTCGGCTACCGCTGGTCGCTCGCCCAGCCGAAGGAAGTCGTGACCCCGGAAGACATGCAGAAGAGCTGGACCAAGATGCTGGAGAGCGGGCAGGTGTAGGCGCCGAGAGGCTTTGAAGAGCAGTGCACCCCCTCCCTTGGCAGCGCTCCGGCAAGTGCGATACATGCACGGATATGCCTTGAGTGCATAAGGGAGGTTACGTTGAAGAAAGTAATAACCGGCGCCCTGTTGGCGGCCGTATTTTCCGCTGGCAGCGCTTTTGGCCAGACGCCTCTGAAGATCGGCGTCATCGCCGGATTTTCGGGGGTCTACGGCGATCTGACGGCGGGTCAGTTCGAAGCGGCACAGATGGCCGCCGAAGAGGTGGGCGGCAAGGTGCTCGGCCGGCCTATCGAAATCGTACAGGCCGATCACCAGAACAAGCCCGATGTCGGCGCCACGATCGTGCGCAAGTGGTACGACAATGACGGCGTCTCCATGGTGACCGGCATCGACACCTCGTCGGTCGGCCTCGCCGTGCGCCAGGTCGCCGCCGAAAAGGGCAAGATCGATCTCAATGTCGGCTCGGCGACGGCGGATCTCACCGGTCCGGCCTGCTCGGCGACCGGCGCGTCCTGGATCTACGACACCTACGCCCTGGCGCAGGTCACGGGCTCGGCGCTGGTCAAGGCCGGCAACGATTCCTGGTACTTCATCACTGCCGACTACGCCTTCGGCCATGCGCTGGAGCGCGACGTGACGGCGGTCGTGAAGGCGGCCGGCGGCAAGGTGGTGGGCAGCATCAAGCACCCGATCTCCTCGCAGGACTTCTCGTCCTACCTGCTGCAGGCCCAGGGCTCGAAGGCCAAGATCATCGCGCTGGCCAACGCCGGCGCCGACACCATCAACACCATCAAGCAGGCCGGCGAGTTCGGCATCACCAAGGGCGGCCAGAAGCTGGCGGGCCTGCTGTTCTTCACCTCCGACGTGCAGGCGATCGGGCTGAACGCCGCGCAAGGCCTGGTGCTGACGGAGTCGTTCTACTGGGATCTCAACGACGAGACCCGCGCCTGGACCAAGCGCTTCCGCGCCAAGCGCGACAAGCTGCCGAACATGACGACGGCGGGCGTCTACAGCGCGACCTTGCACTATCTGAAGGCCGTCGCAGCGGCGGGCACGGACGAGCCCAAGGCTGTGATGGCGAAGATGC
The DNA here is from genome assembly GCA_001897995.1 of Alphaproteobacteria bacterium 65-37. GTDB lineage: Bacteria > Pseudomonadota > Alphaproteobacteria > Reyranellales > Reyranellaceae > Reyranella. The sequence goes on along the minus strand of MKRV01000074.1, from coordinate 12,978 downwards.
GCGAGCTGCCGGTCAACGACGTCATGACGAAGAACGGCAAGCTGCGCGAGGACGGCCGCCTGATGCGCGACATGTACCTCTTCCAGGTCAAGACGCCGGCGGAGTCCAAGAGCAAGGACGACATCTACAAGCTGGTCGCCACGGTGCCGGCCGAGCTGGCCTTCCGGCCGCTGAAGGACGGCGGCTGCCCGCTGATCAAGAACTAGGAGTCTCTCCGGCCGGACAGGCTTGAGGCAGAGGACCGAGATCGTCCCGCGCGGCGGCTGTCGTGCGGGACGTGGCGAGAGAGCTCAGGCCGCCACGTTCTCCTCGATCCAGGCGGCATAGGCCGGCGCCACGTGCTGGAAGGCGAAGGCGTGAATGGCGGGCAGCTCGTAGGAATGCAGCTCGCGGATGGCGCGCTCGACGGCCGGATAGAGGTCGTCGAGGGTCTTGAAGAGCACGCGATACTCCTTGCCGTGCTCGATGGCGCCTTTCCAGGGATAGATGCTCTCGATGCGCGTGATCTGGGCGCAGGCGGCGAGCTTGGCTTCGACCAGGGCGCGAGCGAGGGCGCGCGCCTCCTTGCGATTGGCGACCGTCGTGATCACGGCAATGGCGGTCATGTCTCCCGTCTCTCGTTGCGCTCGGCCGGCATCACCGCGATGCGGCGCAGGTCGCTGCCGGCGATCACCGTCAGCACCGTCTCTATGCCGATCCTGCCGCCATCGAGCAACCGCACAAGATCGTCGGCGCCGGTGACCGGCTCGCCGCCCAGCGCGATCACGATGTTGCCGACCTGGAGGCCGGCGCGGGCTGCCGGCCCGTCGGCCTCGAGGCTCGCGATGGCGACGCCGCGCGGCTGGGCGAGGCCCAGCGCCAGCGCGAGACGGCGCGGCAGCGGCACGGTCTGGCCGGCGACGCCGATGAAGGCGCGCCGCACGCGGCCATGGCGCACGATCTCGCTTACGACATGGCTCGCCGTGTTGCTGGCGACGGCGAAGCAGATGCCCTGGGCGCCGGCGATCACGGCCGTGTTGATGCCGATCACCTCGCCGCGCGAGGAGACCAGCGGGCCGCCGGAATTGCCGGGGTTGAGGGCGGCGTCGGTCTGCACGACGTCGTCGATCAGCCGGCCGGTCTGGGCGCGCAGTGAACGGCCGAGCGCGGAGACGACGCCGGCCGTCACCGTCGATTCGAAGCCCAGCGGATTGCCGATGGCGATCACGAGCTGACCGCGGCGCAGCTCCTTGGAGTTGCCGAGCCGGGCGGCGGGCAGGGAGACATCGTCGACGATGCGCAGCAGCGCGAGGTCGGTATGCGGGTCGTTGCCCTGCACGCGCGCCGTCACGGTGCGCGCATCGGGCAGCGCCAGCCGCACCGTCGAGGCGTTCTGCACGACATGGGAATTGGTCAGCACCAGGCCGTCGGGCGAGATCACCACGCCGGAGCCCGTGCCGCCGCGCCGGCGGGAATCGGGATCGGCGGGCGTTTCGACCCGCACCACTGAGGGGCCGACCAGGTCGACGACATCGACGACAGCCTGCGAATAGGCGTCGAACAGCGGCCGGTCGTCGACCGTGGTTTCGCGGTAGGTACCAGGTATCGAAGCGCCGGGACGTTCGTCGCCGACGAGCAGAAGGTCGATGGACCGAGGATCGAAGTCGAACATCGGCCCTATATGGGGAGCGCTGTCCGTTTCGTGTAGCGACGGTCGCCCTACGCCGCCGGAGGCTCGTCAGGCCCACCGCTCATCCAATGTCGATGCGCCGCGAAGCGCTCGGCCAGCAGGTCGATGAAGCTCCGGACCTTGGTCGACAGATAGTGACGGTGCGGATAGAGGGCGCTGATCGTGAACTCGACCGGCCGATAGGCCGGCAGCAGCCGCACGAGTTTTCCGGCTTCGAGATCGTCGGCGATCAGGAAGCTCGGCGCGAGGAAGATGCCCCGGCCGGCAAGCACCAGGAAGCGCAGCAGCTCGCCGCTGTTGGTCAGCACCTTGCCGTTCACCCGTACCGATAGCGGCTCGTTGGCCGGTCCTTCGAAGCGCCACTCGTCGCCGTAGGGATAGAAGGGGTAGCGCAGGCAGTCATGCTGGGCGAGGTCGGAGAGCGCTGCCGGCTCGGGGTGCCTTTTCAGGTAAGAGGGCGCGCAGCACAGGACATGCCGCCAGGGGGTGAGGCGGCGGACGACCAGGCTCGAATCCGTCGGCGCCAGGGTGCGGATCGCCAGGTCGATCCCTTCCTCGACCAGGTCGATCATGCGGTCGCCGGTCGTCAATTCGACGGAAACGGCCGGATGCAGTTCGAGATACTCGACCAGGACCGGCGACAGGAAACGCACCAGGGTCGGAGTCGTATAGAGCTTCAAGGTGCCGCGCGGGGTGGCCTGCAGGGCGCCGGCGATCCGGTCCGCCTCCTCGAGCTCCGCCAGGATCTGGCTCGAGCGTTCGTAATAGGCCCGCCCGATATCGGTCAGGCTGACCTTGCGCGTCGTGCGATTGAGGAGCCGCACCCCCAGCCGTTCTTCGAGCGACTGGATATGGTTGCTCACCATGGTGACCGACATGTTGAGGCGCCTGGCCGCGGCCGAGAAGCCGCCGCTTTCGACGACGCGGCCGAACACGGTGAGGCTGGTCAATCGATCCACGATGCTCTCCAATTATCCATCCAGGCTTTATGATCCTTTCACTATTAGAGGGATTATACCGGACGAATTGATAACTCATCTAGGAGCGACATCCCGTCATGCCGCTTCCTCGGGCGGCTCCACGGTCCAAAGGAGGGGAGATGTCCGAGATCCCGAAGGCCGAAACGTTCCAGGGCGCCGACCCGGTGAGCGAGGCGGCGGCGACCACCGCCGCCTCCACGACGGCCCGGCGACTGCCGGCGGCCCGTCTCGTGCTGAAGCGCGGCCTGCTGGCGCTGGCGGGTCTGGTGGGAACGGCGGCCGTTGCCTACTGGGGCCACGGCTACTGGACCACGGGACGCTATTTGGAGAGCACGAACGACGCCTACGTAAAGGCCGACTACACGACGATCGCGCCCAAGGTGTCCGGCTACATTGCCGACGTCCTCGTGAAGGACAATGAGAGCGTCAAGGCCGGCCAGGTGCTGGCCCGTATCGACGATCGCGACTTTCGCGCCGCTCTCGACGAGGCGCTGGCCAAGGTCGAGGCCTCGCAGGCGGCGATCCGCAATCTCGACGCGCAGGTCGCTTTGCAGCAGTCGATGATCGCGCAGGCCAAGGCGCAGGTCGTCGCGACCAAGGCGACGCTGGTCTTCGCCAAGGCCGACGCCGAGCGTTATCACGACCTCGTCAAGACCGGAGCCGGCACCTTGCAGCGCTCCCAGCAGACGCAGTCGCTGCGGGACGCCACCGTGGCCCAGCTCCAGCGCGACGAGGCGGCCCTTGCGGCCAGCGAAGCCAGGATCGCGGTGCTGACGAGCGAGCGCGAGCAGGCCGTCGCCCAGCGCGCCCGTGACGAGGCGACGGCGGAGCAGGCACGGCTGAACCTCGGCTACACGACGATCGTGGCGCCGGTCGCCGGCACCGTCGGCGCCCGCTCGCTGCGGGTCGGGCAGTATGTCGCCGCCGGTACCCAGCTCATGGCGGTGGTGCCGCTCGACGCCGTCTACGTGGTCGCCAACTTCAAGGAGACGCAGCTCACCTATGTGCGCAGCGGCCAGCCGGTGGAGATCGAAATCGACTCCTTCCCCGGCGTGACGCTCAAGGGGCATGTCGACAGCCTCGCGCCGGCGAGCGGTCTCGAGTTCGCGCTGCTGCCGCCCGACAATGCGACCGGCAACTTCACCAAGATCGTCCAGCGCATCCCGGTGAAGATCGTGTTCGATCCTTCCGAGCTCAACGGCCTGCTGCGGCCCGGCATGTCGGTCGAGCCGTCGATCGATACCAAGTCGGCCGCTCGGGCCTCGTCGCCCGCCGGCTGATCCGGGCGACAGATCGTGGAGACTGTAGAGACCGGGCAGACCGTCCCGCTCAAGACCTGGATCGCCGTGGTCGGGGCGACGCTCGGCGCCTTCATGGCCATCCTCAACATCCAGATCGTCAACGCGTCGCTGGCCGACATCCAGGGCGCCATCGGCGCCGGCATCGACGATGGCGGCTGGATTTCGACCTCCTATCTGGTGGCCGAGATCATCGTCATCCCGCTCACCGGCTGGCTGGCGCGGGTCTTCTCCTTGCGCCGCTACCTGATCGTCAATGCCGCGCTCTTTCTGGTCTTTTCGATCGCCTGCGCCTTCGCGCGCGACCTCGGGCAGATGATCGTCCTGCGCGCCATCCAGGGCTTCTCCGGCGGCGTGCTGATCCCGATGGCCTTCACCATCATCATCACCATGCTGCCCAAGGCCAAGCAGCCGGTGGGGCTCGCGCTTTTCGCCCTATCGGCGACCTTCGCGCCCTCGATCGGCCCGACGATCGGCGGCTACCTCACCGAGAACTGGGGCTGGCAGTACATTTTCTACGTCAATCTTGTGCCCGGCCTGGTGATGCTCGGCATGCTGGCGGCCTCGCTCGAAAAAAGTCCTATGCAGCTCGGGCTTCTCAGGAAGGGCGACTGGCCGGGCATCGCCACCATGGCGATCGGGCTGGCGGCGCTGCAGACCGTGCTCGAGGAGGGCAACAAGGAGGACTGGTTCGGCTCGCCCTACATCGTGCGGCTGAGCGTCGTCGCGGCGGTGTCGCTGGTGCTGTTCATCGTGATCGAGCTCACGGCCCGGGAGCCGCTTCTCAATCTTCGCTTACTGCTGCGGCGCAACTTCGGCTTCGGGATTGTCGCCAATTTCCTGATGGGCTTCGCACTCTACGGCTCGGTGTTCGTCCTGCCGCAGTATCTCTCCCGGATCCAGGGCTACAATTCCGAGCAGATCGGCTTCGTCCTGGCCTGGACCGGGCTGCCGCAGCTCATCCTCATCCCGTTCGTGCCGCGGCTGATGCAGCGCTTCGATGCCAGGCTGGTGATCGGGGTCGGCTTCGTCCTGTTTGCGGCCAGCAACTTCCTGAACATCTTCATGACGGCCGACTATGCCGCCGACCAGCTTCTGTGGCCCAACATCGTGCGCGCGGTCGGACAGGCGCTGGCCTTCGCGCCGCTTTCCGCCATAGCGACGGCCGGGATCGAAAGGGAGAATGCCGGGTCGGCGTCCTCGCTGTTCAACATGATGCGCAACCTGGGCGGCGCGGTCGGCATCGCCGCGTTGCAGACCTTCCTCGCCAAGCGCGAGCAGTTCCATTCCAACATCCTGACGGCGCCGGTCAGCCTGTTCGACGAGGAAACCCGGATCCGGATTGCCAAGCTCACCAGCTACTTCCTGTCCCACGGCATCGCCGATCCCGTGACGGCGGGCCATAAGGCCGTCGTGGCGATCGGGGCGGCCATCCGCAAGCAGGCCTTCATCATGGCCTTCAGCGACACGTTCTTCCTTTTAGGGGCGGCCCTCGTGATCGCGCTCGTCGCGTGCCTGCTGCTGCGCAAGCCTGGCCAACTGGCCGGCGGCGGCGGCCACTAGTCCAGGGTCGCGCCGGAGGCTTTGACCACGGGGGCCCAGCGCGCGGTTTCCTCGCGGGTTGCCTTGGCGAAAGCGTCCGGGCCAACGGCCTCGGGCTCGGCACCCTGGGCCTGGAAGGCCTGGCGCATCTCGTCGGTCGCCATGACCTTGGCCACCTCGGCGGCCAGGCGTTCGACCACCGGCCGGGGCGTCGCGGCGGGGGCATGCAGCCCCACCCAGGAATCTACTTCGACGCCGGCCAGGCCCTGTTCCCGGAAGGTCGGCACGTCCGGCAGCAGGGGCGAGCGCTCGGCCGAGGTGACGCCCAGGATGCGGATCTTGCCCGACTGGGCAAAGCCCAGCAGGGACGGGATGCTGCCGCAATAGAGCTGGACGGTGCCCGACACGACGTCGCCCATTGCCTGGGCGCCGCCCTTGTAGGGCACATGCACCATCTTCACCTGGCCGTTGAGGTTGATCAGCTCGCCGCAGAGATGCGGCACCGAGCCGTTGCCGGACGAGGCGTAGTAGACCGAGTCGGGCTGCTTGCGGGCCAGCGCCAGCAGCTCGCCGACCGACTTGGCCGGGAAGGCCGGCGAGGCCCCCAGCGCATAGGGCACATTGGCGAAGCGGATGACCGGCACGAGGTCCTTCTGCGGGTCGTAGGGCAGTTTGCGATAGAGGTGCGGGCCGATGGCGATCAGCCCGTTGGTGCTGACCAGCAGGGTGCGGCCGTCGGGCTCGGCCCGCGCCACCAGCTCGGCGCCCAGATGCCCGCCGGCGCCCGGCCGGTTCTCGACCAGGATCGTCTGGCCCGAGGCGATGCTCAACCGCTGGGCCAGGATGCGCGCCAGGGTGTCGTTGGCGGCCCCAGGGGTATAGGGCACGACATAGCGGGTCTGGGCTTGAACCGGAGCAGGGGCGGCCGCGGTCGCCGACGCGACCCCGAGCAGCAGGAGGCCGAGGGAAAGAAAACGCATCGCGCAGATTTACCGGCTGACAAGGCGACGGTCGACCCGCCGCCCCGGCATTCCAGGTATCTGCGTCTCAGCCGAAGGAGAGGCGCGGTCGGCGGACGGCGACCGACTTGGCGGGCGCCGCGGGCTCGGCCTGGCGAGTCTCGATGTAGCGGACCACGTCACCCACCGTGGCCAGCGTGACCGCCGCCTTGGTCGGGATCTCGAGGTCGAACCGCTCCTCGCACGTCATGACGATCTCGACGAGGTCGAGGCTGTCGGCGCCGAGGTCGTCCTTGAAACGGGCGTCGTGCGTGATCTTCGCTTCGGGAACACCCAGGTGGAAGACGATGATGTCTCGCACCTCTGCAGTAATGTCGTTCACAACATCACCTCACAGGCAGGGCCCCCCACGGGCCGCTGCACTGGGATCGCTTGTGCGCTCGAAGGACTCGCGCGGCCAGTGACTAGTGGAGAACGTGCTTCAGATCTTCGACGCAGTGACTTCCTTGCAACAGGATTCGGGCGCTGCTGCGGCAGGGCGTTTGCTCTGTGACGATTCTCGGGCCGAGGGAAGCGCGACGGCAAGGGCCAGGTCACGCCACCGGCGAGACGACGACGTCACAGACCGAGACGCGCTTGCTTTCGACCAGGGGCTCCTGCCAGGCATGGGAGTGGCCGGGCCTGGCGCTGTGGGCGTCGAGGGCGGCGCGATCGCGCCACAGCTCGATCAGGAAAATGCGGCTGTCTTCGGCCTTCTGCGGCACGGCGACTTCCATGCGCAGGCACCCTTCATCGTCGCGGATGCAGCTTTCCGCTTCCTCGCGCAGCCGCCCGAGCAAGGTATCGCGGCAGCCGGCCCGCGGCGTGTATTCGATGTAGATGCCCAGAGCCATCGCGGATCCCCCCAGAACAGCGAGAAATATCAAAACAGCGAGAAATACTCCCGCTGCTCCCAGTCACTGACCTCGAGGCTGAAGCGGTCGATCTCGGCCTGCTTGAGGCGGAGATAGTAGTCGACGAAGAAGTCGCCGAGACCTGCACGCAGCGCCTTGTCCTCATGCAAGGCCGCCAGGGCATCGGCGAGGCTGCGCGGCAGCAGCGGCGCCTTGGCCTCGTAGGGCGTGTCGGCCGAGGGGCCGGGATCGAGCTTGCGCTCCAGCCCGTCGAGCCCGCAGACGACCTGGCTCGCCATGTAGAGGTAGGGGTTGGCGGCCGGCTCGCCGACCCGGTTCTCCAGGTGGGTCGCGGGATCGCCGGGGCCGCCCAGCAGGCGCACCATGACGCCGCGATTGTCGCGGCCCCAGATGGCGCGGTCGGGTGCCAGGGAGAAGGGGCGGTAGCGCTTGTAGCCGTTGAGCGTCGGTGTGCTGAAGGCCGCCGCGGCCCGCGCATGCTCCAGCAGGCCCGCCATGTAGTGCCGGCCCGTTGCCGACAGGGGCTCGGCGGGGTCGGCGAAGGCGTTGGCGTGGGTCTTGCGGTCGCGCAGTGACTGGTGCAGGTGCCAGCCGCTCGACATGACGTTGGGCAGCTTCGGCCGGCACATGAAGGTGGCGTGGTAGCCGTTGCGCTGGGCGATCTGCTTGGTGGCGCTGCGGAACAGGACCATCGTGTCGGCGGGTTCCAGGCCGATGCCGGTGCGGAAGGTGAACTCGACCTGGCTGGGGCCGTACTCCACCTCGAAGGACCTGAGCGGCAGGCCGAGGTCGGTGAGGTTGGTGCGCAGGATCTCCAGGATGGGGTCCATCTCGTCGTAGCGCTGCTCGGTCAGGTACTGATAGCCCTGGTTCAGCAGCGAGACCTCGGGCGGCTCGCCGGGCTGACCGGCATCGGTGAGGCCGAGCTTCGGCTTCTCGAGCTTGAAGAGGTGGAACTCGACCTCCAGCCCGGCCACGAAGTCGTAGCCGCGCTCGCCCAAGGTCTTCAGGGTGCTGCGATAGAGCTGCCGCGTGCAGAGCGGCATCGGGCGGCCGTCGGCCAGGAAGATGTCGCACAGCATCCAGCCGGAATGCGGCGCCCAGGGCAGCGCATGGAAGGTCGAGGGATCGGGCAGCATGACCACGTCGGCCGCGCCCTCCAGCTCCTTCATGCCGAAGCCGCCGCCCGGCTGCCAGACCGGGAACACCGTGCGGTGCGAGGTGTCCTTCAGCAGCATCGTCGTGGTGAAGCCGACGCCGTTCTTCAGCGCCGCATCGATCTCGGAGGCGGCCAGCGTCTTGCCGCGCAGGATGCCGTGCTGGTCGGCGAAGGCCAGCCGCACCACCGACATCTCGCCGGCCCGCAGCCGACGCTCCGCTTCGCGCGTCGCCGTCTTGCGGTCCTCAGTCCAGAGGCCCGCGCGTTCGACCAGGGTCATGGCGGTTACGCCGCGACCGGCGGGACGGTGTCGGCCGCCCAGCTCGATCCGCGGCGGCGGCGGACGTCGACGTCCTTCCAGTAGGCCTCCCAGCCATCGGTCGGGCCCATGCCGTCGACCGCGACGGGGCCGCGGATCTCGGCGGCGCGGGCCGGGTCGAGCCACATCGGCGGCTTGCCGCCGTTGGCGACCTGGCCGATCGCCGACAGCAGCATGCGGCGATAGGCGACGATCGCCTTGTCGGTGGTGCCGAGATGCTCGCGCGTGCGGTCCTGGATGCGGCCCTGGCTTTCGACCGCCCATTGGTCGTGGACGTTGATGTCGAAGCCCATGCCGGTGAAGGTCTGGCCCTTCTGCTCGGCGACCTTGTAGCCGTAGTCGTTGTGGCGGCCGATCAGCGGCCGGTAATCGGGCAACTGGTAGAGCTTCAGGCGCTGCTCGCGCATGGCGGCATGGTCCACCGCCTGACCGAAGCTGGTGAAGATCGCGTACCAGTAGCAGCTCGTGTCGTCGATCGGCACGTGCCATTGCGTGATCGTCATCTCGGCGCTCATGGGAATGACGAACGCGTAGGGGAAGACGAGGTTGGTGACACGCACATGCGTGTGCGTTTCGTTGAGCTTGCGGAGCGCGAAGAGGCGCAGGCCGTAGTCGGTGGCCTCGACGTCGAGCCGCGGCCGCGTGTGCTCGCGCAGCAGCCGGGTCATCGGAATGTCGGAGTCGGAGGAGGCGGAGCGGAACTGCTTGCCGTAGGACGCGCCGGTATCCTCGTCCTCGTAGAAGCGATGCAGGTAGGAGGCGTGCGCCGGGTCGATGCCGACCTCCAGCGCCTGCAGCCAGTTGCACTCGATCAGCCCCTTGAAGGCGAAGGCGTGGGTGCCGGGCGCCAGGAAGCAGTCGAAATCGGGGAAGGCCGGTGCTTCGCCTTCGCCCAGCCAGGCGAAGACGATGCCGTTCTTCACCACCACCGGATAGCTGCGCTGGCGTACCTTCTGGCAGAGCACGCTGCCCTCGGGTTCGGCCGGGGTTTCGAGGCACTTGCCGTCGACATCGAACAGCCAGCCATGGAACAGGCAACGCAGGCCGCCATCCTCGAGACGGCCATAAGCGAGGTCGGCGCCGCGGTGCGGGCAGTCGCGGTCGAGCAGGCCGTGACGGCCGCGCTCGTCGCGGAACAGGACGAAATCCTGGCCCAGCACCCGCACCGCCTTGGCCGGCCGCTCGGCGGGCAGCTCGTCGGCGAGGGCGACGGGATGCCAGTAATGGCGCATCAGGGCGCCGCACTTGGTGCCGGGGCCGACCCGGGTGATCAGCTCGTTCTGTTCGGGGCTCATCATGGCGTTGCGTCCTGCTGGCCAGAGTCGTTGCAAATCCGAGTGTTACATTAACGAACATTCGTTCTATATTGATATTCACCCAGCTTCGCTTTGGCTGGCAAGGCCTCACTGTCGCCCCGTATCCTCCACGAGAACCGCGCATGAGCAGACTGCGTCCCGCCGACGCCGAACGGCGCGCCCAGCGTCCCGACAGCGCCAACTTCTCCGAAGCTCTGGCGCGCGGCCTCGGCGTGCTCGTGGCCTTCGACGACGAGCGTCGGCGCATGACCTTGAGCGACGTGGCCCGTGCCGTCGACCTGCCGCGCGCCACGGTGCGCCGGGCGCTCGCGACCCTGGTCGAGCTGGGCTACCTCGAGGCCGAGGGCCGGCTGTTCCGCCTGACGCCGCGCGTGCTGAAGCTGGCCGGCGCCTATCTCACCTCCAATCCGGTCTCCAGCATCCTGCAGCCGGTTTGCGAGCGGCTCTGCCAGCAGGTCGGCGCGTCGTGCTCGGTCGCGGTGCTGGACGGCGACGAGGCGGTGATGATCGCGCGGGCAGTGCCGTCGCGCCCGCCAGCCATGGGGTTGGGCGTGGGCTATCGCCTGCCGGTCTTCTGCAGCGCGCTCGGCCGTGCTCTGGCAAGCGGCCTGCCCGACACGGAACTCGATGCCTATCTCGCGCGGCTGCGGCCCGAGCGCTTCACGCGCCAGACCGTGATCGCCAAGCCGGAGATCCGCAAGGCGATCATCGAGGTGCGCAGGAAAGGCTATGCGCTGGTCGATCAGGAGGCCGAGGTCGGCATCCGCTCGATCGCCGTGCCGCTCTGCCGCTTCGACGGCAAGCCGGTCGCCGCCCTCAACATCGGCGTGCAGCCCGAGCAGGTGCCGGCCAAGACCATGATCGCCGACTATGCGCCGCTGCTCCTGCAGGAAGCCGCCGCGCTCAAGGCGCAGCTCGTCTAGGGTCAAAGTTCAAAGTCTTGCGCCGCCAGCAGCGCCGGTGGCCTTGGGCCGGGCTTACGGCCGTTGCCTCATTCGAAGACACTTCATACCATCGTGGCCAGGCGACGGAGGATACGCCATTGGCCCACGAGCAGCGCAGACTTGCGGTCATCGTCGCCTTGGACGTTGTAGGCTACTCGCGCCTGATGGGCCAAAACGAAAGTGGCACCCATGCTCTCCTCAAGACGCATCTTGCCGAACGCGTAGAGCCCTCCATCGATCGCCACGGCGGTCGCATGGTCAAACTGACCGGCGATGGTGCGCTTGCCGAGTTCGATAGCGCCGTCAATGCGCTGAGCGCCCTGATCGAGCTTCAGCAAGCGATGGCCGACGCAAACCGCGACCAACCGGAGGCTGACCGCATTGTCTTTCGGGCCGGCATCCATCTCGGCGAAGTGATCGTGGAGGCCGATGATCTCTACGGCGATGACGTGAACATTGCCGTGCGCCTCCAGGGTGAGTCCCCGCCCGGTGGTATCCTGATTTCGCGTGCGGTGCGTGAAGCAGTAAGCGGCCGCATCAAGGCCGAGCTTCACGCCCTGGGTGAGCTGCCCCTCAAGAATATCGTGCGGCCGATCCGTGCCTTTCGAGTGGAGTGGAAGGAAGCCGACTGGACGGCCGATTCCCATTCGCAAATCTCCAAGTCGTCCCTTGCTCCCTTGCCGACGTCCGCCCTTTCCGACAAGCCATCGATTGCCGTACTTGCCTTCCGAAATTTGAGCGACGATACCGAGCGAGAGTATTTCGCCGATGGAATGGTCGACGACATCATCACCACACTGTCGCGCATTCCGAACTTCCTGGTGATCGCCCGCAACTCCTCTTTCTCGTACAAGGGCCGCTCCGTTGATGTCCGGCAGATTGGAAGTGAACTCGGGGTCCGCTACGTCCTCGACGGCAGCATTCGCAGTGCCGGAAACAGGCTGCGTCTCAACTGCGTGCTCATCGACGCGACAAGCGGAAACCACATTTGGGCCGAACGCTATGACGGAGCCATTGAGGACGTCTTCGATCTGCAGGACAGAATCACGTCGAGCATCGTCGCCACGATCTACCCTCAGCTCATGAGTTTCGAGATAACCCGCGCCCAAGCGAAGCCGACCAGCAATCTGACAGCCTACGATTTCTATCTGCGTGCAATACCGGGGATTGTCCCGACGGCTACGGAGAGCTCAATCAGCGAAGCCCTGATGCTGCTCGATCGTGCCATTGCCGCCGACCCACAGTTTTCGTCCGCTTATGCCTACGTGGCTCGCGCTCAATGGGGGCGCCTGCATCAAGGATGGGGTTCGAGTCGTGAGGCGAAGGCGCGGGGCTATGAAGCAGCGAAGCGAGCTGTCGAGATCGGCAAGGACGATCCCGTTGCCCTTGCGCTCGGAGGGTTCGGCATTGCCTCTCTAGGCGGAAAGCCTGCAGAAGGAGTGGAGCAGATAGAACGTGCGCTGGCTTTGAATCCCAATTTCCTCATGGCGTGGCGATTTGGCGGTGCCGCGTACTCGATGATCGGAAAGCACGAGAAATCCATTCAGTATTTTGAACGGGCGATGCAGCTCAGCCCCAGGGATGCCTTTGCATTTGAAACATACATCGGTTTAACCACTCCTTACTTTTTCCTCGGTCGCCATGACCAAGCTCACTATTGGGCCGAACGGGCGCTTCGGGACAAGCCACGCTCGTTTCTGGCCATAATGTGGAAGATCGTTGCAGTAGCGATGGAGAGTCACCATCCCGACGAACTGGCGGATCTGATTGAGCAACTAAAATCGTTGCGTCCCCGTTTTTCAATCGCAGGATGCATGGTGCGCTTTGGTGCTTTCCAAGACTCAGATCGCAAGCTCTTTGAAACAGCGCTTCGCAGGG
>MKRV01000073.1 GCA_001897995.1 Alphaproteobacteria bacterium 65-37 | reverse complement strand
CGTTGAACGTGCCGGCGCGATAGGGGCCGAGCGACTTCGCATAGCCGTTGAGCTCAGCGTGATCGGTGAAGGTCATCGACCCGCGTGCAATCAGCGCCGTGGCATGCGGGAAGTAACACTCGATCTCGGCCGACGACATTTGCACGTCTCTCCTCCCCCCTCAGACGTTGCGCATCCAGCCGCGTGCCTTCGACGGCGTGGCGAAGTGCTCGACCTCGAAGTCGGTCGAGCCGCAACGACAGCGATGGCCGGCCTCGGTCAGCGAGCGGGGATCGTTGAGGCGCGCCCCGACGTCCTCCGCCTGCAGCAGCGTCCGGCGGACGCAGCGCCGGCACTCCAAGCCGATCGGATAGGTCGACAGGGCGACCTCGTGCAGGGTCAGGGGCTTCTGGAAGGGGAGCATGGGCGTTCTCGACGGATCCGATGTCGGCGAGTCCTATGAGAACATTTAGAGAACATCAAGCGCAAAACAAAGAACGAAAAGCGAGTCGCCACAGGGTGTTAGGCCGGCGGTGCTGGCCTACGAAATGTAGGAATTCAGGCCTTTTGCTACGCAGTTTCCCGGACTGCACAGCAACTGAAATAGCGGCTAATCTCGTGGTCGAAGGGAGGCCGACGACCATGAGCATGATCCTGATCACCGCAGTCCTTGCGAAAAGCGCGAAGGCCATGGCCTTTGCCCTGGGCGCCGTCGCCATCATGGGCGTCATCGCCTACTTCGACGTGAACTCCTGACCGAACGCATCAAGGCGCAGCTCGCGAGCCCCTAGGCCTACTTGCCGACAATGGTCGCGCGCTGCCAGCCCTGCTCCGTCAGCCGAACCAAATGCCCGCCTTCCAGGTCAATCCACCCGGCCCGCATTGCCGTGTCGACGGCGCCGGCCGTCCCGACCTTGCCCAGGCTGTCAATCATACGCCATTGGCCGAGCTGGCCTTCGGTGAGCTTGTAAAGGGTGCGGATCAGGCGTTCGGCGTTGGTCATGTCAGCGGCAGCCCCACTTCGTGTCCCACCCACGAGCTCCTGTTCACGAGCCATCTGAGCGAATTCGAGAAGATCCAACAGCTGGGTGGGGGCCACTTCCGGAGAGAAGCGGCCCCCACCCAGCTTTTGGTCTGGATTGCACCAGCGTCGCGGGGGCGCAAACGGGGGTGCAGACAATCAATGGCCGCGTTTAGGTAGGGTTGCGTTGGTGAAGCGAATTAAGAAAGGGCCGGCGGTTAGACCGACCCCTCCTTAAACACCGCCCACGCGCGTGGGTCACGCGCGTGGGGTTCGGCGGCCTGCTGTAATGGTCGCCGCCGCGCTTGATCGTGTAACCAATCCGCCGTGGGTTTCGCCCCATCCAATTGCATTCACGCCGCTATGGATTGACCTTGCCACTACCTCTCGAATACCTCTCGAAAGTGCGCTAGCTGACGATGAAACAGAGGAGGCCCGCATGCGAAGACGCTCGGGCGCGCTACTCAGTCCCAACGAAGAAACGACGCTACGCCGAGTTGCCGATGGTGGCACCGCGGAAGGCGATCATACGACCCAGGATGTTCGTCGCCTCACAGCCTTTGAACTGATCAAGATCGTTGGCGGTAGATTCGTGCTCACCGGCGCCGGCCGCCGCCGGGTGGACAGCCTGCGACCGCAGCTCAATACCACCAGCCACGATCAGGCTGCCTACGGTGAGGCCGGCAAGATCTTGTCGCAGTTCTACACGCGGTGCCAGCGGCACACTTAGGCGCTCGAAAAAGAAAGGGCCGGGGTGGGTGACTACCGGCCCTTTCTGCCTCGCATCGCCGGTGCGCAGCTCGGGACTTCCGCGTCCGACGACATGCTACAATGTGCCCCGATATCCTTCAGTTGCGCGTCGCACGTAAATGAGCTGCTGCCCAGGCTGCCGATACATTCGCCGTGACTCCCCGCGTTCGCGAGCCTAGGCTTTCATATCGTCGGCAGCGAACAGTGGGCGCCGACGGCTGAGAGACAGCGGCATCCGATCCGAGAATGTCCCGCGCTCCCGCTCAACTGCGTTGAGATGAGGGAGACGGCCATGAAGTCCGCCGCCGAATGCGTTTGCTACGCCAACCGCTGTGAGCACATGGCCAGTGACGCCAGAGATCCAATCGATCAAGCCGTCCTTCTCGCGACGGCAGACCATTGGCGTCACTTGGCCGGGGTGGCCAAATCCAAAGAGCTTGTCGAAGCACAAGAGCCTTGGCCTGCTGACCGTGACATAGGCACGCCAAGGTCGGGCCGATAGATCGGCCGCTCCAGCAGCGCCCTTGAGCGCAGGATGCGCTCATTCGAATCCCTGACAATGCTTTCGATGGATAGTCGCTGGGCCGTCGGCCGTACTCGATAGTGCCACTCCAGCCAGATGAGCAACGGCACCTCATCGGCTTCCTCCCGGGATCTTCTCTTCATGATCAGACGGCAGCGACCGGATTAGCGACCCGCCCGGCGCCGCGGTGACCGATCCCCTTGGCCTGGCCGCGCGACCGTTTTGGCTTTCCGCCGGCGGTCCTGAGTCAAGGAACGCCGCATCTCGGCCTCGGTGCGCAAGGTCGTCATCTGTAGCGCGTCTTCTTCGACCTCGATGGTGCAAAGCCGCTCGCGCTGGCTCAGGACCAGGCGGCCGATCGCCACCATCTGCTGCTTGCGCATGGCCTCCCGGATGACCGCCAAGGCCTCGACACCGGCCTTGCCCGACGGCACGGGATGATAGGGCGTGTCCAAGTAAAGCCGGTCGATGCTGGAGCGCAGCATGAATTTCTCGATATCGAGGATCTTGGTGCTTTCGGTCTCCACCAAGTCGAGCTCCTCCTTGGTGAACAGCACGTACTCGTTCTTCGCGACCTGGAAGCCCTTCACCAAGTCGCCACGCTCGACCTCCTCGCGGGTGCCGGCGTTGACCGTCACCATGCTGATGCGGTTGTTGGTCTCGGGATTAATACGGTTGAAGCGAACGGTCTCCGCTTCAGACGTCGCTGCCCACAGCGTGACAGGACAGGTCAGCAGGGACAGGCGCAGGTGGCCTTCCCAGCTCGGTCGCGCAGCCGTTGAATTTCCCGCGACGTAGGCCGATTCAAAGCGGCCGTCGGGCCTTTGTTGCTGCTGTGAAAGGCTCTGATGATGAATTCAGTTCGTAGGGTCGCGTTCCTGTTCCGATCTCCCAGAGCTAGGGAACGTTCGACACCATGCGACACCCAGCGCGGTCGGCAACACGTTGGGTCCTGCCTTGATCAGCCGTAAATGGCTCAACGAAGAAATATCGCATTACCGCAGACCAAGCCCGCTCGCCCCATTGACGATGGCTCGCAAAGTTTCTTCCTCGTTTCGCGACAGGCATTCGACTTGAGGCGGCGGCATACCGTTTGTTTGAGGCGGCGGCCCGTTTGTTTGAGGCGGCGGCCCGTTTGTTTGAGGCGGCGGCAGACGGTTTGGCATCATGGTCAACGCAAAATCGAAACCTTCGTTCCGAACGCAGAGGTCGCCACGCCCTCCGAAACGACCGAAGCCCCGCACCGGGATCACCGGGCGAGGCTTTAAAGTAAGGGAGAGAGAGCTGCTCTCCTCTCGCGTCCAATTACAGGTCGGACTGCTGCGGCTGTTTCGGTGACACCATTGCCGTGGTCGCCTGCGTGTGGTCGGGCTCGCCAATTGTCGGCATGACGCGAACCTCACTGATGATCTCCGTCACTCGGCTATCGACTTTTTCCAGCAGCCCCCACAATTTATGGCGCAACTGGCCCGTGGCCACCATTCCCTTGACGGTCAAGACTTTGGCCTGAACCTCAACGGTCAGGGTATTCGTGTCGATACCACAGTGCTTGCAAGATTGAACGAAGGCTTCGCGGATTTGGATATCGGTCGTGCTCATGTCGGAACCTCGACGCAGGAAACGCCTAGATAAAGATCCGGTTGCCGATATGTCCGTTTTAACTCGCAAGGACTTGTAACGCCCGCTCGTGGGTTGGCAGCAGCCCGAATGAGCGCCAGCCGTCGGTCGTCTGCCGCCCGTTCGACGATGGCCTCACCGTTCCCGTTTCGAGGTCCTTGATTTCAATCGAGTAACGACGAGCATTCATGGTTCAGGCGAGTCCCCAACGCCCCGCCCTCCAGTTGGACCGGGGAGGCGCTGGAGGGCGGGTGCCCCTTCCCAGGACACGGCCAAGCAATGCCTGGACCTTTCGCAAAGTTGCGCAGGCGAACTGATTTCCTCGATGATGCGAAGCCGGCCCGCCATTCAAAAGACAGGACCCGCTACCCACCTCTGGCGGGCCGCGGCCGCTTTTTCGTCGGCGGCTGACTGGCAAGGTTGTCTATCCAGTCCCGGGCCGGCTCCAGCGAGTCGAAGATACGCATTGGGCGGTCGGCTGCCGCCAGAATACCCAGTACGCGCGACACCAATTCGAATTTGTCGGCGGGTAACACCAGGGCTAACGGGCCCAGTTCACGGGCCCTGGCATGGCCTTCGCGAATGCGCACGCCGATGGCCAACAGGTCTTCGGGGCTCATCGATGTGTCGCCCGCACTGCCGTCAACCAGCTTGCGGTAGCTCATTGCATTGGCGCGCTCGAGTACCTGCAGAAAGTTCTCGACGTCAGCGCGTGCCACATCGCCGTCTGCGACGGCACTGACCAGACGTTTCCTGGAATCGATCGTCCAATGGAGAGGCATCTTAAGTTCGATTTGTGACGGTCATGCCAGACCAAATCCATCATGCCGGACCGGTCTCGCCGACCCGAAGATGATTAGGCTCGTCCGCCTCGCGCATAGCCAGCCTAACCGCCAAGCGCCGTTCGTCGGGTGTCCAGTCGACGACTGTGGATACCACCACAATTCCCGTTTCGACGTCCTTGATCTCAATCGAATAACGACGGACCTGTGTCACCTTCGCCCACTACGGTTAATTGCGTTCTCCGCCCACTTTCTTTGAAGTGGGCGGCCGCCGGAACGGCCGCCCACCGGCAGTCAGATCGGCGGATATACCCGTTCCCAAGGGACGACCCTTGCGCCGGCTACCTCCCGTCCTCGATCAATAGTCTCGCGAGGTGTCGCCATTGCCTCTCCAATCGCAGCGAGCAAAGCATCGCGGCTAATGGGTTTCTCAACGATCGGTCGCCGCTTGTGTCGTGACGGGATCGGCCCGAACACGCCCGTCGTAAGATAGACGAAGGGCACATTGGCGAAGGCCAACAAATCCGCGATCGGTAGCGGTGCGCGCCGATCGACGTCGAGATCGAGGATAGCGCAATCGATGTCTCCACGCTGGATCATGCGCTGGACCTCGGTCGTCGTGGTCACAGGTCCGACAACGCGGTAGCCCGCCTCACGCAGCAGACGCTGCAGATCGAACGCCAAGATGACATCCTCGACGGCCAACAGAACCCTGCCCTGCGACAGGTCTGATGGGGCGCGCGTCGGGGGCGAAAACCGCATGCCCTTTGCCTCGGGCCACGCTGAGAAGACTTCGATGTTGTCTGAAAGCCGGCCATTCCACGTATCGCCAAGCGTGGAAGCGGCTGACGCGAACGTCATACCCTTACCTCCTGTTGGAAATGCGAGGGGGCGTGACCGGGCCCTGATTGGCCCGGCCACGCGCAGGACCTTTACTGCTGGGTGATGGTGCGAGGTCCGGTCTCAGCCGCGATCGGAATCGGCCGAGGCTTCTTCTCCTCCGGAAGCTCGCGCTGCAGATCGATGGAAAGCAAGCCATTCTGCAGCTTGGCGTTCGTCACGCGGACATGGTCGGCCAGCTGGAAGCGGCGCTCGAAGTTGCGCGCGCCAATACCGCGGTAGAGGTACTCGGTGTTCTCATGCCGGTCGGGCTGCCCCATCCCCGTCACCAGGAGCTCGTCTTCGCGCTGGGTGACGTTGAGCTCGGCCTCGGTGAACCCGGCCACCGCCATAACGATCCGCCAGGCGTCATTGGAGGTTTTCTCGATGTTGTACGGCGGGTAGCCGCCATGGGCCGGTTGGCCGGCCATGGAATCGAGCATGTCGAAGACCCGGTCGAAGCCGACGGTGGCACGATACAAGGGAGCAAAATCGAACTCGGTACGCATTTTCATCCTCCTAGATGAGCGATGGATATGGAACCGGCCCCCCGCAGGGCGGCCGGCCTTGCGCGGCAGACCCTTGAGGGGCCCACCTGACGTCGATCTAGGAAAAGACCGGCAGGCGTCAAGATCTGGCCATGTTGAAAAATTTAGCGAGAGGAGGCCGCGTTTGACGGGCGGGTGCCACCCCGCATCCTCTGTGGGTGAGATAGAGAGAGGCGGGCACCGACAGGTGTCTTGGGGCTGTGGGCGGCGCTCAAGGCGCGTGGCTTCTAACCCATAACCCACACCCGGCGCGCGTCACCCGACAAGAGCGTGATCGAAATTCGCAGGCCGATTGCGGTCCGCAGCATTCACAGCGGGCCGGGATGCTGCGGCCTAGCTGGACTCGAAGGCGCCGGAACCGGGGTTCGGTCCGACGCTGGAATGGCCACGACACGGACATGACTTGTAAAGTCGGTTATCCGGCTG
Organism: Alphaproteobacteria bacterium 65-37; assembly: GCA_001897995.1. Taxonomy (GTDB): domain Bacteria; phylum Pseudomonadota; class Alphaproteobacteria; order Reyranellales; family Reyranellaceae; genus Reyranella. The sequence goes on along the minus strand of MKRV01000073.1, from coordinate 5,298 downwards.
TCGACCGTCTCAAGGAGATCCCACAATTTGCGGCGATCCTCTTCCGACGCCACAGTTTCTTTGACGATCAGGGCATTGCCCTGGACCTCGACAGTCAAGGTACTCGTATCGAGCCCACCGCGATGGCAGGCTTCGAGAAGGGCGTCGCGAATCTGCGTATCGGTTCTGATCATGGTCGGGCCTCGACGGCGTCGAACGCTTGTTTCCGCACGGTCTGCCACATATCTCTTTTTTGACGAGGAGATAGTCACGCTTGCCAGCATGTCCACCCCCCCCATTTGAAGCGTACGAGGATGAAATGCTCAGAGGTCAAGCCGCCCCGCTCAGCCCCAACGAGGAAATCACGCTACGCCGCATTGCGCTTGGTGTGGTGCCCCCTGAAGAACTGCCATCCGGCTCCGTGAGGAGACTCAAAGCGCTGAGACTGGTGGAAATGATCGGGGAGAAGTTGGTTCTGACGCCGGTCGGTCGAAATCGATACGAGTCACTACCCCGGGCCACGGAGGGCCCCGAAGCCACCATCCTGCGGCGGGCGCTCGCGACCGTTGTTGCCTCTTTTCGACCTGGCCGGATTTAGGCCCACGAACGGCGCCACCCCGCCTCGCGCATGGTAGATGGCGAGGCGGCCAACCAGCAGGGTCTGGGATCTGCCGCGACGCCCTGGCGAAGCGTGTGGCCCCTGAATTGTAGCCGCCCTCCCACGGGGTCGGAAGCAGTGACCAAACCTCGTTCGAAGAAGGGGCCAGGATGAGCGTACCGGCCCCTTCCCACGCAGCGACCGCCAACGAAGGAGGCCAAGCCAAGCTGACGACAAGGCTCAATGCCAGCCCCGCTCGCTTGGTTGCTGGGGCCGTTCGATTTCAGCGCGTCGCTGTCGGCGGCTCGTCTCCGCGATCGTCCTGGGCAAGTTTGGCGGCCGTCTCGCCCACCTGCTCTTGGCGGCGTTGCTGCGCCCCAACCGTGGGCGGCTTCGGCGGGGTCACCGGTTCGCGCCTCGACTGCCCGGCCGGCTGCTTATCGAAGACCACGGAACACAAAGCGACGCACAGGATGATGATGGCTGTTAAACCGCATGCCATCGCGAAAATACCGGGGACGTTGACGTCGTTCGATCCTATGCCGGCGGCATACCAGCCCATCAGGCTTATGCCGGCTGCAATGCCCAGCAAGAGGATCAGCAGAGCGACAACCATAGACAAGGCAGGTTTCTGATCCATGGCCTCCTCCCTAGGAGCTGACCAAGTCGCGTTTCTCTTGCTCCTTTCGCTCCTGAGATGCCTTAGGCCCGGGCGGGGGTTTTCCTGCCACTGCAGCCAGGGTTTGCCAGTGGCTGGCCGCCGCCAGCAACATCCGTCGATCAAGGTCAGATGTGCAGTCGAACGCCATGCGTTCGCACTTCTCAGCCATAGCAATGCATTCTTGCGGCGTCATGGCACCCTCCGCATCAGTGTGAGCGGGAGCGCGGGACATCCTCTGGTCTAATGCCGCTGTCTCTCAGCCGTCGACGCTCTTTTGGGGCTACGAGCCGACGATAGAACACTACGCAACTATCGACGCTCGGTTGCAAACAATGGGGCAACAACGAAAACAGCTCCTGATTATACTTCTCGCAGCCTCCCCGCTGCCGGTTGTTGTTGCCAGGATCACACGAAAGTGGGCTAGGTGACGGTGACGCGCAGGAGGTTCCCATGGCACGACGCTCAGGCGCTCCCCTCAGTCCCAACGAAGAGAAGACCTTGCGCCGGCTTGCCCACGAAGGTGCGGCGGAAAGTGAGCGCGACGCCAGCGACGTTCGTCGCCTCGAGGCCTTCGAACTCATCAAGACTGTCGACGGGAGGTTCGTGCTTACCAAAGCAGGCCGGCGACGCGTGGATGGACTGCCGTTGGCGGACGACCCCGATCGGATTGCCTACGGGGAGGACGGCAAGGCCCTCTCGCAGCTCTACGCGTGGTCGCGACGGAATAGTTAGGCTGTCACAAAAAGGAAAGGGCCCGCGGGGACAGGCCCTTTCTGTCCCGTGGCAGGCGGGACTGGCCGGCAGTTTGTGGGTGGTGGGTGCCGACCTAACCAATAAACGCGATCTGCAGGGACCGGTTGCGACAGCTGCCGGCTCTCAGCGAGGCGCCCGGCGTCGCGGAGCCCGGTCTCCTCGATCGCCCTGACCCGCACGCGATACGGCTTTGGCTTTCCGCCGGCGGTCCTGGGTCAACGATCGCCCGACCTCTTCCACTTCCTTGAACGAGGTCCCGCGGGCGTTGCGGCGAACATAGAGCTTCGCTCGACCGGTATCGACGAGCTCCCGCTTCGCGGCTTTCTCGCGCGGCGCTTTCCGGGTTGCCTTCTTAGCCGTCGCCATGCGCGTCCTCCATGTGCTGCCGATACCAGTCGTAGCCCAGCGCCGTCGGAACGAAGGACGTGGTGCCTTGCAACATGATCAGGCGAAGGTGGCTCAGTCGGATCAACCTTCGATTATGAAGGTCCAGCCGCTCCCCCTTCACAATGGTGGCCAGGATTTTCGTCTCTTCAGCCGTCAGCGCCGGTGCTCCCATGGATACGGCAACGACTCCGGCATGACCACGTTGCGGCGCCTCCTCATCAGGCCCTTCGATTCTTGCGCCTCTGACGAACGCTGATCGCAGACAGGCGACTCCGACCGGTGTTCCGGCGGTGCGACCTTGGGAGGCCTTGGTGAGATGACCGGCCCACTACCTGAGCCTGCCAAGCGCCGCTGACCGAAGACGACGGTCAACAGCCCCACGCACAGGACGACGCCGGCGATGACACCACCCACCATGGCAAAGGCCCCGGCGAGGCTGACGTCATCCGAACCGAGGCCGGAGGCATTCCAGCCCATCAGCCCGAAGATTGCGGCAATGCCCAACAACAGGATCAACAAAGCGACGGACGCCCAGAAAGTCGGATTCTCAGATCGCATGATACCCTCCCTTCGTTCCCCGAGAACGAAAGGCCGACTGCTCGAAAAGGGTTCCACCGAGCACACGATAAAAGAGCGGCCAAACAACGAATGCGCGCGCTCGGGCGAAGCCAGGGCGGCCGGAGTCTCGGGAGCAACGCTCGTTCGGTCCTGCGCCAGCAAGCGCCCGTGACGATTTCAAGGTATGGGAGCTTTCTCGATCCGGTCTCCGACGGCTGTGCCGATATCAATCCGAGAGAAAGGACCGGCTGGGTGACTACCGGCCCTTTCCGCTCGTGTCGCCAGTTCGCAGCGGGAAACCACGACCGACGACTATGCACAATGTGCCCTTAGGCCATCCGGTTGCACGCGCTAAAACTAAGGCCCCTTCCGCAGATGCACTGACCGAAGCAGTCGGCGTCGCTCCGCGGCCTCAACGGCGTAGGCTTCCCTAACGTAGGCAGCGAATCGCGAGCACCGACGGCTGAGAGACAGCGGCATCTAGGCCAAGAATATCCCGCGCTCCCGCTCAACAGCGTTGAGACGAGGAGACGGCCGTGAAGTCCGCCACCGAATGTCTATTTTTCGCAGCCGATGCCAGCACATGGCCGGTGACGCCCGGGACCCCCATTGATCAAGCGGTCCTTCTTGCGGCAGTGGGCCATTGGCGTCACTTGGCCGGGGTGGCCAAGTCCAAAGACCTTGTCGAAGCACAAGAGCCCTGGCCTGGCGACCGCGCCATGGCCAAGCCAAGGCCTGGACAATAGATCGGTCGCTCCAACAGCGCTCGTGAGCGCAGGATGCGGTCTCTCGATTCCCCGATGGTGCTTTCAACGGACAGTCGATGGGCCGTCAGACGTATCCTGTGCTGCCACTCCAGCCAGATGACCAACGGCACCTCATCGGCTTCCTCGTAGGCCACTCTATTCATGATCGGACAGCAGCGATCGGATCAGCGAGCCGTCCGACCTCGCGATAACCTATCCCCTCGATCGCCCTGGCCCGGACGCGACACCGTCTTGGCCTTCCGCCGACGATCCTGGGCCAACGACCGGCCCATCTCTTCCACTTTCTTGAATGAGATCCCTCGGCCATTGCGGCGAACGTAGAGCTTGGCCCGACCGATGTCGATCAACTCTCGCTTCGCAGCCTTCCTTCGGGACGCCTCGCGAACCGCCTTCTTCGCCGTCGCCATGCGCTTCCTCCATGCGTCACCGGCCAGCTGCCATCGGGTATAACGACGATCCGGCAATCCCGTTCTGCTAGTCGGATAAAAAATGCAAACCAAGGGATATGCGGAAGAATCCTGTGCAATCAGCACTCGATGCCGGCGGCTGCGCCGAAAACATTTTCAGCACCACCGATGGCATTTTCTATTGCTGCACCCGCATCATCCAACTTAGGCTTGAGCCGAGCATCAGGAGGCGATGGATGCTACGAGGCCAGGCTGCCCCTCTCAGTCCCAACGAAGAAGTTACCTTGCGCCGCATCGCTCTCGGCGCCGTGCCTCCGGAAGAGCTCCGGCCGCGTGCAGTTGCCCGGCTCGAAACCCTGGGTCTCGTGAAGCGTGAAGGAGCCACGCTTATCCTCACACCGATTGGCAAGTCGCGATACGAAGCGCTACCCCATGCCTCCCCCCTCCTCAAGCCGGCAGAGAAGGCCTTCCGGCAGGAGCTTGAGGCTATTGCTACTCGCGAAAAGCTCCGCGCCGCTGAAACGTAAGAATCCGAACTTCATTTTCGGGGCGGGCAAATTCAATGAGATCGAAAGAGGTCCATCGGCCTCCGGTGGGTCGGTCCCGCCGTTATCGAGCCCCTCACTTACAAAATGCGGCATGAATGGCTTACCGCTGAAGGCCTGTAACACGCGGCCGCCGTCTGCCTGTCTCGATGGCCTTTCAGTTTGAAGGCCGCTGTTTTCGCACCGATGCGCATGCGCGGCAGTTGCAGGTGACGTGGCTCCCGGCAGCACGCGGTTGTCACAGTGGGGGTCCGTCACATCTGCAACGGCGCGATGAGATCATACGTTTGGACCTCAACGGGTAAATGCGAGCCAATCCGTGGGACATGATTACCCTCGCATTAATTAGCTGTTGCTTACGACGTTGGGGGTGCGCTCAGTCCGGTGGCCCTGTCGTCGACACGCCGGCGTAATCGATGGCATCTGGAACCGTCAGTCTATCGCCTTCCGCGGTGGAGATCCGACACACGAGGGCTCAGTCGTTCGCCAGCCAGACCGGTCGACGACTAGGATCATTCGCCGGGTCGCAAGGTGGTACGCGATGCGTTCGAGCGTCATCCGTGAGTGTCGGCAAGCCTACACTCATTCATGACTGCCTCGGCTACGGTCCGGCCACCACAGATTGGCACTGGAGGACAGGTGA
>MKRV01000072.1 GCA_001897995.1 Alphaproteobacteria bacterium 65-37 | reverse complement strand
GGCTTCATGCTGGGGCTGGGCCGGGCGCTCGGTGAAACCATGGCCGTCACCTTCGTGATCGGCAACGCCCACAAGATTTCCGCTTCGATCCTGGCACCGGGCACCACCATCTCGGCGTCGATCGCCAACGAATTCACCGAGGCGGTCGGCGACCTCTACACTTCATCGCTGATCGCGCTCGGCCTGATCCTGTTCTTCATCACTTTCATCGTGCTCGCCGCCGCTCGTTACATGCTGGCGCGCATGAACAAGGCAGGATAACGCCATGTCCACCGTCGCAAGTTCGGCTACCGGCACCAATCCGCTCTATGCCGGCCGCCGTCGCCGCAATGCCATCGCCAAGACCCTGGCCCTGACGGCGACCTTGTTCGGCCTGGGCTGGCTCGTCCTGATCCTGGGCGTGCTGCTGTTCCACGGCCTGTCCGGCCTCTCGCTCTCGGTCTTCACCGAGAACACGCCGCCGCCGGGCGCCGCCGGCGGTCTGGCGAATGCCATCGTCGGCAGCCTGATCATCACCATCCTGGCGGTCATCATCGGGACGCCGATCGGCATCCTGGCCGGCACCTACCTCGCCGAGTACGGCCGCCACGACAAGCTCTCGAGCGTCGTGCGCTTCATCAACGACATCCTGCTGAGCGCGCCCTCGATCGTCGTCGGCCTGTTCATCTACGAGGTGATGGTGGCGCCGATGGGCCATTTCTCCGGCTATGCCGGTGCAGTGGCGCTGGCCGTCATCGTGATCCCGGTCGTGGTGCGCACCACCGAGGACATGCTGAGCCTGGTGCCCGACACCCTGCGCGAAGCGGCGGCCTCGATCGGCCTGCCGCGCTCGCTGATGATCATGAAGGTGGCCTACCGCGCCGCCCAAGCCGGCATCGTCACCGGCATCCTGCTGGCCATTGCCCGCATCAGTGGCGAGACGGCGCCGCTCCTCTTCACGGCCCTGAACAACCAGTTCTGGAGCCTGAACATGAACGCGCCGATGCCCAGCCTGCCGGTGGTCATCTTCCAGTTCGCCCTGTCGCCCTACGAGGAATGGCAGAAGCTCGCCTGGACGGGCGCGCTGCTGATCACCGTCACCGTTCTCGGCCTCTCGATCCTTGCCCGATCCCTCACCGCAACGAGGAAGCAGTCATGAGCAGCATCGCATCTTCCGGCGCGCCCAGCCTCGCCGTCCCCGTCGCCCACCACGCCAGCCTCGACACCTCGAAGCTGTCGCCCAAAATCCTGATCGAGAACCTCGAGTTCTTCTACGGCGACGGCCGGGCGCTGAAGGGCATCTCGCTGTCGCTCTACGCCAATAAGACGACGGCCTTCATCGGTCCGTCGGGTTGCGGCAAGTCGACCCTGCTGCGCGTGCTCAACCGCATGTACGACCTCTATCCCGGCCAGCGCGCCACCGGCAAAGTCCAGTTCGACGGCGACAACCTGCTGCGCGCCGACCAGGACATCAACCTGCTGCGTGCCCGCATCGGCATGGTGTTCCAGAAGCCGACGCCGTTTCCGATGTCGATCTACGAGAACATCGCCTTCGGGGTGCGGCTCTACGAGAGTCTGCCGCGCTCCGAGCTCGACGGCCGTGTCGAGCAGGCGCTGCGCCGCGCCGCTCTCTGGGACGAGGTCAAGGACAAGCTCGACGCCAACGGCCAGAGCCTGTCGGGCGGCCAGCAGCAGCGCCTCTGCATCGCCCGTACGGTGGCGGTGAAGCCGGAAGTCATCCTGTTCGACGAGCCCTGCTCGGCGCTCGATCCGATCTCGACCGCCAAGATCGAGGAACTGATCGACGAGCTGAAGCAGGACTACACGATCGTCATCGTCACCCACAACATGCAGCAGGCGGCGCGCGTCTCGGACTTCACCGCCTTCATGTATCTCGGTGAGCTGATCGAGTTCGGCGCCACGGCAACCTTGTTCACCACCCCCAAGGACAAGCGTACGCAGGCCTACATCACCGGCCGTTTCGGCTGACCGCAGCCGGTCGACCGGTCAGAAGCAGAAGAAGGGACAGAACATGCCCGAACATACTTTGAAGCGTTTCGACGAAGAGCTGGAGCGGCTGAGCGCCACGATCAGCGAGATGGGTGGCCTTGCCGAGAGCCAGCTTGCCCAGTCCCTGGTGGCGCTGCGCGACCGCGACACCGAGATCGCCGAGCGGGTGATCGCCGACGACGCCCGCGTCGACGCGCTCGAGCAAGCGGTACAGGATCAGACGGTGCAGCTCCTGGCGCTGCGCCAGCCGATGGCGGTCGATCTCCGGGTCATCCTGTCGTCGATCAAGATCGCGGCGGCCCTGGAGCGCATCGCCGACTACGCCAAGAACACCGCCAAGCGCAGCATCGTGCTGTCGAACAACAACGCACCGGCCTCGGCGGTGACCGGCATCGAACGGCTGGGCCGCCTGGTGCGCACTGCCCTGAAGGATGTGCTCGACGCCTTCGCGCACGGCGACGTCGCCAAGGCGCACGACGTCTGGCAGCGCGACGAGGAGATCGACCAGGTCTACACTGGCCTGTTCCGCCATCTCCTGACCTACATGATGGAGGATCCGCGCACGATTACCGCCTGCACGCATCTCCTGTTCATGGCCAAGAACATCGAGCGCGTCGGTGATCACGTGACCAACATTGCCGAGTTGGTGAGCTTCCGCGCCACCGGCCACGGCTTCGACGAAGCGCGACCCAAGGGCAGCGCCTCCCTCTACACTGCGAGCAACGCATCATGAGCATGACCGCCGTGACTCCAGCCCGACGCGATACCCAAGCCCCGACGCTGAAGCCCCGCGTGCTGATCGTCGAGGACGAAACCGCTTTGGTCGAGTTGCTGCGCTACAATCTCGAGCAATCCGGCTTCAAGGTCGACGTCGCCTACGACGGCGAAGAGGCGCTGCGTGCCGTGCAGGAAGACGTGCCCGACCTCATCCTGCTCGACTGGATGCTGCCGCTGATGTCGGGTATCGAAGTCTGCCGGCAACTCCGTCGGCAGACCGCTACTGCCAATGTGCCGATCATTATGCTGACGGCGCGTGGCGAGGAAGGCGATCGCGTGCGCGGGCTCGATGCCGGCGCCGACGATTACGTGCCAAAGCCCTTCTCGCCGACCGAGCTGGTCGCGCGCATTCGGGCCGTGTTGCGGCGCATCCGGCCGGCGCTGGCCGACGAGGCGCTGTCCTACGCCGACATCGTCATGGATCTCGTGGCGCACCGCGTGACGCGCGGTGGCAAGCCGATCCATCTCGGCCCCACCGAATTCCGCCTGCTGCGCCATTTCATGGAGCATCCCGGCCGCGTCTTCTCGCGCGAGCAACTGCTCGATGCGGTATGGGGTAAGGACGTCTATGTCGAGGCGCGCACCGTCGACGTGCATATCCGCCGCCTGCGCATCGCGCTGAACGGCGAGAGCCATGCCGACGTGATCCGCACCGTTCGCGCCGCCGGCTACGCCCTCGACGCCACGCCAGGCTGACGCTTCTTTCTCCTCCTTCGCGCAGTCCGGGGCAGAGAAGTGGGGTTTTCCACACGGCCAGTAACGGTTTTGTAGCGTCCAGCCCTTACACGGGAGATGCCCATTCCAAGCCCGGCGCCCCACGCCTCCCGCTCCGGAATGGGTCGGTTCCCCCGGCGCGGACGACACCCGACGCCGATATACTGCCCCTCCTTCCTCAGGAAGGAGGGGTTTCTTTTGCGAAGCGCCGACGCACGATCATCGCCAGGATGAAGGCCGGCAGGCCGAGCATCGCCGTGTAGGCGAAGAAGATGGCGTAACCGCCGAACTTGTAGGCGCCGGAATATTCCGACTGCAGCTTGTCGACGATCCAGCCCGAGGAGCCGCCCATGAGTTTGCCCGGCAGGGTCATGATCGACGTGAACAGCGCATACTGGGTCGCGGTATAGGCGGTGTTGGTGAGGCCCGACAGGAAGGCGATGAAGATCGACCCCGACATGCCGCCCACGAGATTGTCGATGCTGATGGCGATCGTGAGAATCAGCGTGTCGGGCCGGCCGACCAGGGCGAGCCAGGAGAAGGTGAGGTTGCTGGCGGCGATCAGGAAGACGGCGACCACCAGCAGCCGCGCCGCGCCGACGCGGAACACCAGCGCGCCGCCCAGCAAGGCACCCAGGATCGACATCACGAAGCCGTAGATCTTGGAGACGTTGGCGATCTCGGCCAGCGTGAAGCCCATGTCGATGTAGAACGGGTTGGCCATCACGCCCATGGCGATGTCGGACAGGCGGAACAGGCCGATGAACAGCAGCAGCACGACGGCCATCCAGCCGTAGCGCGCGAAGAAGTCGACGAACGGGCAGACGATCGCGCCGTAAACGAAGATCAGCACCTGGCGCAGCCATTGAGGCATTGCGCCGAGCCGGGCGGCGAAGATCGCGACTTTGCCTTCAAGCTCCGAGGTGCCGGCGACGGCTTGCCGTTCGGGCTCGGTGATCGCAAGCGTGGTGACGATGCCCACGAGACCGAGGATGGCCATCGTCTGGTAGGCGATCGGCCAGGAACCGAACTCGGCGATGTAAAGCGCGCCGGCGCCGGCAGCGAGCACGGCGATGCGGTAGCCGAGCTGATAGGTGGCGGCGGTGGCACCCTGCAGGCTGGCATCGGTCGCTTCGATGCGGAAGGCGTCGAGCGCGATGTCCTGGGTCGCCGAGGAGAAGGCCACGACCAGCGCCAGCGCCACCAGGCTCCAGAGATCGGTGCGCGGGTCGCAGAACGACATGCCCAGCAGGCCGGCGGCAATGCCGGTCTGCGCCAGCAGCATCCAGGCGCGACGGCGGCCCAGCCAGCGGGTCAGAAACGGCAGCGGCACGCGGTCGACGACCGGGGACCAGACGAACTTGAAGGAGTAGGTGATGCCGATCCAGCTGATGAAGCCGATCGCGGTGCGGCTGATGCCGTATTCGCGCAGCCACGCCGACAAGGTGGCGAAGACCAGCAGGAACGGCAGCCCGGCCGAGAAGCCGAGGAACAGAAACGTGACGACACGCGGATGCGTGTAGGTCGCGAGCGACTCGCGCCAGCCCTTGCCGGCGCGAGTGTCGGAGACGGGATCGCTCAAACCAGACCGCTCAGCGCCTTCTCGGGGCGGGCGCCGACATGGGAGATCACCTCGGCAGCGGCAATGCCGCCCAGCCGCGCGCATTCGGCGAGCGGCTTGCCGTGGGTGAAGCCGAACAGGAAGCCCGCGGCGTAGAGATCGCCGGCGCCGGTCGTGTCGACGACCTTGGCCACCGGAGCCGCCGGCACTTCGTAGGTCTCGCTGCCCTTGACCACGACCGAGCCTTTTTCGCTGCGCGTCAGGGCGGCGATCTTGGCGTCCTTGCGCACGGCCTCGAGCGCCTGTTCGAAGGTCTCGACCTCGTAGAGCGCTTTGATCTCGGCCTCGTTGCCGAACAGGATGTCGACCTTGTTGCGCACCAGGTCGCGGAACTCGTCGCGGTAGCGATGGACGCAGAAGGAATCGGAGAGGGTGATCGAGACCTTGCGGCCGGCGGCGTGGGCGGCGTCGAAGGCCTTGAGCACCGCCTGCTTGGCGGCCGGTGCGTCCCAGAGATACCCTTCCACATACGTCACCTGCGCCGCGCCGACGCGCGCCGTGTCGATATCGTTGGGGCCGAGCCCGGTGCAGGCGCCGAGGTAGGTGTTCATGGTGCGCTGCGCGTCGGGCGTCACCAGGATCAGGCAGCGTGCGGTTGCAGGGCCCGTGGTGGCGCTCGCGGTCTCGAAGGAGACGCCGGTGGCTCTGAGATCATGGCCAAACACGGCGCCGAGCTGGTCGTCGCGCACCTTGCCGATATAGGCGCCTTTGCCGCCAAACGAGGCGACACCGGCCATGGTGTTGCCGCAGGAACCGCCGGAGATCTCCACACCGGGCCCCATGGCGGCATAGAGCGTGTCGGCGCGCGCCTCGTCGATCAGCATCATGCTGCCTTTCACCAAGCCATGCTGGCTCAAGAAGGCATCGTCGGCCTTGGTCAGGACGTCGACGATGGCGTTGCCGATTCCCAGCACGTCGAAGGCAGCGGATGTCATGAGGTCTCCCGGTGAATGGATGTCAGCGTGGATGGATGCGAGGGCGTCACAGCGAAACGAGATGCATGCCCGGCTTGGTCTCTTCCAGCAAGGTCACGATGCCGGCGACCGTGAAGGGGACGTCGGCGCGCAAACTCGCACGGTCGATGGCAAGCGACCGCAGGCCCATTTCGCACACGATAAAGCGCGCGCCAAGCTCGATGCAGGCCTGCAGCAGGGTTTCGAAGTCGCCGACACCGCGCGCCCTGTTCTCGGCGTCGCGCTCCCACTGGGTGAGGGCCGGTGGCGGGCCCTGCAGGGCACGGATGCCGGCCATGGTGAAAAACAGCACCGCCGGCTTGTTCACGGCGAGCGCGGCGGCCGCCAGCGCCAGGCCATAGTGGGCACTTTCGTAGTCGCCCGCCCGCAGGATGACCGAAATGCCGCCGTCGCTGCTCATGCTGGAGACCCGCAGGTCGGACAGTCCGGCCGCTTGGCGACCGTCATTTCGTCGAACGAAGCGGCCAGCGCGTCGTACATCACCAGCCGGCCGGAGAGCGAGCGGCCGACGCCCAGGATCTCCTTCACCACCTCGGTCGCCTGCAACGTGCCCAGCGTCCCGGCCAGCGCCCCCAGGACGCCGGCCTGGGCGCAACTTGGGACGGCGTCTTCCGATGGCGCCACGGGAAACAGGCAGCGCAGGCAGGGATGGCCCGCGCCCTGCCAGGCCTTGTAGGTCGAAAGCTGGCCGTCGAAGCGCAGGATGGCGGCCGAGACCAGGGTCTTTCTGAGGCGAAAGCAGGTGTCGTTCAGGAGATAGCGTGTGGCGAAGTTGTCGCTGCCGTCGGCTACCAGGTCGTAACCCGCGAGGATGCGCTCGGCGTTCTCCGCCGTGAGGCGTTCGTCGTGCGCGACGACCGTCACCTCGGGGTTGATCTCAGCCAGCGCCCGCCGCGCACTCTCGACCTTGGAGACGCCGACGTCGCTGGTGCGGTGGATGACCTGGCGCTGCAGATTGGAGAGGTCGACCGTGTCGTGGTCGATCACGCCCAGGGTGCCGATACCGGCCGCCGCGAGATACTGCAGGAGGGGTGCGCCGAGACCGCCGGCGCCGATCACCAGCACCTTGGCGGCGATCAGCCGCGATTGTCCAATGCCGCCCACCTCCGCCAACACGATGTGGCGGGCGTAACGGCGGATCTGCATTTCCGACAGGTCAGGCAGCAACGACATGGTCCGCTTATAGCATGGCGTCGGGCATCAATTGCCGTTAGAGCCGCGCACGATGTCTGTCTCAAAACCCACTACCGACCGCCCGACCCTCACTCCCCTGCTGGTGGCGGTGTTGGCCCTTTTGTCGGCCTTCACGCCGCTGTCGATCGATATGTACCTTCCGGCCCTGCCGGTGATCACCGTCGAGCTCAACGGCAGCGTCGGCGATATCCAGCTCACCCTGTCGGTGTTCATGGTGGCTTTCGGGTTCGGCCAGATCATTTATGGCCCGGCGGGCGACCGGTTCGGCCGGCGGCCGGTTATCTTGAGCGGCCTCGTCGTCTATGTCCTGGCGAGCGTCGGATGCGCCTTCGCCGCCTCGGCCGGCCAGTTGATCCTGCTGCGCTTCCTGCAGGGCCTGGCGGCCTGCGGCGGCGTAGTGCTGGCCCGAACCATGGTGCGCGACATGGCCGAACGCGACGAAGCCGCACGCGCCATGTCGCTGATGCTGGCGGCGACGTCGATCGCGCCCATGCTGGCACCGCTGATCGGCGGACAGATCCTGTGGTTTGCGGGCTGGCGTGCGATCTTCTGGGTACTGGGAGGTGTCGGCATCTTCGGGTTCCTGATCGCCTGGTGGCGCCTGCCCGAGACCCTGCGGCCGGAATACCGCCAGCCGCTCGAGCCGCTGCTGGTGGTGAAACGCTTTGGCGAGCTGCTGCACCATCGCGCCTTCATGGGCTATGCCTTCACCGGCGCCTTCATGTTCGCGGCGCTGTTCTCGTTCATCTCCGGTTCGCCCTTCGTCTTCATCGAGCGCTACGGCATCGCACCGCGCCATTTCGGCGTGGTGTTCGGTGGCATGGTGATCTTCATGACGATCGGCAGCCTGCTCAATGCCCGCTTCGTGCCCAAGCTCGGCGCCGGCCGCATCCTGCGCTTCGCCGTCTATGTGCCGATGGTGGCGGGGCTCACTGCGGCGGTGCTGGGCATGATCGAAGCCCGTTACGGCACGATCGGGCTCGCGCCCTTCCTGGCCTGTTTCGTTGCCCAGATTGCGACCTTGAGCCTGATCGGTCCCAACGCCACGGCGATGGCGCTGCAGCGCTATCCGCACATGGCGGGCACGGCGTCGTCCCTGATGGGTGTGCTGACCTTCGGCATCGGCGCCGCCTTTGGCGCCGTGGTCGGCCAGACCTTCGACGGCTCGATCGCGCCCATGACGATGGCCATGGGCGTCGCGGGCCTGTTCTGCTTCCTGTCGCACCGACTCCTGGTGCGCCAGGGTTGATCAGCGCTTCAGGTCGATGACCTGGAGATCGCCGCGCTCGTTGCCGACGGCCAGCCGGAAACCGTCAGGCGCCCAGGCGAGGCAAGTGATGGCCGAGCTGTCGGCCATCTTCAGAACCACCGAGCGCTTGGCCTTGATGTCGCCGAGCTGCAGCTCGCCCGAGTCGTAGCCGCCGGCCACGAACTCCGCCGCCGGATGCGCGGCCACGACCGTGATCAGGCCGGCGCCTTCGTCGCCGAACTGCAGGGGCGGCTTGCCTTCGGGGCCCTTGCCGGAGAACGGCCAGGCGGTGAACACGGGCTGCGCCGAGGTGTAGAGAAAGCGTGCATCGGCCGTCCAGGACAGCGACTTCACCTTGGCGGGATAGCCCTGCATGCGCATGTCGGTGGCCTGCGCCACGCGCCAGACATGGATATCGTTCTCCTGCGTGCCCGTGGCGATGAACTTGCCGTCGGTGCTCCATTTCAGGGCGACGTGGCTGCCGCGCCAAGCCAACTTGCGCGGCGGCAGGATCACTTGGCCGATGCTCCACACCGTGATGCCGCCGTAATGCGCGCAGGCGACGCGGCTGCCATCCTTGCTGAAATCGAGGCCAGCCACCGTGCTCTGGTGCGGGCCGAATTCGCGGACCTCGCCGTCCTTGGCCACGAACATCGTGCGCCCGACCCCGATCGCCACCGCACCGTTGCGATGGGCGGCGAGATGCTCGACCCACTTGCCCTTCTGCGCCAGCAGCTCGGTCGCCGAACCGTCGGGGGCGATACGCAGCACGCGGCCGTCGTCACCGCCGCTCACGAAGCCGTCGCCGGCCGGGTCGGCGATCAGGGCCAGCACCGCGCCGCCATGCAGGGGCGCGGCCGCCGTGGGCGTGGGGGCCGCGATATCGGCCGGCAGCAGCCGGACCTGGCCGTCGCCGAGGGCGAACGCCACTGTGCTGCCGTCATGGCTGAAGGCGCAGGCGGCGACGGGGGCGTCGGTCGCGAGGGAGCGGGCCGACGGCAGGGTCTGCTGCCAGGCCGGATTGGCGAGATCGAGCTTCACGATGTCGAACTACTTCTTCAGGCAGTCTTCGAAGCCGCGCTTCAGGTTGTCGCCATCGAGGTTGCGGCCGATGAACACAAGCTTGCTGGCGCGTGCTTCGCCGTCCTTCCAGGGCGAGCCCCAGTCGCTGTCCATCATCATGTGGACGCCCTGGTAGACGTAGCGTCGCGGCGCGCCGTCGATCGCCAGGATGCCCTTGCTGCGAAAGATGTCGGGGCCCTTGATCTGTAGCAGAGCGCCCATCCACTTCTGGAACTTCTCGGGGTCGACCGGTCGGTCGGTGCTGATCGAGAGGCTGGCGACCTCGTCCTCGTGATTGTGGTCGTGGCCACTCTGCAGGAAGTCAGGCTCGAATTCGAGGATACGCCCGAGATCGAACGCGCCTTTGTCGAGAATGGCGTCGAGCTCGATCTGGCTCTTCTCGGTGCGGAAGATGCGGGCGTAACGATTGATGCTGCGGATCTTGCCTTCGACCTTGGCCAACTCGTCGGCGCTCACCAGGTCGGTCTTGTTGAGCAGGATCACGTCGGCGAAGGCTACCTGCTGCTCGGCCTCTGAGCCTTGCTCGAGCTGGCCGAAGAAGTGCTTGGCATCGATCACGGTGACGATGGCGTCGAGCCGGGTGCGGGCGCGGACGTCCTCGTCGGTGAAGAAGGTCTGCGCCACCGGACCGGGATCGGCCAGCCCGGTCGTCTCGACCAGGATGCCGTCGAACTTGTCCTTGCGCTTCATCAGCCCTTCGATGATGCGGATCAGGTCGCCGCGCACGGTGCAGCAGATGCAGCCGTTGTTCATCTCGAACACTTCCTCGTCGGCATTCACCACGAGGTCGTTGTCGACGCCGAGCTCGCCGAATTCGTTCACGATGACGGCGTATTTCTTGCCATGCTGCTCGCTGAGAATCCGGTTGAGCAGGGTGGTCTTGCCGGCGCCGAGATAGCCGGTGAGCACGGTGACGGGCACCTGGGTCGTGGAGGCGGGACTGGCCATGCGAAATCCTCGAATTTGGCCCTTGAGATAGGGGCGCGGGCGCCGCGAGTCCAGTCCGCGCGGAGGCCGGCGAGGCGGCTCTGGCCGGGCAATTCCCGGTTGCTATGATGGTCTTCCTGTTAGGAGGCCCGTTCGCATGGTCCGGTTTGCTGTTTTCGTCGCGTTTCTCCTCGCGTTTGCGGCCGCCGCGGCGTCGGCCCAGGCGCAGGGACAGAAACCCGCGCTCAGGCAACCGGACGTCAAAGGCTCGGCAGATCACCCGCTCGTTCCGCGCTACAAGGACTCTGAGATTCGTGCCTATAACGTCGAGAAGTTCACCGAGTACACGTTGATCGCAGGCCCGACCAAGAAGGGCCCGGGCAGTGGCCGAGCCTCGGCGCTTTCCGAGCGGCCGATCGCGCTCGAAGGCAAGGTCACCTCCCTGATCTATCGCGCGCCTCCCGACCGTTCGTCACTCGAAGTGTTCCGCAACTATCAGGAGGCACTGAAGGGCGCGGGCTTCGAGACGCTGTTCACCTGCTCGCGCGCCGACTGCGGCTATCTCTTCAATGCAAAGATGAACCCCGACGTCCATAACGGGCTTCTGTACGACAAGCAGCAGCACTATCTGGCAGCCAAGCTCGTGCGCCCGGCCGGCGACGTCTACCTCGCCCTCTACGTCACCACCGACGAGCCGACTGGGCGCGCCTATGTGAAGCTCGAGGTGGTCGAGCTGAAGCCGATGGAACAGCAGATGGTGGTGGTGAAGGCCGACGAGCTGGAAGACGCGCTGACGCGCAACGGCAAGGTCGCGATCTATGGAATCCTGTTCGATTTCGACAAGGCCGACATCAAGCCCGAATCGAAGCCGCAGATCGACCAGCTCGGCGAACTGCTGAAGAAGAACCCCAAGCTCGAGGTGTTGATCGTCGGCCACACCGACGGTCAGGGCGCCTTCGACTACAACCTCACGCTGTCGCAGCGCCGCGCCCAGTCGATCGTGAACGCCCTCGCGGCCTCAGGCATCGCCGCCAGCCGCCTGATGCCGGCCGGCGCCGGCATGGTCGCGCCAGTCGCGACCAATCGCACTGAGGAGGGGCGGGCAAAGAATCGTCGGGTGGAGATCGTCGAGCGCGCGGTGGCCGCGCGTTGATGGGCGCGGCTTCCGAGCACGTGCCGCTGCCGTGTTCGTGCCTCGCCTTGCCACGCTGTGTTGCTCGCAGATCGTGCTGAAGCCCGAAAAGCCTTTGTGCCCTACGGGCAACATTGGACTCGATTTTCTGGGGATTTTCTTGGGATTTTCTCGGGCCTCTTGGCAGGCCACCCGAATGGGCGTATACGCGCGCCATGGCTGCAACAATCACCTGTAAAGGAGACCTGCCCGCTTCGGCGCCCGGCATGACCGATGTCGTCATGTCGTTCGCGATTGGTGCTGCCGCGTCGTTCGGCATGGTCGTTTTCCGCGTAGCACACTCCGGCTGACAAGCGCTCATTGTGCGCCTGCAGCGGCCGGAGAGGCCGCTTTTTTATTGCCGAAGTTTCAGGTGCTGACATGCAACGTCATCGACTTGCTCTCTCCCTCGCCGCGGCGAGTGCCCTGTGGGCTGGCGCCGCATATGCTGAACTGCCCGATCCGGAAGATGCGCTTCGTCTGCCATCCCTGGATGCCGGCCGCGCAACATGGATCCACGTCGACGCGCGCAATCACGACACCGGGGTCAGCGGTCCGGCGGCCGTGTTGTTCGGAGTCGCCCGGGAAAGGAGCTCCAGCCGTCAAGCCAGCCTCCGCGTCCTTTGCTTCGAGGGCCTGACGAGCGTGCATGTGGATGCCGATGGACTGCGTCCGGGGGCTTGGGCTGCCGCGGTGAGGGTCAGCCTCGATGGCGGCCGCTTCGCGGCCGGTGCGTGGCAGCTCAGCGCCGACGGCGGCAGGCTCGAACTGGCTGGCAGTCCTGCCGTCGCGTCCATGAGCGACCTGTACGGCCGGACCGAACTGCGCCTGTCTGTGGTGCGGCCCCTGTCCGTGCCGCTGCTGTTCACGTTCGCTGTGAAAGGTGCTGAACCCGGCCTGCGTCCGGTGGCGGAACGGTGCCAATGGTCAGCCGGGCCGGCATTGAGCAATGCCGGCCGGTAGAACGGGGGAGCGTGCCCCTGCTGCCTTACAGGCCGATTGCCAGCTTGGCCTTGGTCTTGGCCTTGACCTCGTCGACCGTGACGCCGTCGGCGAGCTGGACCAGGGTCACGCCGGCATCGCCCTTCTTGTCGACGCTGAAGACGCCGAGCTCGGAGATCACCATGTCGACGACGCGGCGGCCGGTCAGCGGCAGGGTGCATTCCTGCAGGAGCTTGGAGGCGCCGTCCTTGGAGACATGCTCCATGGTGACGATGACCCGCTTGACCCCTGCGACAAGATCCATCGCGCCGCCCATGCCCTTCACCATCTTGCCCGGGATCATCCAGTTGGCGAGGTCGCCGTTCTGCGCCACTTCCATGGCGCCGAGGATCGACAGGTCGATATGGCCGCCGCGGATCATGGCGAAGCTGTCAGCTGAGCTGAAGTAGGACGTGCCCTTCACCTCGGTCACGGTCTGCTTGCCGGCATTGATGATGTCGGCATCGACCTCGTTGTCGAGAGGGAAGGGGCCGACGCCCAGCATGCCGTTCTCGCTCTGCAGGGTGATGTCGACATCCTCGGGCACATAGTTCGACACCAGGGTCGGGATACCGATGCCGAGATTGACGTAGAAGCCGTCCTTGAGTTCCTTGGCGGCACGCGCCGCCATCTGATCGCGGGTCCAGGCCATCGTCGTCTCCTAAGCCTTGCGCACGGTGCGCTGTTCGATCTGCTTGTCGTATGGCGCGCCGCAGAAGATGCGCTTCACGAACACGGCGGGCGTGTGGACTTGGTCGGGATCGAGCTGGCCCACCGGCACCAGCTCCTCGACCTCGGCGACGCACATCTTCGCCGCGGTCGCCATCATCGGATTGAAGTTCCGCGCCGCCTTCCGATAGATCAGGTTGCCGGCGGTGTCGCCCTTCCATGCCTTGACGAGCGCAATGTCGCCGAACAGGCCGCGCTCCATGACATATTCCTCGCCGTCGAAGACCTTGGTCTCCTTGCCCTCGGCCACCAGGGTGCCGACGCCGGTCTTGGTGTAGAAGGCGGGAATGCCGGCGCCGCCGGCGCGGCAGCGCTCGGCCAGGGTGCCCTGCGGGTTGAATTCCAGCTCAAGCTTGCCGTCGAGGTAGAGCTTGGCGAAGGTCTTGTTCTCGCCGACATAGGACGAGATCATCTTCTTGATCTGCCCGGTCTCCAGCAGCAGGCCGAGGCCCGCGCCGTCGATGCCGGCATTGTTCGACACGCAGGTCAGGCCCTTGACGCCCGAGTCACGCACCGCGTGGATCAACTTGTCGGGAATGCCGACCAGGCCGAAGCCGCCGCACATCAGCATCAGATCGTCCCGCAGCAGGCCCTCGAGGGCCGACTTCGCATCCTTGTAGACCTTGTTCGCCATCGCTCCGTTCCGTCCTCGTCCCGGGTTGCCGGCATATGGTAGGCCAGCCGGCGGCCTGTCAATCAGTCGCGAATGGTGCGTCGGCCGGCGACAAATTCGCTCATCAGCCGGTGGCCGTCGTCGCTGACGGCGAGATCGAGGAACAAGGTTCGCTCGTTGGCCAATCCTTGTGACAGCGGCGTTTCAGCGGCCGACCGCACCAGCCGCTTGATGTGCGCCACGGCCTTGGGCGGCTGGCCGGCCAGCCGTTCTGCCATCGCCAGCGCGGCTTCCAGCACCGGCCCGTCGACGGCGGCATGGACCATGCCGAGGGTGGCGGCTTCGTCGGGCGATACGGTGCGGCCCATCAGCGACAGTTCCAGGGCGCGGGCCTCGCCGACCAGCCGCACCAGACGCTGTGTGCCGCCGGCGCCGGCCAGGATGCCGATATTGATTTCCGGCTGGCCGAGCCAGTAAGGGCCGCGCTCGGCCAGGCGGATGTCGCAGGCCATGCAGAACTCGAAGCCGCCGCCCATGGCCGTGCCGTTGATCGCGGCGATCACCGGCTTGGGGGCCGCTTCCAGCTTCGCCAGGATCTTGTGATAGGTGCTCTCGGGCGAGGGCCGGTCGAGCGAGAAGGCGGTGCCTTTGGCGCGCAGCCGTTCGGAAAGTGCCACGAGTTCCGAAACGTCGTAATGCTCGACGAACACGCCTTTCAGCGCCCCGGTGAAGACCAGCACCCGCACCGTCTCGTCGGCGAGCAGCGTGTCGACCGCCGCCTCCAGCTCGGCCACCATGGCTGCATTCATGTAACCCTTGGGCGGATTGTTGAAACGGATGATGGCAATGGCCTGGGGGATGACGACTGGGGGCGCGGCGGCATCGCGCCGCTCGATTTCGATCCGGGACATGCCCGATTGTTTCGATCCCGCCCCGCGAAGGCAATTGCCGTCTAGGCCGCTTTCTTGCCGTGGTGGCTGTGCAGCTTGGCTCCCAGGACGCGGCGGACGGCGTTGAACTCAGGGCTGGCCACGTCTCGCGGGCGGACGAGGTCGAGAAGATTGTCGCTTTCGATCCGGCCCGGCCCGGGTGTCATCACGACGACGCGGTTGGCCAAGAAGATTGCCTCCTCGATCGAGTGCGTGACGAACACGACCGTGAGGCCGGTGCGCTGCCAGATCTCGAGCAGCTCGTCCTGCAGGCGTTCGCGGGTCATCGCATCGAGTGCCCCGAACGGTTCGTCCATCAGCACGAGCTCGGCGTCGTTGGCCAGGACGCGGGCGATGGCCACCCGCTGCTTCATGCCGCCGGAAAGCTGATGCGGATAGACGTCGGCGAATTTCGCGAGGCCCACCAGCTCGACGAACTTGTCGACGGTTTCCTTGACCTGGCTGCGGGCGAGGCCGCGTGCCGCGGGTCCGAAGCCGATGTTCTCGCGCACCGTCAGCCACGGAAACAGCGCGTAGTCCTGGAATACCATGCCGCGACTGGGATCGGGGCCGACGATCGGCTTGCCCCACATCAGCGCCTCGCCCGCCGAGGGCGGTTCGAAGCCCGCCATGATGCGCAGCAGGGTGGACTTGCCGCAGCCCGACGCGCCGATCAGGCAGATGAACTCGCCCTTGCGGATGGTGAGGTTGG
Organism: Alphaproteobacteria bacterium 65-37; assembly: GCA_001897995.1. GTDB lineage: Bacteria > Pseudomonadota > Alphaproteobacteria > Reyranellales > Reyranellaceae > Reyranella. Next base: position 10,662 of record MKRV01000072.1, on the reverse strand, counting down.
CGCCCGACAGCGCCTGGATGGACTGCTGCTGCAGCCGGTACTGCTTCGAGACATGCTTGATCTCGATGATCGGTGTGGCCTCAGGCATGGTGGGTCGGGCTCCAGCGCAGCAGACGATTGCCGAGCGCCACCACGAGCCGATCCGAGACGTAGCCGGCGAGGCCGATCACGATCATGCCGCAGATGACGAGCTCGGTTCGCGACAAGGTACGGCCGTCCATGATCACCGCCCCCAATCCTTGCGGGACGCCGGTCATCTCGCCGACGACGATCACGAACCAGGCAAGACCCAGCCCGAGGCGCAGGCCAGTGAAGATCGACGGCGTCGCGGCCGGCAGAACCACCTTGTAGAACTGCGCGCCGCCGCGGCAGCCCAGCATCGAGGCGGCCTCGAAGAGCTTGGGATCGACCGAGCGTACGCCGAAGGTGGTGTTGAGCAGGATCGGATAGAAGGCGCCGAGGCAGACCAGGGCGAAGGCCGATTTCGCGCCGAGCCCGAACAGGATCATCGACAGGGGTAGCCAGGCGGTAACGGGGATCGGCCGCATGAGCTGCAGGAACGGATCGAGCACCATGCGCGCTGTCGGCAGGCGGCCGACCATCATGCCGATTGGCAGGGCGAAAAGGGCGGCGAGCGCGAACCCGCCATAGACGCGTCCCATCGACGCGAGAAGGTGCGTCAGCAAGGTGCCGGAATAGGCATCGTCGTAGATGCCGCCGACGGCAAAATCGACCATGTATTCGCCGACCTGATAGGGGGTCGGGATCAGCAGGGTCCAGCGATTGGCGGTGGCCACCTGCCAGAAGGCCAGCAGCAACAGGGGCACGATCAGGGCGAGCACGGTCGGCCGCAGCCGCCGCCACAGCGCCTGCAGGGTGGTTCGCCGCAGAGCGATCGCGGGTTCCGGACTCATTTCGGCGATGGCCATGCCGCACCCCGCTCAGCTGGCGGCGATCTCGTTCGAGAACTTGGGATCGAGGAACTTGCCGAAGTCGGGCAGGGCGCGGATCTGCTTCAGGTCGAGCATGTGCTGCGCATAGGTCCTGGCCTGCCCCTGCACCTTGTCGTCGAGCTTCCAGACATATTCGACATTGCGTGCCCCCAGCGCCTGGTCGACGGCGGCGCGGTTGGCGCCGAGCTTCTGGACCGACATGTCGACGACGGCCGGCGTGTTCGCGGTCATGAATTCGACGGCCTTGCGCTGCGTCTTCAGCATGGCGAGCACGAGATCGGGGTTCTTCGCGGCCGTGTCGGCATGCGTGGCGAAGATCATGTTCAGGCCGCCCATCGCGGTGCCGTACGGATACTCGACGAGCTGGCCGGCGCCGGTCGAGATCGAAAGGCCCGGACCGGGTTCGGCGCCGACATAGGCGTCGATATCGCCACGGGCGAGCATGGCCGGCATTTCGCCGAAGGGGACGCGGACCGAGCTGATGTCCTTGACCGACAGGCCTTCCATCTTGAGGCGCTCTAGGATGAACACCTCCTGCGTCGATCCCGGCCAGATGCCGACCTTTTTGCCCTTGAGATCCTTGACCGAGCGGATGTCGGAGCCGGCCTTGGCGATCACGCCCATGCCCTTGTTCGACATCGCGCCCACCACGACGACCGGCTCGCCCACGGCCGCGCCCAGGATGCCGGCCGCGATACCGAACGTGCCGAAATCGACCGACTTGGTGATGACGGCGTTCTTGCCGTCGGTCGGGCTGTCGAACACGATCACTTCCAGCTTCGTGCCGGCCGGGAGGAAGCGGTCGTAGAAGTAGGGCGGCATCGAATGCACCAGCCGCAGGGCGCCCATCTTCACGGTCCGGTCCTGCGCCCGCAGGATCGACGGCGCGGCCAGCGCGGCGGCAGAAAACGTGGTCCCGACAAGTAGGCGGCGACGGTTCAGCATGGCGGATCTCCCTCCCCAAGGATGGGGCGAGAGCAGCAACGTTCGTGCCAAGTCGCTATTTCGACGGCGGGGGCGCCTGTCGGTCGAGGATCACGATGGCAATCCCCGCGATCACCAGGGCCGTGCCGGCCAGCAGCGGCCAGGTAATCGGCTCGCCGACCAGTACGACCGAACTCGCGATGGCGAGCAGCGGCACGCCCAGCATGCCGAGCGCACCGGTGATCGGCGGCAGGGCGCGCGCCACGGAGACGGCGGCCCAGGTTGCGGTCGGGCCGGCCAGCACGCCGAGATAGAGCAGCGACAGCCAGAGCGAGGGCTGGCCGAGATCGAGATGACCTCGCGGTTCGAGGACGAAGGCGAGGAGCCAGAGCAACCCGGTCGCCACGGCCATCTGCCAGGGCAGCACGTCGAGTGGCGCGAGCCGCCAGCGATGCCGTCGCGCATGCAGGATGGCCAGCGCCCAGGCGAAGCCTGCCGCCAGCAGCCAGCCATGGCCGCTCAGCACGGCCCGGTCGCTCCAGTCGAAGCGCCAGGGATCGATCAGCACGACGATGCCTGCGACGCCCAGCGCCGCGCCCAGCAGCGCGCGCAGGCCCACCTTCTCGCCGACCATCCAGGAGAGCGGCACCATCCAGAGCATGGTCGTGTAGGCGAGCACGCCCGACCGTCCCGGCGGGACGCTCTGCACGCCGAGATTGGCGAAAGCGAAGAAACAGGTGAGCTGCAGCGCACCGACCGACAGCACGATCGGCCAGTCGGCGCGGCTCGGCCAGGTCAATCGTCCGAGCGCTCCGACCAGGACGAAGGCAGTAGCGGCCGACAAGGTGGCGCGCGCCGCCGCCATCCAGATCGGCGTGCTGGCATCGAGGCCGATCCTGATGATCGGCCAGGCGAAGCCGAACAGCACGACGACGGCGCCGAGCTGCAGCCAGGCAGTGCGGGTGGGGGGCATGCCGCTGGGAATGCCACTGGAGTGGCGTGCTCCCAGCCCTACGCCCGCTTCTCCTTCTCGACGCCGAGCGGCTGCGGCAGGCGTGTTAGCATCTCCTTCGGCACGATCTGCCAGAAGCGTTCGACCTCGCGGTTCCAGTCGTTCAGCAGGCGGGCGGCCAGCGGCGACTTGGTCTCCGCGACATGCTCCTGCAGGCGCGCCTTCAGGTCGGCGTCCCAGTGCGGATGGTCGATGCGCTGCCACACCACCGTCTCGGGATTGACCTTGAGGGCGAAACTGTCGTCCGGGTCGTAGACATAGGCCATGCCGCCGGTCATGCCGGCGCCGAAGTTGATGCCGGTCGCCCCCAGGATCACCGCCGTGCCGCCGGTCATGTACTCGCAGCCGTTGGAGCCGACGCCCTCGACCACCGCGTCGGCGCCGGAGTTGCGCACGGCGAAGCGCTCGCCGGCGAGTCCCGAGGCGAACAGCTTGCCCGCGGTGGCGCCGTAGAGAACGGTGTTGCCGATGATGGCGTTGGCTTCGGGCACCAGTGGGCTCGAAACCGTCGGCTTCACCACGATGGTGCCGCCGCTCAGGCCCTTGCCGACATAGTCGTTGGCGTCGCCGAACACCTCGAGCTTCATGCCCTGGACGGCGAAGGCGCCCAGCGACTGGCCGGCCGTGCCGCGCAGGCGCACGGTCACGGTGTCGGCTTGCAGGCCCGCCATGCCGTACTTGCGGGTGATCATGGCGGCCAGCCGCGTGCCGACCGCGCGGTGGGTGTTCCGCACGCTGTACTGGAGCTGCATCTTCTCGCGATGCGTGAAGAGCGGCTGGGCGTCGCGCAGCATCTGCGCATCGAGCGTGTCGGGCACCTCGTTGCGGCCCTCGACGGTGCAATGCGCGACCTCGCGGCCGCCGTCGGCACGTGTCAGCAGCGGGCTGAGGTCGAGATCGTCGAGGTAACGCGCGCCGCGGCTCACCTGCTTCAAGAGGTCGGAGCGGCCGACGATTTCCAGCAGCGAGCGGTAGCCAAGCTGCGCCAGGATTTCGCGCACCTCCTCGGCGATGAAGCTGAAGAGGTTGACGACCTTCTCGGGCGAACCCTCAAACTTGGCGCGCAGCTTCGGGTCCTGGGTGCAGACGCCGACCGGGCAGGTGTTGGAATGGCACTGCCGCACCATGATGCAGCCCATGGCGATCAGCGATGCCGTGCCGATGCCGTACTCCTCGGCGCCCAGCATGGCGGCGATCACGACGTCGCGGCCGGTCTTGATGCCGCCATCGGTGCGCAGCAGCACCTTCTCGCGCAACCGGTTCAACGTCAGCACCTGATGCGTCTCCGACAGACCCATTTCCCAGGGGATGCCGGCATACTTGATGCTGGTCTGCGGGCTGGCGCCTGTGCCGCCGCTATGACCCGACACCAGGATCACGTCGGCCTTGGCCTTGGCCACGCCCGCCGCGATCGTGCCGATGCCGGATCGCGCGACCAGCTTCACGGTCACGCGCGCTTCAGGGTTGATCTGCTTCAGGTCGTAGATCAGCTGTGCCAGATCCTCGATCGAATAGATGTCGTGATGCGGCGGCGGGCTGATCAGGGTGACGCCCGGCGTCGAGTGACGTAGCTTGGCGATCATCTCGCTCACCTTGAGGCCCGGAAGCTGACCGCCTTCGCCAGGCTTGGCGCCCTGCGCGACCTTGATCTCCAGTTCGCGGCAGTTGTTCAGATACTCCGCCGTGACGCCGAAGCGGCCCGACGCGACCTGCTTGATGGCCGAGGAGGCGTTGTCGCCGTTCGGGCGCGGGCGGTAGCGCCCGGGATCCTCGCCGCCTTCGCCGGAATCCGACTTGGCGCCGATCCGGTTCATGGCAATCGACAGCGTCTCGTGCGCTTCGGGCCCCAGCGCGCCCAGCGAGATGCCGGGTGCCACCAGGCGCTTGCGCAGCTCGGTGATCGATTCGACGTCGTCGAGCGTGACGGGTGCGCGGTCGGTCTTGAAGTCGAGCAAATCGCGCAGGTTGATCGGCGGCAGGCGGCGCACGGCCTCGCTGTACTTGCGGTACTTGGCGTAGGACTCGGTGTTCACCGCGTCCTGCAGCATGTGGATCAGTGTGCCGTCGAAATTGTGCCGGTCGCCGCCGCGGCGGGCCTTGTAGAAGCCGCCGATCGGCAGCGCGATCACGTCTTCGTCGAAGGCGCGGGCATGCTGCTCGGCAATCTTCTCCTGCACGCCGCGCAAGCCAATGCCCGAGATGCGCGAAGGCATGCCGGGGAAGAACTCGTTGACCAGCGAACGCGAGAGGCCGACCGCCTCGAAGTTGCAGCCGCCGCGATATGACGACAGCACCGAGATGCCCATCTTGGACATCACCTTGAGCAGGCCCTCGTCCAGTGCCTTCTTGTAGTTGGCGAGGCACTGGCCGAGCGACTGCTTGCCGAACAGGCCGCGTGCATGACGGGCCGCGATGGTCTCCTCGGCGAGGTAGGGGTTCACCGTCGTTGCGCCGACGCCGATGATGACGGCGGCATAGTGCACGTCGAGGCATTCGCCGGACCGCACGTTCAGCGACGTGAAGGTGCGCAGTGACTGGCGCACCAGATAGGAGTGAACAGCGCCTGCCGCCAGGATCATCGGCAGGGCGGCGCGGTTCTCGTCGATATTGGCGTCGGTCAGGACGATATGCAGGCAGCCGCTGCGGACGGCGTCCTCGGCTTCCTTGCAGATGCGCTCGAAGGCCTGGCGCATGGCATCGAGCCCGCCCTTCGGATCGAAGGTGCAGTCGATGCGGGCGACGGTGTCGCCCATGTACTTGCGCATCGCCTCGAACTCGGCGTTGAGCACGATCGGCGACTGCAGCGACAGCATCTCGCTCTGCTCGGGCGATTCGTCGAGGATGTTGCCGAGGTTCCCGAGCCGCGTGCGGATCGTCATCACATTGCGCTCGCGCAAGGAGTCGATCGGCGGGTTGGTCACCTGGCTGAAGTTCTGCCGGAAGTAATGGTGCATGCCGCGATAGGTGTCGGAGAGCACCGCAAGCGGCGCGTCGTCACCCATCGAGCCGACGGCTTCCTTGCCGTCCTCGACCATGGGATGGAGGATCGCCTCGAGATCCTCGATCGACCAGCCTGCGGCGAACTGCCGGCGGCGCAGTTCGTCGGCCGCGAAATGCTCGGTGGCCGGGGTATCCTGCTTGATCAGCGAATCGAGCTCGACCGTACGCGCCGTCCAGTTGGCATAGTCGTGCGTCGCCGCCAGCATGTCCTTCAGCTCGCGGTCCTTGTAGAGGCGCGGCTGCTCCATATCGACGGCCAGCATCTCGCCGGGGCCGAGTCGACCCTTTTCGACAATCCTGGTCTCTTCCTGCGGCACCATGCCGGCCTCGGAGCCGGCGATCAGCAGATTGTCCGCGGTGCAGACGTAACGCATCGGCCTGAGCCCGTTGCGGTCGAGACCGACCAGCGCCCACTTTCCGGCGACAGCGGCAATGGCGGCCGGTCCATCCCACGGCTCCATCACGCCGTTGACGTAGTTGTACATAGCCCGGTGCTCGGCCGGCACGTTGGGGTTCGTGCCGGAGGCTTCGGGGATCATCATCGCCTTGACCATCGGCAGGTTGCGATGGCCGCGCACCAGGAGCTCGAAGACGTTGTCGAGCGCCGAGGAGTCGGAGGCGCCGGGCTGTACGATCGGCTTCAGATCCTCGATCGCGCGGCCGAAGCCCTCGTGCTCGAGGCGCGCCTCATGGCTCTTCATCCAGTTGACGTTGCCCAGGATGGTGTTGATCTCGCCGTTATGGGCGAGCACGCGGAAGGGCTGCGCCAGCTTCCATTGCGGGAAGGTGTTGGTCGAATAGCGCTGATGGAAGATCGCGAAGCGCGAGACGAAGCGCTCGTCGAGCAGGTCGGGATAGAAGGTCGACAGATGCTCGGCGAGGAACATGCCCTTGTAGACGACCGAGCGGCAGGACAGCGAGCAGACGTAGAACTCGGCGATGTTCTCGGCGATCGCCGCCTTCTCCATGCGCCGACGCAGGATGTAGAGCTGCTTCTCGAACTCTCGGTTGTCGAGCTTGGCGTCGCCGCGGCCGATCAGGATCTGTTCGATCTCGGGCCGCGTCTCGTTGGCCTTGGCGCCGATCGAGGAAATATCGACCGGCACCTGGCGCCAGCCCAGGATGGTGTGGCCGAAGCGCAGGATCTCGGTCTCGACGATGGTCCGGCAACGCTCCTGCGCGCCGAGATCGGTGCGCGGCAGGAACACCATGCCGACGGCGAGGCGGCCGACCTGTGGGAGCTCGCCGCTGGAGTCGCGGACATACTCCCGAAAGAAGTCCTGCGGGATTTCGACATGGATGCCCGCGCCATCGCCGGTCTTGCCGTCGGCATCGACGGCACCGCGGTGCCACACGGCCTTCAGGGCGTCGATGCCGGCCGCAACGACGTCACGTCGCCGCTTGCCGTCCAGCGCCACGACGAGACCGACGCCGCAGGAGTCGATCTCCTGGGCGGGGTTGTAGCCGTAGGCGTCAGTCAGCTTGGCGGTGCCGTCCTGGTAGTCGCGGACGAACTGCTTGGCATCGAAGGGACGTGCGGACATGGTCTTAATCCTGATTGATCTCTTGTCGCCTCAGAAACCCTTGTCATCCCGAGCCGGTCGAGGGGGCTTCGGGATGACAGAGGGCCCTCTATCGGCGCGTCGTGCTCATGAATCCGAGAACAGCTTGCCGGCTTCGGCCCAGTTCTCTTTCTTGACGTCGGTGAGGACAATCTGCACGGCGTCGGGCGTGCAGCCGAGTGCGCGGCAGGTGCCGTCGGTCAGCTCCTTCACCAGTTTTCGGCGCTGCTCGATGGTGCGGCCCTCGAACATCTGCACGTTGATCATCGGCATGGATTTCCTCCTCGTCAGTTCTTGTGCGTGATGGGGACGTGCTTGGGCTGGCCGGCCACGCGATCCAGCCAGGTCCGGACGTTGGGATAGGTCGCGAGGTCGAAGTCGCCCTCGTGCGCCACGTGCGTGTAGGCATAGAGCGCGATGTCGGCGAGGCCGAACCGGTCGTCGACGAAGAAGCGCCGCGTCGCCAGGTGCTTCTCGATGACGTCGAGGGCGGCGTAGCCCTTCTTCATCCGCTCCGGCAGATCCATCTCCTGCAGCGGCGTCAACTCCGGGACGTAATGCTTCCAGAAGCGGACCGTGCCGATATAGGGCTCGAGGCTGTACTGCTCGAAGAACATCCATTGCAGCGTCTCGGCGCGAGCCCGGCGCTCCTGGGGCGCGAGCGGCGTGCCTTCGGCGAGATACCAGATGATGGCATTGGACTCGGCGAGGAACGAGCCGTCCTCGAGCTGCAGGACCGGGATGCGGCCGTTGGCGTTCTTGGCCAGGAACTCCGGCGTGCGGGTCTCGCCCTTCACGATGTCGCGCTCGACTAGCCTGTAGGGCGTGTCGAAGGCGGCCAGCACCAGCCGGATCTTGTAGCCGTTGCCAGAGGGGAGATAGTCGTAAAGCGTCAGCATGGCGTGCTTACTCCGCGGCAATGCGCTGGGCGGCCTGCGTCTTGGTGGCGAGATAGTCGTGGATGCGTTCGGCGGCGTCGCGCCCGTCGCGCACCGCCCACACGACCAGCGAGGCGCCGCGCACGATGTCGCCGGCGGCGAACACGCCGTCGAGGTTGGTCATCATGCTGCGCCAGTCGATCTTGAGGGTGCCCCAGCCGGTGACGCCGAGATCGGGCGCCTGCAGGGTCGCGGGCAGGTCCTCGGGATCGAAACCGAGCGCCTTCAGCACCAGGTCGGCCTCGATGTTGATGTGGCTGTTGGGGATCTCCTGCGGCGTCTGGCGGCCGGTGGCGTCGGGCATGCCGAGATGGATACGCACGGTGCGCACGTGGCTCACCGCCGTCTTGCCGAGGAAGGCCTGCGGCGCCGACAGCCAGACGAAGTCGACGCCTTCCTCCTCGGCATGCTTCACCTCGCGCTGCGAGCCCGGCATGTTGGCACGGTCGCGGCGGTAGAGGCACTTCACCGACTTGGCGCCCTGGCGCACCGCGGTGCGCACGCAATCCATCGCCGTGTCGCCGCCGCCGATCACCACAACGTTCTTGCCCCTGGCATCGAGGTCGCCGGCCTCGAAGGCGGCGACCGTGTCGCCGAGCCCGTGACGGTTGGAGGCAGTGAGGTAGTCGAGGGCGGCGACGATGCCGGCCTGTCCGACGCCGGGGGCGGCGATGTCGCGCGCCTTGTAGACGCCGGTCGCGATCAGCACCGCATCGTGCCGCTGGCGCAACTCGGCCAAGGTGACGTCGCGACCGACCTCGCAGTTCAGATGGAAGGCGACCTTCGAGTCGCGCAGGAGCTTTTCGCGCCGCTGCACGATCTCCTTCTCCAGCTTGAAGTTCGGGATGCCGTAGATCAGCAGACCGCCGACCCGGTCGTAGCGGTCGTAGATCGCGACCTGATAGCCCTTGCGGCGCAGTTGCTCGGCGGCGGCGAGGCCGGCAGGGCCCGCGCCCACGATGCCTACGCTCTCCGGCCGCTCGCGCCGCGGCTGGATCGGCTTCACCCAGCCACGCTCCCAGGCGGTGTCGGTGATGTACTTTTCGACCGCGCCGATGGTGACCGAGTCGAAGCCCTTCTCGATGACGCAGTTGCCCTCGCAGAGACGGTCCTGCGGGCAGATGCGGCCGCAGATCTCCGGGAAATTGTTGGTTGCGGCGGAGAGCTCGTAGGCCTCGTCGAGCCTGCCTTCGGCGGTCAGCTTCAGCCAGTCGGGGATGTTGTTATGTAGTGGGCAGTGGATCTGACAGAAGGGCACGCCGCATTGCGAGCAACGGGCCGCCTGCTCTGCTGCCTTGCCCTGGGCATAGCTCTGGTAGATCTCGTCGAAGTCGCGACGACGTTCCGCGGCCGGCCGCTTGTCGGGCATGGCTTGTGGCGTTCCGACGAACTTCAGCATCCTTTCGGCCATCCCCGGCCTCCTTGGACAAATTGTGAAATTATATTACGCAAGAAGCGCGCCGACCGCGCCTTTGCTGCGTTGTTGACTAACTTAGACCACGCTACCAAACGATAGTCAATATTATTGACCTATTAGGAATCGTTTTGAGGCCGCGAGAGTAGCTAGGGCGTGTTACGAGATTCTCAAAGAGAAATTATAGTACCGATATAGTACTATATGCTCGGAGCATGCCTTTGCGCTCTAGAAAGCTCCAGAGAATCAATGGGTTAGTCTAGAGAAGCCTAGGCCGGTGCGTGCTGGTTGTAGCGGCCGCCGACGCGATAGCGATCGAGGTAGGTCGGCAGAATGGCCTCGGCCGCGGTCGGCGTGATGCCGAGCTCGGCCAGGCCCGGCGCGCCGGGGCGGGCGACGTTGTCGGTCACGAGCAGGTCGACTTGGTCGTGGGTGAGCGGCGGCACCGGCAAGAACTCGGCGAAGAAACCGGCAATCTTCATCAGGCCCGCCGGAACGCCGATGATCGACTTCCGGCGGTCGATCTCGCGCAAGGTCAGCGCCGCGATTTCGCGATAGGTGTAGACCCGGGGGCCGCCCAGCTCGAATACGGTCTTGGCAGTCTCGGGACGCGCCAGGACGGCGGCGACAGCGCTGCCGACATCGCCCACGAAGACCGGCTGGACCTTGGCCGAGCCGTCACCGACCACCGGCAGGAACGGCGCCTGGGCCGCAATCCGGGCCAAGCGGTTGAACATGGCGTCTTCCGGCCCGAACACGACGCTTGGCCGTAGGATCGTGGCGTTCTCGAAGCCCGCAATGATCGCATCCTCGGCGTCGACCTTGGAGCGCACGTACTTGTTGGTTGAATTGCGCTGAT